>PLYU01000234.1 GCA_003153495.1 Myxococcales bacterium
TTGAGTCTCAGCCTTGCGACCGTACTCCCCAGGCGGATTGCTTATCGCGTTAGCTACGGCACAATCGGATTGGGTACCGATCACACCAAGCAATCATCGTTTAGGGCCGGGACTACCAGGGTATCTAATCCTGTTTGCTCCCCACGCTTTCGTGTCTCAGCGTCAGTACTCGTCCAGTTGGCCGCCTTCGCCGCCGGTGTTCCTCTCGATATCTACGAATTTCACCTCTACACCGAGAATTCCACCAACCTCTCCGGTACTCTAGTCGAGCAGTATCGGGTGCACTTCCCGGGTTGAGCCCGGGGCTTTCACATCCGACTTTCACGACCGCCTACACACGCTTTACGCCCAGTAATTCCGAACAACGTTTGCACCCTCTGTCTTACCGCGGCTGCTGGCACAGAGTTAGCCGGTGCTTGCTAAAGAGGTACCGTCATCGCCGGAGGTATTGGCTCCGACTTATTCGTCCCTCTCCACAGGGCTTTACAACCCGAAGGCCTTCATCACCCACGCGGCGTCGCTGCGTCAGGCTTTCGCCCATTGCGCAATATTCCCCACTGCTGCCTCCCGTAGGAGNNGTCTGGACCGTGTCTCAGTTCCAGTGTGGCTGATCATCCTCTCAGACCAGCTACCCGTCTTAGCCTTGGTAGGCCATTACCCTACCAACTAGCTGATGGGACGCGGGCTGATCCTCAGGTGCAAGCTTACATGTAGAGGCCTGCTTTTACCGCGACCTCTTTCGAGGTCGTGGTCATATGCGGTATTAGCCCTCCTTTCGGAAGGTTATCCCCCGCCTGAGGGAACATTACCCACGTGTTACTCACCCGTGCGCCACTGTACCGGGGCCGAAGCCCTTTCTCGTGCGACTTGCATGTGNNTCCAGTTGAATCTGTTGAGTCCCCAAGGTGCCCCTTCGGTTTAGGAACGGGCAGTGCTTGGGCTCTGGCTTTTGGAATAGGGAGAACGCTTCGGTCTGCACGCGGCTGAAGTAGCCGACATGGACCTCGCGCTCTCCAAGGACCCACTCATTGTGCCTCGCCCGACGCGTGAGCGGCGTGCGAGGCTCTAAAGGGAGCGTACGATTCAGTTTTCAAGGACCGAGGGAGCTTTGTGCCGGCTCCGAAGTCGGGGGCGGTACCATAGTTTCGCGCGGGCGGTACGTCAAGGTGCTTACATCGCCGGCGCGTAAAGTCCGGCCCGGGCTGACCGGGGACGGAAAGGTGACCCGCGACCTCTACCGGTGGAGAACCGGTGGAAAGTCGCGAAACGTCTGGAAGTAAGTTGCCCGGCTGGGTCCGGCGAACCGGGTCTCCCAGGCAGCGGGGCGCGGAATCTAGTCAGCGTGGGCTATCTGTCAACGACTTTCTTCCGCGCCGCCCCCAGCTGCTGGCGCGAAGCCGGCTGCGAGGGGTTCGTCTACATACCAGAACCCTCCGGGTTCGCGAACTAGTGTCGCTTCCACGCCGTTGTCGGTGCGCACCCGCCACCCGCGATCCCGGTGCGCCAGGCCGCTCGCGACCGCGCCGAGCACGTCGAGCGAGCGCGGGCCGGCCTCGAGCAGGATTGCCTGAGGGCGGCGGCGAGCATCGCTCGCAACGTCCACCGGATACCAGTCGGCCGCGCCCCCGAGCGCCCAGCCGGCCTCCGCCGCTAGGAGGCGCATGCAGGCGCCGATGGCGCGTCTGGGGCCGGGGACGCCCGCGCCTCGCGAAAGGACCAGGACGAGGGCGTAGCCTTCCGGCAAAGTGTGGATCGCGTAGCTCGCCCGGGTGGCGCGGACGGTGATCCAGCGGGGCATGGCCAGCGAGGGCTGGGATCCGGTGTCATTCAGCACGATGCGCCAGTGCGCTGCGGCCAGCCGCACCGCGTAGGGGTCCGTCCCCGCGTAGTCGACGGTTTCGCCGTGGAGGTCGACGAGGGCGGCGGCGAGCGCCCCCGGGAGCCGCCCGACGAGCTCGGTCAGTATCGAGCCGAAAGCGCTCTCGTGCTGGTCGCGCGGGACGGGGCGGGGCGGCGGACGGCGGGTGCGCCCCCGCTCCCTCAAGGCTGCCTCGCGGCAACCTGGGACATGAGCCCCTCGGCCGCTGGCGTGAGCTCCACCGACATGCGCTCCCGCGCCTCCTCGAGCACGAGACCGACACGCCCGCGGGTACGCATCGCCTGCACGCTGTCGGCGATCTCGCGCCGTCTCGGCTCGGCCTGTGCTGGGTCCGGCGGCACACGCTCGACGAGACGGATCACGTGCCAGCCGAAGGATGTTTCGACGATCGGACTCGTCTCGGCGATGGATCGCAGCGCGAAGGCCGCAGCGACGAAGTTGGCGTCGAACTCGTGGCCGTCGGCGCGCAGCCCGGAGACCGGCTGCGCCACCATCCGCATCCCCTGATGCGGCACGGCCAGGGCAAGCGACTCGAACTCTTCCGGCGTCCTGGCAGCCAGGACGGCCTTTCTGACGGCGGCGATGGTGGCGCGCGCGCGGACTTCCGTGAGGGCGGCTGAATGCATGACCACGGCATGGACGACGCCAAGGGTGGCTAGCTCGTCGTCGGAGGGGGGGCCCAGCGAGCGCGCCTCCTCGGCCAGACGAGCCACCTCGCGGCGGGCGAGCGCTCCCGTCGTCGCCCACACGATGGCTGGCTCGCGATCGAGCCCCCGGGCGCGGGCCCCCTGCGCGGCGAGCGCGTCGTCCACGAGCAGGTCGAGCGTCGAGCGCGGCGCGAGCCCGCGAACTGCAGAGACCTGCGCGACCAGCGCCACGGGAATGGCCGTGTCTCCGACGCGCGCGACGTCGCCGCCGAGCGACGTGTCTGTGGCACCCGGTGCTCCGCCATGGCCACACGAAGGCACCATGGCGACCAGAGCCATTAGAGCGAGAGCGCGCGCGATCATCCTCGAGCCCCCGACGCGTCGACGTACATCAGGCCCAGGATAGCGCCGAAGGAGACCCTTGGTCAGCCGCTGCGCAGCAGACGCTCGGGGGCGATTCGCGCCTCCGGCCCGGAGGCTCCGTCCTCGTCGTCTCGCGCTTCGCTCGCAAGGTCGAGCAGCCGCCACAATCGCTTGTCGAGGAGGTGCGTGGGACGGACGTTCTGAAGCGCCGCGAGCATGGACGTCTTGGTGCCGGCGCGGTCGCGCTCCAGGTCGTCGAGCAGTCGCCCCACGGCCTTGCGCTGGAGCTGCTCCTGGGAGCCGCACAGGTCGCACGGCAGGATGGGGAAGCACGCCTCCGCCGCGAATGCCCGGATGTCCTCCTCGGCGCAGTACACGAGCGGCCGCACCACGACGAGCCGGCCTTCGTCGGCGAGAAGGCGGGGCGGCATCGCGCCGAGCTGCCCCGCGAACATGAGGTTCAAGAAGAGCGTCTGGAGTACATCGTCGCGATGGTGCCCCAGCGCGATCTTGTTGCAGCCGAGCTCCTTCGCGACCCGGTAGAGGATTCCCCGGCGGAGGCGCGAGCAGAGCGAGCAGTACGTCTTGCCGGCCGGGATCTTGTCCGTGACGATCGAGTACGTGTCCTCCTCGACCATCGTGAAGTCGTGGCCCTCGCGCGCCATGTACTCGCGCAGCACGTGACCCGGGTAGCCAGGGTGCCCCTGATCGACGTTCACCACGCGCAGCTCGAAGCGGACGGGGGCCCTGCGCTGCAGAGCGCGCAAGAGGTGCAGCATGGTGTAGCTGTCCTTGCCGCCGCTCACGGCGACCATCACGCGGTCGCCGTCCTTCAGCATCTCGAAGTCGCAGATGGCGCGCGACATCGCGCGGCCGAGCTTTTGCTCGAGAGTCTTCAACGTGACGCGCGCTCGATCATCGCGAGGAAGGTCAGCACGCCGTGCCCCGTGGCGCCCTTGGTCGTCATCCAGGCGGTGGGGCGATCGATCGCCGCCGGACCCGCGATGTCACAGTGGATCCAGCGAGAGTCCCCCACGAACTCGCGCAGGAACAGGGCCGCGGTGATCGAGCCGCCGTGCCGGTCCCCCGCCTGCTTCAGGTCCGCCACGTCGCTCTTGACCTGCTCGCGGAGGTCTTCGAGAAGCGGCATGCGCCACATCTGCTCGCCCGATTGCTCGAGGGCCGCGGCGAACTCGCGCGCCGTGGCCTCGTCGTTCCCGTACCAGCCCGAGCACGTCGTGCCCAGGGCGACCACGCAGGCGCCCGTCAGCGTCGCGTTGTCGACCACGACGTCAGGGGAGAGCGTGCGCGCGTACGCCAGGGCGTCTGCAAGCACGAGGCGCCCCTCGGCGTCGGTGTTGACCATCTCGACGGTCTTGCCGTCGAGCGAGCCCCAGATGTCGCCAGGGCGGTACGCGTTGCCGTCGGGCATGTTCTCGGCGCACGCCGCGATGGCGTGCACTTCCACCTTGGGCCGCAGCGCGGCGACGGCCGCCATGAGCGCGACGACGTTCGCGGCGCCGCTCATGTCGTGCTTCATCTCGCCCATAGCCGCGGCTGGTTTGATGCTCAGCCCGCCGCTGTCGAACGTGATGCCCTTGCCCACGAAGACCAGCTTGCGCTTCGCGTTCTTGGGCGTCCACGCGATGTGGACGAACCGCGGCTCGTGCCTGCTGCCGCGGCCCACTGCGTCGATGAGCTTCATCCCGCGGCGGCGGATCTCCTTGAAATCGAAGACGTGGCACGCAAGATTGTGTTCCTTCGCGAGCTTCTCGGCCGCGGCCGCGAACGACTCGGGGTAGATGACGTTCGCCGGCTCATTGCTCAGGTCGCGCGAGAGGTTGACCGCCGCAGCGACCTTCTGCCCGACCATGACGGAGGCCTTGCTTCCCCCGCTGACCTTGCCCGTGGCGCCGATGATCACGGTCGCGAGGGCCACCTTGGGCTTGCGGTCGCCCGTCATGTACTTCGTGAAGCGGTAGGCGCCGAGCTCGAGCCCCTCCGCTATGGGGCGCAGGTCTACCTCGTGACCTGCAGGGAGGACCAGCGCGAGGGACTTCGCCCTCTCGGCGACCGCGACGCGGGCGGCCTTCGCCGCGAACGTCCGCAGCGCCGGAGGGCGCAGGCCGCGGCGCTCACCGACCCCGAGCAGAACGACCTTCTCCGCGTGGATGCGGCCCAGCGTCGAGAGCGACACCGACTGGTCGCACTTGCCGGTGAACTCGTCCTTCTCGATCACCTTGGCGAGGGCCCCGCCCAGCGCCGCGTCGAGCGCCTTGAGAGACGGGGATAGCACGGGCGCCTTCCCGCTCTGGAGGACGCCGACGACGAGCACTTCGGCGGCGAGATCGAGGATTGTCGCGGTGCGAACTTGTATATCGAGGGGCATGCGGGGGGCGGGTGACTATGCCAGAGCCGCCCGTACAAGCAATGGTGCTAACCTCGGCCCTCACCCGAGCGCCGTGCGCCAGACAACTGCTCATCTACTGCCGCTTTTGCCGCTTTCCCTCGCGGCCGCCCTTGGTCTCTTCGCCTGCGCGGAGCCCAAGGTGTCGCTCGCAACGGGTCCTCGCGAGTACGTGCCGAGCGACTACCCGCAGGTGCTGAAGAGATGGACCCGCGACGAGAGCCTGGTGCAGCTCTCGGAGCTGGACAACAAGCTCACGGTCACGGCCACCTTCGAGTCATGGGACTTCCGCTGGGCTTACGTCGTGCGCTATGCGGCCGACTATCGCCTGACCGTGGAGCAGAGGCGCGAGCTGCTGGATCGCACGCTGCACGAGACCGAGGCGGACCACGAGTTCTACGTGGCCCTGTACGGGACGAACTGGCGCTGGACGGACCTGAGCCGCCCGACCAGCGCGTGGATCGTGCGCCTCATCGACGACCAGGGGAACGAGACGGCGCCGTCGAAGATCGACGCCATCGCCAAACCCGGACCGCTCGAGCAGCGCTACTTCCCGTACACCAGCGTCTGGCGCAGGGCGTTCAGGATCCGGTTCCCGCGCCTCACGGGCGACGGTCGACCCACCGTCGCGTCGAGCGCGCGGTGGTTCGGGCTGCGGTTCGCCGGGGCGGAGGGCAACGAGGAGCTTCGCTGGGAGGTCGCCGAGCCGGGCGACCGGACGGCGGCGCTCGGGCCAGGCGCCGACGGCAGGTGACCCCGCTCGGGCGATCTCACATGCCGGCGAAGAGCTCGAGCAGGGGCGGACAGGTCATCAGAAGCTCCTGAGCGACTCCGCGGTCGGCGACGAGGATCAGCGCGCCCCCCTTCCCGGCCCGGACGGTGTTCGGCGCGGGCGCAGCGCGCAGCACCTCGCTCGGGAAGACGAACTCGCCGGAACGCAGCACGCTGCCCGTCGGAGACCCGTCGTCACCCAGCAGCTCGAGCTCCCCCACGGCCACCGCAAGGAGGCCGGACACGGGGTCTCCCCGGGTGGCTACGGCCTCGTGCTCCGAAAGGGTCCGGACGCGCAGCTTGCCTGTGACCTCGGCGCGCATGGCGGCGTCGAGACGCTCGCCCAGGGGCCCCATCGTGACCCCGACGAGCGCCTGGAGGCGATCTCCCGCGGACCGAAGCTCGTCTTCCACCCACGGGCATGTGCGGAACGCTTCTTCGACCGCGCGGTCGTCCCATGTGGCGACGCGCGAGCGCTCCGCAGCTCCCACGAGCCGGACCGGAACGACGTGCTCGATGGTGCCACGAGCGCGCAGCACCGCACCCGCCTCGAGGCGCAGCGCGGGCGCGTCCACGATGGTGGCCGCCAGGTCGGCGCTCCCCTCCAGGACGAGGGCGAGGGCGAAACCGGAGACCTCGTCGTCGAGCGTGAGTGTCCTGACGATCGCGGCTCGCGCGAACGCCTCGCGGGCATCGTCGGGAAGGTCGCCGAGCGCCTCGACCGCCGACAGGTCGACATCGACCGCCGAGGGCAGCGGCGGAGGAACGACCCGCCGAGGCGCCGGGCGCGGGGCGGCCGGAAGAGCGGCGCTGGTCACCACCCCCGTGCTGGACGGCGGCGGGTGCGCGACCGCCGGTGACGCCGCGCTCACCCGCTCGCGGTCCATCGTCGGCGCCTCGTCCGCCCAGGGGTCGAGCATGCCCGCGTGGACCTGGGCCGCAGTGGGCACCGCAGGCGGAGGCTGGGCCGCCGGCGACGACGTCTTCGGAACCCCCTCCGCGAGCTCGGCCGCGCCGCGAGCCAGGGTGAGGGCACGCTCGTCGTCCTCCGCGTCACTGGCGGCCTGGGCGGCGCGCCGCAGCCACACGATCGCGTCGGTGCGCTCGTTTCGCTTCCATAGCGCCTCCGCCGTCTGCAGCGCCCAGGCCACGTCTTCGGGGTCTGTGTCGAGGGCAGGCGGGATGCGGAGCATGCCGGACGGAAGAGTCGTATCACTGCGGGCGGACGCTCGCAGCAATCACCTGATGGACGAATTTTACCGTGCCTTCGTCCGGGCGGCCCGGATGCGTCGCTCCGACTCGCGCGCCTCGTCGATGCCGATGGCGTGCGGCGACTCGTCAGGACGGCGGCGCGCCAGCCAGCCGATGAGCGTCAGGCCCGCAACCCGAGTGTTCTCGGGCATGGCCGGCTCGCGGATCAGCCGCATGATGTCCGCGATGAGCTGTGTGCGGTCGGTCTCGCCCACTAGGCGTCTGCCCCTTGTTCCTCGGTCCGCAACGCGTGGTGTCGAATCATAGCCGGCCCGCGGCGCTCGTCGAATTTGAAGCTACCTTTTTCGCGCTGCCGGGTGGGCCTTCGGGCGCGAACGACAGATCCAGTAGTGTTAAGGGTAAGTAGGGACCATGGCCGCGCGAATCGGCGTCATCCGTGCGGGCGAGCGAAGCGCGCGTGAGATCGCGGCGCATTCGCGCGCCGCCCTCGACCGGCCGCTGGCCCACGCAGCGGAGCTCTGGGTCGCCGTCGCGTATGACGAGGCGCTCCTGGTCGGCGCGTTCCAGCGCGGGGCAGGGCTGCCGGCGACGTGGCCGCTGCTGCGCCGGGGCTCGGGCGGGCCCGAGGTGCTCGTCGGGAGCGGGACGGTGCACGTCGCCCTCGCCCTCGAGCATCCGGGCGCGCTCGAGCCCTGCGACGAGAAGCGGATCGTCAACCGCTCGGTCCGTCCGCTGCTGCGCGCCCTCACCAGGTGCGGACACCTCGCTCACTACTTCGGGCGCGACTGGGTCAGCGTGGGGCACAGGCCGGCGGCGTGGGTCGGCTTCGCTCACGACTCGACGACCCGGCGCACCCTCCTCGAGGCCTTCGTGGCCGTGCGCACCCCCTTCGCTACAGCGCAGCGCGCAACGATGCTCGGCAAGCCGCAAGGCACGCTCGAGTCGATAGGGGGCAGAGCCGTGGATCCGGGGCGCATCGCCCAGGCCGTCGTCGACGCATACGTCGCCAGGTACGACGCCGAGGCGGTCGACCTCCCGGTCCCGGAGGTCTCGCCGGACTCTTCCGACCCGCGGGTCGACCCGCCGTGGACGGCGACCTGCGAGGAGGCGATAGGGACGCTCGGCGCCGGAGCCGACGCGCGGGGCGCTCTGCGCCTCGGGGGCGACCTGCTGGTCTCGCGCGACGCGCTGGCCCGCCTCGAAGCGCGCCTCGCCGGCGCGCCGGACGCGGACATCGGGGGGCTCGTCGACGAGACGCTCGCGGCGCCCGGAGTCGCGCTCGAGGGGGTCCGCTCGCTCGCCAGCGTGCGTGACGTCCTGCTACGGGCGCGTCGAGGGTAGGGCGCGCGCGGCGGCTCGCTCCCAGATGCGGGCGTCCTTGAAGATCCGGACCAGCTCGGCGTCGAGGTGCCCGTCCTTGACGCTGTAGTCGAGGATGTCGATGGCCCGGTCGAGCGGGACGGCCTTCTTGTACGGGCGGTCGCTCGCGGTCAGCGCGTCGTAGATGTCCGCGACGCTCATCATCTTCGATTGCACGGGAATCTCTTCGGAGCGCAGACGGTTGGGGTAGCCCGTCCCGTTGAGCCTCTCGTGGTGCGCGCCGGCGATGGCGGGCACGCGCCGCAGCGACTTGCCCCAGGGGATCTTCGACAGGAACCGGAAGGTGTGCGAGACGTGCGACTGGATCTCGTCGAACTCCCGGGGCGTGAGCGACCCCCTGCTGACCTCGAGGCAGGTCACCTCGTCCGCGTCGAGCAGCGGGCGCGTCTCGCCGCGCAGGTCCACGAAGACCTCCCTCGAGATGGCCTGGATCCGCTCGAAGTCGCCGCTGCTCAGGACCGTCGGCTCGTTGGCGCTGCGGATCGCGCCCCACGCCGCCTCCAGCGCGGCGCGGCGCTCGGCCAGCTCGAGGTCGAGGGCCTCGAGCGCGCCGCGCGGCCCGCCGCCCTCGAGCAGAGACACCTTGCGCGCGAGGACGTCGGTCTCGATCGACCGGGCGACGTAGTCGAACCGCGCTCGCACGAGCTCGAGCCGCTCGTCGTGGAGCTTCCTCGGCTTGGTCAGGACCTTCTCGCGGACCCCGATCTTGCCGAAATCGTGGAGCAGGCTCGCGTACTCGAGCTCGCGGAGGTCCTCCGGCGTGAACGACGCGCCCGCGTAGGGGCCGCCCGTCTCGAGGTCGACCACCTTCGCGAGCTCGACGGTCAGGTCCGCCACGCGTCGCGAGTGTCCGCTCGTCGTCGGGTCGCGCGACTCGATGGCCTCGACACTCGCCGTCACGAACCCCTCGAAGAGCTTGCGGATCTCCTCGTAGAGCATCGCCGTCTCGAGCGACACGCCGGCCTGCGCCGCGAGCATCCCGAGCATCTCCTGGCTCCGCTCGTCGAACGGAATGACCTGCGCCTCGACGTCCGCCAGAGTCGAGAGCATCCGGCCCGGGTCCCGCTTCTTGTTGATCAGCTGGATGACGCCGATGACCACGTCCTGCTGGCTGATGAGCGGCGCCACGAGCATCGAGCGCGTCACGTAGCCGGTGCGCCGGTCGAAGCTCGGGTCGAAGCGGAAGGTGGACCCCTGCGGGAGGTCGTACACGTCCGGGATGTTCAGCGTCGTCTTGTTGAGCGCCGCGCTCCCCGCCATCGACCCCTCTCCGAGGGGCATCGTGAACTCGCGCGAGTCGAAGCTCTTGCTCTCGTTCTGCGTCAGCTTGAAGCGTAGCGTCGCATCCGGTCCGCTGCGCTCGACGATGTAGATGCTGCCGGCGTCCGCGCCCGTGACGAAGCGGCTCTTCTCGAGGATGACGCCGAGGAGCTTGTCGACGTCGCGCACCGTCGTCATCGCGCGCGCGATGTTCACGAGCTCGCCCAGCTCGTAGCGGTAGCGGCGGAGCCAGCGGCCGCGCGACTCCGCCCGGCCCCTGGCCTCGAGCAGCTCGAAGGCGCGGTGCGCGGCGAGGCGCAGGTCCTCGGTGTCCGCGTCGTCGGCCACGACGCTCGCGAGGCCGCGCCGGGTGGCGTCCGCCAGCGACCGCACGCGGGGGCGGCCGACGACCACGAGCAGGGCCGTGCCCTCGGCGAGGCGCTCGACGAACGGCGAGACGACCTCGGGGACGCTGTCGTAAGCGGCGGCCGGGACGAACGCGACGGCCAGCCGGTGGCTGGCACGGCCGCTGGGCGCGGCGATGCTGCGCCACACCGTGACCACCAGCGGGTGAGGCCGCGTGACGGTGTCCGTCGCGAGGGTCCCGCCGCCCTGGAGGAGCCGCTCGGCGCGGTCCATCGAGAGGGTGGCGGCCGAGCTCACCCTCTGCGCTCCTTGTCGCGAGCCTCGTAGCGCACGACGATCTTCTGCACGAGCGGGTGACGCACCACGTCCACGTCGGTGAACTGGCAGAACGCGATCCCCTCGACCCCCTGCAGCAGATCGCGCGCCTCCGCGAGCCCGCTGGCGCGGCCTTCCGGCAGATCCACCTGGGTCACGTCGCCCGTCACGACCGCCTTGGAACAGTATCCGAGGCGCGTGAGGAACATCCGCATCTGTTCGCTCGTCGTGTTCTGCGCCTCGTCGAGCACGACGAACGAGTCGTTGAGGGTGCGCCCCCGCATGAACGCCAGCGGGGCGACCTCGATGTGGCCCCGCTCGACGAGCCCCTGCGCCTTGTCGATGTCCATCATGTCGTCGAGCGCGTCGTAGAGGGGCCGCAGGTAGGGATTCACCTTCTCGGCCAGATCGCCGGGGAGGAACCCCAGCTTCTCTCCTGCCTCCACGGCGGGACGCGTCAGCACGATCCGCTTGACCTGTCGCGCCTGGAGCGCGGCGACGGCGCACGCCATCGCGAGGTACGTCTTGCCCGTGCCGGCGGGCCCGATGCCGAACGTCAGGTCGTGCGAGCGGATGGCCTCGACGTACCGCTTCTGGGCGAGGCCGCGCGGGCCGACCGGGCGCCTGCCGCTGCCGAGCTGCACGACGTCGCTGAACAGGTCGCGGAGCTGGACGTGCGGCTCGCTCCGCAGCGCACGCACCGCTCGCCCGATGTCGTTGGAGTGCACGTCCACTCCGTCGCGGAACAGCGTCGCCGCCTCGGCCAGGAAGCGCTCGGCCAGCGCGACGTGCGCCGCGTCGCCCTCGAGGAGGATCTTGTTCCCGCGCAGTCCGACCGAGACGTCCGCCTCGCGGCCGAGGATCTTCAGGCGCTCGTTGTGGGGACCGGCGAGCGCCATGAGCACGCGCGAGTCGTCGACTTCGAGCTCGGAGGACGCCTGGACGCTGTCGCTCGGGCCATGTGGGGCGGGGCGGGGCATGAAGAGTGGCCCGCGAAGAGTAGCAGCTCGGCGTTCGTGCAATCAGCACGAACCCACGGACCTAATCGCCAACCTCCCTGACGCGCAGGAGCCCAAGGTGGTTTTCGTCGAGACCAAGCGATGGCGGCGGCGGCCGAGCGAGGAATACTGCCGTATTTCGAGCTCGGCCGACGTCGCCAGCGCGCCGGGATCGGCGAAAGACACCGGGCTC
>PLYU01000168.1 GCA_003153495.1 Myxococcales bacterium
CGCGCTCGTCGCGGCCGCGCCGCCGACGGTGGTCGCGGACACGCCCGACCAGACGCTCGCCCGCGTCGCGGCGCTCGGTCCGTCCGCCTTCGCCGCGTCCAGCAGGGCCCTCGTGGCCGTCGACAATCGCCCGTCGCTCATCTCACACCTCCCTGCCTCGCCAGCGCGTCCTCGAGCTCGGCGCGCCCCACGCGGAGCCGCGAGTACACCGTGTTGAGCGGGATGCCGAGCACCCGCGAGATCTCCGGGGCAGTCATCTCTTCGATCTCGTGCAGCACGAGCACCGCCCGGCGCCCCAGGTCGATCGCTGCCAGCGCCGCGTCCAGCCTGGACAGGGCCTCCTGCCGCGCGAGCGCGTCTGCCTGGGGTGCGTCCACGCTGGCGCGCGCCATCGCGGTACCACCGTCCGGCACCTCGGGGTGACGGCGGCGGCGGCGGCGCGAGTCGCTGGCGACCCGTAGCACGATCTGGAACAGCCAGGCGCGCGCGCCGTGGCCGCGATCCTCGAACTCGTCATACCGGCGGTGCGCGACGACGAACACCTCCTGCGCGCCGTCGTCCACCTCGGCCTCGAGCACACCGAGGCGGCGGAGGTTACGCCACACGAAGTGGATGTGCGCCTCGTACAGCTCGCGGAAGGCGCGCGCGCGTTCGTCCGCCTCGGAGGCCGCCGAAACCTCGATGGGCCGGAGCGACGGCCGCGAGACGGGCGGCAGGACCGGCACCATGGGGGACGCCACCACCCCCTCATGGCCGCCCGCCCGGACTTCCGTCACCGGAGCCTCCAGGAGAGCGCGAGCTCCGCGCGGCCCGACCACTGGGGCAGCACGACGGCGTCTGCCCCGTTCGCGAAGGTGCCGGTCACGAGGTTGATTCCCGCGACGCCGCGCAGCTCGGCCGCCAGGGGCCCGCCGAGCTCTCCCCGCAGCCCCAGGCTCGGGCCGAGCGCGACGTGGGGCACCGCCCCGGCGGCGTAATGGGTGAACCCGAGGTCACCGCCGCCACACAGGTCGAGCTGGAGGCCGCGCTTCTGCGTGTACAGCCCGGGCAAGCGCAGGCAAGCGTCGAACCGGGTGGCTGCGAACGTGACGTCCGGGCCAACGCTGGAGCCGGGCGCCAGCGACGATATCGATTGCCCCACGGCCAGCGAGGGCCGCAGGAACACGCCGTTGCCCGCCTCGACGACGAGATACGGCGTCACCCCCGTGACCGCCGTGGGCCCCGCGCCCGACATCAGGAAGCCCCCCACGCCGACCTCCAGAGTCCTGCCGTCGTCGTGGTGCAGGTACCAGTCATGCTCGGGGGTCGGCCCCTCCAGCTCGGCCGGGGCTGGCCAGGGCACTTCCAGCGAGCTCTCGTCGGCCTTCGCGGGAGCCGGCCGGGACGCCGGCTCTGGCGCCTCGCGCGCCCGATCGAGCTCCGTGTCCAGCACGAGAGACGCCCAGACACCCACCGCGCGTGCGAGGCCGTCGCAGTCTCCGACCGTGCCGGTGAGCTCGCGATGGGCGACGGTCGCGCCATCGTCGTCCGAGATCACGCCCTCGGCGCGCAGGGTGCGAGCCCTGCCCCGCGCGATGCGAACACTAACGACCCAGGCGTGCCCCGGCGCGAGCGTGGACTCGAGGCTCCGGCGGAGCAGATCCTGAGCGTGGCCCGAGCGTGGGCATTCTCCCGGGCTCTCCAGGACGATCCTCGGCGGCTCGGCGACGTCCAATCGTTGGCCCCCTCGAAACCTTGCCGCGTCGCCTGGAAGTGTCAATGAGCACGATCGGCCCCTCGGGGAGGCGCACACCGCCCCTCACCTTGCTTTGCCACCCTGCGAGCCCTATCCGGAGGGACCAGAGTGGACGACGAGCGCAGGATTCCCGACGGGCGGCTGGGTCGCTTCGCGCGCCTGGCCGCCCTGGGGGTGAAGACGGGCGCGGGCGCCCTGCTCGACCGGAGCGGCTCGAGCGGCGCGAAGCATGCGGCCGAGGTGCTCGGGACGATGCGCGGCCTGGCGGCCAAGGTCGGCCAGATGGCAAGCTACGTCGACGGGGTCGTGCCCGAGGCGCAGCGGGGCGCGTACGAGGCCTCGATGAAGGCGCTCTTCGCGGCGGCGCCGAGGTCCTCGCCCGCGCAGATCCGCGCGAGCGTCGAGGAGGAGCTCGGCGCGCCGATCGATCGCCTCTTCGCGCAGTGGAGCGACGAGCCGCTCGCCAGCGCGTCGATCGGGCAGGTGCACGTGGCGACGCTCGCCGACGGGCGCGAGGTCGCGGTGAAGGCCCAGCACCCCGGGGTCGCGAAGGCCGTCGAGAGCGACCTGGCCAACGCGGGCATCCTGGAGGGCCTGATCGACGTTTTGGGCGGCAAGCGCTTCGAGAGCAAGAAGATGATGGCGGTCGTCCGCCAGCGGTTTCGCGAGGAGCTCGACTACCGGCTCGAAGCCGAGCGGCTGTCGCACTTCGCGCGCCTGCACGCGGGCGACCCGACCGTCCGCGTTCCGGGGCTCGTGGCGTCGCACAGCGCCGGCCGGGTGCTCACCACCGAGCTGGCGCGGGGGTCGACGTTCGACCAGGCGTGCGAGGCGCCGGTCGGCGAGCGGCTGGCCTGGGCCCGCACGATGTGGAGGTTCGTGTTCAAGGGCACGCTGGTCGGCGCGATGCTCAACGCCGACCCTCACCCCGGCAACTACGTGTTCCACGCGGGCGGGGTGGTCACTTTCCTCGACTACGGGTGCGTGCAGAACATCGAGGACGGGCACCGCCTGCGCGCGCGCGACGTGCACCTGGCGGCGCTGGCGCGCGACGAGGCGGCGTTCGGGCGGGCGGTCGCGGTCCTGCTGTCGTCGAAGCCAGGGCCTCTCGAGCGGATGGCGATCGACTACACGAGGCGGTGCTTCGAGCCGCTCTTCGGGTCGCCGTACCGGATCACGCGGGCGTACGCGGCGAGCCTGGTCGACGGAATGAAGGAGATGAGCGCGGTGGCCCGCAAGGCGAAGCCCGACGAGTTCTTCGCGATGCCGCCGGACATGCTCTTCGTCAACCGGCTGCAGTTCGGCTTCTACTCGGTGCTCGCGCGGCTCGATTCGGAAGTGGACTACGCAGCGGTGGAGCGGGAGTTCATATAGGGCCCCTGTCATCCTTCGCTTCGCTCAGGATGACAGGCACTCGGCGTGCGCCTCGTGGACACGATGGCGGGCCCCGCTACGCGGGCCGCCGGGGTCGAACGTGCTAGTCACACACGGCCGGGGTCCTCCGTGTCAGTGCCCTCTCACGCTCCAGCGCCAGCGTCGCTCCGCGAGGGGCGCTACGCGCTGCTCCGGCCGCTGGGCGCCGGCGCGCAGGGCTCCACCTGGGACGCCGTCGACCGGCGCGAGGGGCGCCCCGTCGCCATCAAGCGGTTCGACGTGCGCGGCGCGCGGGAGTGGAAGGACGTGGAGCTCGCCGAGCGCGAGGCGCGCGTCCTCGCCGCCCTCTCGCACCCGAAGCTGCCCCGGTACCTCGACCACTTCGAGGAGGACGGCGTCCTCTACCTCGTCATGGAGAAGATCGACGGAGTCCCGCTCTCCGAGCTGTCGAAGCAAGGCCCGATGAGCGGGGGCGAGGTCCTGCGCCTGCTGCGCGACGCCGACGACGTGCTGACGTACCTGCACGGCCGCGCGCCGCCCGTGATCCATCGCGACCTCAAGCCCTCGAACGTCATCCGGCGCCCGGACGGGTCGTTCGCGTTCGTCGACTTCGGCTCGGTGCGCGATCGGCTCCGTCCCGAGGGTGGGAGCACCGTGGTCGGGACGTTCGGCTACATGGCGCCCGAGCAGTTCCAGGGGCGCGCCGGGCCGGGCTCGGACGTGTACGCCATGGGGGCGACCGCCCTGACCCTGCTGACGGGCGAGCAGCCCGAGAACCTGCCGCACCGCGGGCTGGCGATCGACGTGGACGCCGCGCTCGGCGAGCACCCTGACCCGCGCCTGAGGGCGGCGCTCTGGCGAATGCTCGAGGTCGATCCCGACCGGCGGCCGACGCGCATCGGGCCCCTGCTCGACGGAGCCGGTGCGGGCCGGCCCGGCGACGACGGCGGTCGAGAGGGGAGACGCGCTCAACGTCGTGCCCACCGCCGGGAACAGCGCGAGGCGCGGCGACGCCATCGCCAGGGCCGGCGTGGATGGGCGCCGCCGGGCTTCGTGCTCGGGCTCGTCGCGGTGCAGCTCGGCCTGTCCCTTGCGTTTCATCGCTATGCGTTTCTCTTCATCGGGCTCGTGATCTCGGAGCTTGCGGTGTGGAGGCTGCTGCGGGGCCTGATCCGGATGGTCCTCGCCCTGGGGCTCACGATCGCGCAGCTCGTCGTCGACCTCGTGCTGCGGGTCGTCGTTCCCCTCGTGCTCCTGGTGCTGTCCGTCGTGGCGGGGCGGGCGCTCCGGGAGGCCGCTTCGAACGTCCGGCGAGCGGGCGGCCGCGCCACCGATGCCATGGCGGGCGCGCGCCGGCGCCTGCAGCAGGGCGGCGCCGCCGCGGC
>PLYU01000245.1 GCA_003153495.1 Myxococcales bacterium
GTACCGCGAGCAGGTGAACATCACGTCGGCGGTGACTGTGTACGGCGGTCTGTCGTGCGCGCCCGGGGCAAGCGGCCGAGTCTGGACGTACACGGGGGTAGGCGCCCAGGTGATCTCGCCCTCGCCCGCTTATGCGCTCTCCGTATCTGGCGTGTCGTCGGGCGTCGTCACGATCGAGGACACGTCGTTCGCGTCGCCCGATGCGAGCGCGGCGGGCACATCGAGTATCGCCGCGCTCGTCGCCTCGTCCTCGGTCCATCTGGTGCGAGTCACGTTGACCGCAGGCAGCGGCGCCACGGGCGTCGCTGGGGCGGACGGCACCATGAACCCGAACTACACCGGGCCTGCCCCCGTCGGCGGAACCCAGGTGTGGGGCTATACGAGCGGGCTATTCGGGGCCACTTCGGGCGGCACGGGCGGGGTCAACCAGTGCTCGCGGCTCGGGAGCTCTGCGGGTGGCCACGGCGGGCTCGGTTGCGCGATCGGCCTGGGGACCGCTGGCATCGCGACCCCCTCGGCGCCCGTGAGCCCCGGACGCGACGGCCTACCGATGGGGCAGACTGTCCTCAGCGATGGCGGCGCTGTGATCCCCATCGTGGCCAACGACCCGGGAGCCGACGGCGTGGCGGGGAGCGGAGGCGCAGCCGCCCCGCCGCAGCCCTATGGAACCATCTCGTCGAGCGGCTGGACGCTGCCAAGCTTGGGCGGCGACGGCGCCCCCGGCAACCCCGGACAAGGGGGCGCAGGCGCAACCGATCCGCTCAATGGACAATGCAACTCGACCACGCAGGACATCGGCGGCGGGGGCGGCGGCGCGGGAGGCTGCGGAGGCGCAGGCGGCCAAGGTGGAGGCGGTGGGGGAGCGAGCATGGCCCTGGCCAGCATCGGCGGCACGATCCAGCTAACGGCATGCACGCTGGTCGCAGCCGCCGGCGGCGCAGGCGGTGCGGGCGGCGGGGGCCAAGATGGCCAGGCAGGAGGAGCCGGGGGCGACGCGAACTTCTCGGGAGCGCATGCTGCAGGCGCTGCGGGCGGCAACGGCGCGGGCGGATCCGGCGGAGCCGGGGGCACCGGAGGTATCTCCGTGGGCATCCTCGAGTCGAGCTCGGTGATCACGACCGATACGGCGACAACCCAAAGCACGACGCTCGGCGCCGCGGGCGCAGGTGGAGCGGCGGGCGCAGGGGGAAAGCACGGGCTGGGGGCAGTGCTGACGACGGGTATGGACGGTAGTTCGGGTGCGGCGGGAGGTGCCGGGACATCCGTGGCGCTACTCAAGCTCATGTGAATCGCGGCAGCGGCGTACTCACGCTGGCCAACGCGCACGGCGGTGCTGCGCCCGCCGCGCGTTCATTCATCGATGCTGGGGAGCGTCCCTCGCTCGAACATCGAATGATAGCGGTGCTCGTCGCGCGTGACGATGATGTGGTCGAGAACGGGCAGGCACAGGATTTTCCCGGCCCGCATGATGTGGGCCGTCGTCGTGAGGTCCTCTGGGCTTGGCGTCGGGTTGCCGGACGGGTGATTGTGTCCGAGAACAATGGCGCTCGCGCAGGCGGCGAGGGCTGCGCGGAAGATGGCCCGCACGTCGATGCTGGCGATCGCATGCTGCGCGCCGATGGCCACGATGTGCGCGCCGGTCACCTGGTGGTTGCCGTTCACGAAGAGGGCCGCGAAGTGCTCGCGGTCGGTCAGCGCGATGAGCGCCTGCAGCGCCCGGGCGCTCGTGCGCGAGTCGGTGAGAATCGTTTCGGCGAGGCGAAGGGGGCGACGGGACTGCACGAGGCGCACTTCGTAGACGGGGATCTTCTGGAGCGATGTCTTGGTCGTGTTCATGGAGGAACCTGCTTTGCGGGGAGCCGCTCTCTGTCGGCTCGTTCGTCCCCGCGCGGTTCGCGCGGCGCTCCTTGGCATGACGGGCTGCATTCCCCGAGGGGTTCCCGCTCGCGGGATACGGGGAAAGCAGAAGCCCGTCACGCGGAGGGCGGAAGGTGACAAGGCGCGCCGCTCTCGGCGGACCGCGAGAACGAGACGACAGGGAGCGGGTGTCCGTGGGACAGGTAACTCGGGGACGCGACGATGCACTTGCGGACGGGCTCAAGGAGCCGCGAGGGGCCCACTCGACAGTTCGCGGCGTCGCCCGCCCAGGACTAGAACATCTGACCGACGGCTCCGGAGGCCGTCGCTCTATCCCGCTGAGCTACGGGCGCATGCGCCGCGAGAACCGCGGCGAGGACGCGTGGTTATTCGCTGACGGCGGCACGGCCAACCCGCATCTCGATCACCGCAAGAAGCAAGAAGCGTGTCGCCTTCCCGGTGTGGCTGAGGAGCAGTCGCTCGCGCGCTCGCGTCGCCGCGACGTAGAGCAACTGCCGCTCCTGTTCGATCAGCTCGTCGCGGTCGGCGTCGTCCGCCTGTTCGCGAAGCACATGCGCCGGCGGGAGTGCGTCGTAGTCGCAGCCGACCACCGCAACCGCCTTGAACTCCAGCCCCTTTGCACGGTGCATGGTGCCAATCGCGACGTCCTTCACTGCCGGTGGCGTCTCATCGCGAAGCGGGTGCGGAACGAGACCTAGCTTTCGAAGAGCCGGCTCAACGCGCTCTCGAAGGGTGCTCTCGGAACGCGCAAAAATGCCGATCTCGCCGGGTCGATATCCGTCGGCCTGAAGGCCGCGCACCCAGTCGGCGAGGCCCGTGATCTCCGCGTCGATCGTCCGGTGAGCGACGACAACGGGTTCAATGCCTTGGAGCAACGACACCGTCCGACGCTCTGTCTCAGACCCCTCCCCCTCATCAACCTTCGGAAGTAGACGGTCCCCAAACGAACGGATCTGATCCGTCGTTCGGTAGTTCACGCGCAAGCGGGCGGAGCGACCGCGGACGTCGATGCCCACGCGCGCCAACGCGATGGGTCGCACGAATATCCGCTGTCCCGCATCCCCGCACACGAGGAGGTCGTCGGTCGCCGTCGGCGCCAGCGTACGAAGCAAGATCAGCTCCGCCGGTCCAAAGTCCTGCACTTCGTCGGCAACGACGTAGCGGAACGGAGGCTCGGATGCCACTCCCCGCGCGACTTCGTGGCAAAGCTCGCTCCAGGTGGTCCTGCCCATCGCCCGGAGCTCGCTCCGCGCTCCCTCGAAGATCTTCCACAGCTGCAAGCGCTGCTTCGCACCGAGAGGCGTTGCCCGGCCGGCGCGGGAGAACGCCTTGTAGTCGGGCCACGTTGAGATCCCCCACGGGTCGATGATTGCGTCCCACTCGGAGCGGAGGAACGTGACTGCGAAGTCGTTGCCGGCGCCGGCTTTGCGGAGGCCGGTCTCGAGCGCGCGCGATACATCCTCTGCTCTCGCCGCGACAAAGGCCTTACCCCCGCGAGCATTCCACCGTTCAACCGCGAGGCTGTGGAGGTGGCGAACCGTGAGGCGGGTGCGCGCCGCATGCTCACGAGGCAGCAAGTGCCCGATGGCTTGCTCGAGTCGGACTCCGAGGGTCTTCGAGTACGTCGTGAGTAGGACCGGCCCCTCGCCAACGCGGGCAAGCCGAACGGCTCGGTGCATAGCGACCACCGACTTGCCGGTTCCGGCTCCACCGTAGACCTTGGCTGCGCCGGCGAAACGTCGCTCAACAACAGTTCGCTGCGCCGGGTGCAGAAAGACAATCCACTTCTCCCAGGGAAACTCGAGCGCACGACGAAGCTCCTCCTGGTCATCGAGCACGCGAAAGCGGCGTTGAGCATCGGGATGTGCAAACGGATCGGCGTCGGGCTTCAGGGACTCCGGCGTAGGGACCAGCTCACCGCACGCGAGCGAGAAGAGCCGCTCGTAGGCCTCTGCCGGGAGACGCTCGACGAGTCGCTCGAAGCCCTTGGACCCGACGGTCCGGACGGCCATGAGCCAGGACTGGGGGACACCAAGGGCGAGCAGATAGCGCTCCTCGTATTGCGCGAAGATCGGCGCCTCGGTCTCGACTTCGCGCACAACCTGTTTGACGATTTCCTCGATGCGCTCTCGGACCTCGACGAACTGAGCTGCACCCGTCTGCGGATGCACTTCGAGTCTCCGCACTTCGGCCCACGCATATGCGGGGTCGTGATGGTCGACGTAGCAGAGAGCGACCGAGTCCTTCGTTTTGTGGACGATGATGCGCAAATCCGCATTGACTCGGATCGACCAGAAGTTCTTGTCCTTCGCGTCGGACAGGCGGTGAAACTGGAAGCCTGGATTCGCCGGGTTGCTCTGAAAGTCGAAGGCCTTCTGCTTCACCAAGCCCTGCGCCTGCGCGTCGAGGTTCGCGAGGCTCTTCTGAAATGTGTCGGCGATGACGAAGTTCATTGCGCAACTCCAAGATAGGCGCGCAACGCGGCGACCGTCTCGCGTGTCTCCTCATGCACAACGACCCGCCCGGGCGCTTCGAAGTCGAGCTTCTCCAGGACGACGGCAATGAACGGGGTACTTCGAGTCCAAGCGAGAACTGCACGGGCGCCGCTTGCGCGCCCCGCTGCGTTCGGGACATCCCAATCCACCTGATCCGGCATCGGGAATCCGGCGCCGCGAACGGCGTCGAGGAGCGTGCGGTGCTCGTCGTGGTCAAGCAGGCTTCGCGTCTCGTTCCAGTCATCGCGAACCGATGGGGGCGGCGGGTGATCGCTCTGATGTGCTGCCGTCGCGGCGTCGAACCAGGAGGTGTTGCTTGCGAGCGCTTCGGCCGCCTCACGGCCTCGCAGTAGGTTGCCGAGCTGTCGAAACTTGCGTGCCATGGCAGCGCGATCGACGAGATCGCTCGCCGCGATCTCGATCACCGCGTAGTCGCGTGCGCGCAGCTCCTCTCGGATCTCGTGGTCGCGCGCTTGCGTGGCCGGGTTGCCGTGGAGGGCGGCGCTGAGGCCGTCGAGGTAGACACACACTCCCTGGCTCCGGCCGGAAGGGTCGTCGAAGAAGAAGTCCGGTACCGTGCCTCCCAGCGGCCTGCCAAGGTCCACTCTCGCTTGGGGTCTTGCACCTACGAAGCCCGCGCGCTCCATAAGGTACCGCAGCCTTGTCTCCGGCGCGTTCGTTGGTTCCTCGTCAGGCGTCGCCACCGGTAGGACGGGCGCTAGATCGTGCGTGGCGACGAGGGTCGTGCCGCGTTCGCGAAGAACGTCGACAGCGCGTTGACGCTCGAGGCTCGGATGATAGGAGGCGTTACGGTAGTCGAGCAGGCACTCGATGCAGGCCGTCGCGCAGCGCGCCGGACAGTGCTCTACGAGCTCCATCGCTGCGGCGTAGACCTCGGTCCAGCGTTCGAGAAGTAGCTCGAGCACGCCAGAGCCACCCGTCATCGGGTCGTAGAGGACGGCGTCGCACGACATCCCGCCGGCCCTTCGCAGCACGAGGAGCTGCAGGTCTCCAGCGTCGAGTTGAAGGACTTCGGCCGCGGCGCGTCGCAATGTCTCCGCAACGGAGTACGCCTCGGTCAGGTCGGCGCAATCCTGGATTGTAAGCGCGTCCGCGATCACGTCGCTGTAGAAGCCGACCCAGGTGACATCCTTCCCACATCGGCTGCGATGGTCGGTCGTGAAATGATCCAGCTCAGTCTGTGAGGCGAACGGTGACCGGCTCTGGCCGCAGACGAGGCACATCGGATAGCCGAGGGGCATCGCCGTCCCACCGTCCCGCGTCGCTCCCCGCGTTGCCGCCGCCGTTCCGACGTTCACCAGTCGCATGCGGAGGCCGCGCCGGAAAGAGACTGCGCGCTCTCCCCAGACGTACGCACGACCACCATCATGGCGTGCTTGCTCGGTCCCGAAGATCGATACCGGCAAGAGGAATCGGAACTCCTCGTCGTCCGTGATGGACGACTGGTGCGGCAGCACGACGTCGCACACGGGAATTGCGGCGATCGTCGTCGCGCCCAGTGTCGAGGTCATCGCTGTACCGAGTTCGGTCACCGCGCCTGCAGCCACATCGACCTGAAAGGCGACCGGCTCCACCGCGTCTTCGCGAGCAGCGAGTGTGAAGTAACGCGGCAAGAACCGATGGCCGTTCGCGTACACGAGGTTACCGGGCACGTACTCGCGAAGCGCGAGCGCTGCCGGCCGACGGAGCTCCCAGCTTCGAATGCGAATGCCGTATCGCTCCGTTTCAAATGTCCCCACTACGTTCCCGCCATCGAGGCCATACCCTGGGAGAAAGGCTTCTGCCGCGAGCACGGCGTAGGTGTACGTGTCGTCGTAGCCTTCCGACTCCGCCTTCCGCTTCGAGGCCTGCCCCTTCAAGCGCTTCACAAAGCGATCGTGGCGCTTGTAGATAGCGTCGTCTTCGGGGCTCAAGGTGCCCTGTCCGGCGCGCCGCGTGTCCAGAGTACGCATTTGCGCGAGCGCCCATCGAAGCCGCGCGCTGAGCCGTGCGAGCACGGCTTCGAGATCCGCGGGCATCGAATCGACGCACGTGCCGATCGCCGTCTCGTTCACCAGTGCGCTGTCCTCGGTCGGCCAGCCATGCTCGAAGACGCGTCGCACTTCGCGCAGGATGGCGTCGCGGTGCAACGAAATCTGTGTCCGGAGCGGCCCGACGTCGAACGGGACCGCGCGAACGCTCCCCGCCTCATCGAAGAGGTAGCTCTTCACGTAGGTCGGAAGACAGCGCTCGAGGGCGGCCGTCAGGTCGTCCTTCGCGGCGCCGTCGAGCCCCGCGATGCGCCCCGTTGCGAGCCCAAAGAGCGCCGTAAGCACGGCCGAGTGCACATGCTTGGCGATCATCGGCGCGTTTCGAAGGTTGAAACGCGGCGAGTCGATCGGGCCGTCGAGCATCTTCAGGGGGTCTTTGAAGTAGATGCGGTCGTGGCTCGAGGGCCGAACGTAGGTGACGTTGACCGCCATGCGGTGCCGCCTTCCGGCGCGACCGACTCGTTGCTTGTAGTTCGCCGGCGTTGGCGGAACATTGCGCATGAGAACGGCATCGAGCGCGCCGATGTCCACGCCGAGCTCAAGCGTCGGCGTGCAGACGAGCGTATTGATCTTGGGACTGTCGCCCTTGAATAGCCTTTCAAGCTCCTCGCGATCCGTTGGGGGCACCTGCGCCGAGTGCTCCCTCGGGCGCACCATCTCGACGCCGCGGGCGAGGAGCATGAGGTCGTAGTCGTCCTGGTCCTCTTCCTCCCAGATGATCGTGCCGGCGCAGCCACGCGCGATACACGCCATCCGCGGCGTCTTTCGAAGCGAGCTGCGCCTGCAAGTGCGGCATCGATACCGACCGCGATGGTCCTCGAGCAGGAGCTTCGCCGAGTCGATCTGCATGGCGCCGTTCGAACCGGGAATGGGATTGCCACCGAAGCCCGTCAGCACAACCGGCCGCACAATCCGGGTGTCCTCGGTCAACAGTTTCCACAGCGACTCGAAGAAGTCGTCCAACGCCTCGGCCGGCACACCCCACCGAAGAGCGGCGTGCCGCGCCATCGTGCGACCGCGGGCAGACACGAGCTGGCTGATGCGCTCAGGCTTGTCGTTTGCTCCCCGTCGAAGCTTCAGTCCTTTCGGCCCGCCGGGGAACGCCGGGAAGTAGCCTCTCTGTATCTCGAGATCGCCATCGCGCCACCAGCGGGTGAAGAGCGAGACCTCGTCGTCGAACAGCAATCGGCTCCGTCGCAGGGCATCCAGCATTGCGGAGACGCCCTCCAACAGGTCGACAGTCGTGACCTCGAGGCGCTTCGCCCACGACTCAAAGAACGCGTGCGAGACTTCGAGACCGCGGTAGCTGACCCGCAGGCGTCCCCAAGGCTCGAGACCGATGCGCTGTCGCGTGCCCGTCGCGATCTCGCGCAGGATCTGGGCGGCCAGATAACGACGTCGTTGCGCGCGGTGCTCGGCCGGCCGTGAGTCCTTGTCGTCGTTCCAGACCTCCGTGAGCAGTGCGCGAGATAGGTCGTCGTCCGCCTCGAGCAGGTGCTCGAGATGTGCCGCGAGGTCACCCGGCGCGATCGGCCCGCCGGTCAGCTTCTCCGCGATGAGCGCACGAAGACGAAAGCGGCGAGCGTGGTCCCGCATCCAACCCGCCTGGAAAGCTGCTTCCTGTCGGCTGTCGGTGAAGATGAGGAGGCGTTTGCGCTCCGCGAAATGCACCATGCTCTGAGCGAGAACGTGAACGTCAGAGACGTTCTGGGCACGCACCGGCCTGGCCGGCTCTCGATAGCTGCCCAGCCGCGACCCTCCTCGCGCGCCGCAGCAGACACACGACATAAGCTTTCCTGGGCGCTCCTGGTGGCTGGCGACGACATAAAGCTGCACCAGCGCGTTGTCCGAACCGCAGCCGTCGCATCGATCGCGCTGGGTCGGGTGCAGTGCACCGCAGTATCGACACAGAAACACAGTGCCAATGCGGCCCTCGTCCGGCTCCTCATCGTCATCGTCGTCGGCGATGTAGTCGTCGAACAGGACGACTCTCTGGCCGCCGCTCTTTTCGTCGAGACTCCTCCACAGAAGCGATTCGCCCTCCGCAACACCGCCGCCGGGCCGCCCACCGCGTGGGAAATCGAATCCTGCAACGTGGTGGACGAAGTAGTGCTGTCCGCACGTCGTGCACGTCGTGACGTCGAGCGGGAGTAGAGGGCGCTCGTTCGAACCTTGCCCGAGCGTCACGTCCTCGCGCGACAGCCACAGCTTTGGATCAGAATCGGGAAACGTGACGACGGCGCCGCCAACCCCACGCACGAACGCGTGGATGACCGGCCGGAGGAGCGGTCGGCCCTTGCTGCGCGCCGCAGCGCCGAGCGCGAGCCATAGGTAGACCTCCTCTTCAGGTACGACCCGGCCGGTACGGCCTTGCAGCATCGGAAGCAGGTCGCGAACGGCTCGTGGTGTCAGCAGCGCCTCCGCAACCGCGTACACGACCTCATTCGCCGCAAGGTGCTCGAACAGATGCTCGCGCCAGCGCGAGGCCTCGAGCTTCTTGCCGGCGGCGGCCTGAAACGCCGTCTTCAATCGGTCGAGTGCAGCCTTCAGCGGTGCCTCCACGTCGGCGTCTCGGAGAGCATCGAGCATTGTCTGGAGCTGGACCGATGGATCGCCTGGAAGGGGGCCTGGAGCCGTGCGCTGCTTCGCCCACGGGTCCTCCTCGTAGGCCTCGCCCACGAGCGCCACGCGCTCACGGTCAACGCCGAAGAAACGGGCCGCGAAGTCACGACCGGCCTCGGGGCCCCGCTCGGGATCGGCAATCGTCGCCGACGCGGCGATGCAGACCGTGTCTTCCGCGCGCTTGTTGCAGAAGGCACGGAGGCGTCGCACGAGACACGCCGTCTCGGCGCCCGCCGCGCCGCTGTATGTGTGCGCCTCGTCGAAGACGAGGAACTCGAGCCGTGCGCCATCGAAGAGATCCGTGTCGGTCTGACGCGTGAGCAACAGTTCTAGCTGCTTCACGTTCGTCAACAGGATGCGCGGCGGGCTCGCTCGGAGCTCCTCGCGCGAAGCGCGCTCCTCGGCAGGGAGTACGGCCGCCGGGTGACCCTCACGCCGATGGCGATCGACAGTGGCGCGGTAGTCGGCGGAGGACGCGCCGGCAGCGAGTCGCTCGCCGGTTACATCACTCGCCCGCTCCTTTGTCTTTCCGATGTACATACCGAACGTCACACCGGTGCCGACGAGCAGCTCGCGCAGTCGTCCGAGCTGATCCTCTGCGAGAGCGTTCATCGGATAGACGATCACGGCCATGATCCCCGGTTGCGCGCTCTCGTCGCGAAGCTCGAGACCCCTGCTGATGATCGGGTAGAGGAAGCACTCTGTCTTTCCGGAGCCGGTCCCCGTCGAAACAAGCGTCGTTTGCTTCTCCGCGATCGCACGGAACGCTTGCTCTTGATGGCCGTAGACGGACGGGTGTGGCGCCAGACGCGCGAGGTGAGGGTGAAGGATCCTCTCGTGAACCAGCGCGTCGATTGTGGCCCCGGCCTTGAAGGCGCGACTCAGGCTGATGAAAGGCCCGCGCAAGAGGGGCGTCGACCGAGTCTGCTCCAAACTCAGCAGCGCGCGCATCTGCGCGAACAGCCGTGGATCGGCGAACGGATAGGTCGTGAGCTGATAGCGAAGGAAATCGCCGACGACGTGCTCCGCGTAGGTGATCGGATTCAGCATGGCCGACCCCCTTCGTGCCGACTGCCGTCCGCGCATCGGACGACGATGCTGGATCTCACTCCGCCCTGCGCGTCACCATTCGTCGCGGTGCCCATCACGACTTCTTTCCCTTCGGCTTCTTGGTCACCGCAACCAAGGCCGTTGCCGCATCGAAGAGCGAGATCTGCGTCGGTCTCCCCGTGGGCGTTGCTGTTACCGGGATGTCCGTCGCCGCGGCCCCGCCCCACGGGATGATCCTCCGAAGCAGCTCCGCATGGCGTCGGCACTCGTCCCACGAAGCCTCGACATCCTCGACGAGTTGCCACGGAAGGAATTGCTCGCCCAAGGCCGAGGCCACAGGTTGGTGGTCCTTGGCACGCTCGTCGTGACCAAGGCCGTAGTCCGCGAGGCGGAGCGTGTCAGGTAGCTGCCATCCCTCCCCATCGTTGAGCGCGAGAAATCTCTCCAGGCCGAGCCTCTCCAGCTCCCGGAAAGCAACCTGAGCCAAGACGATGGTCCGCAGCTCCGGTGCCTTCTCCTTTTCGGCGCGCCAAAAACCAGGCGGAGACAGTGTTCGTGCGAACGCCTTGTTGCATACGTCCGTCGAAGGATGGTCGCACTCGCGAACAACCCAGCGAAACTGATCTTCATCGAGCCCCGATAGTGAGGCCGCCGAGGCGTCGAGAATGGCGCGCACGCGCGCGCGTTCGTGCGGGGTGACAGCCCAGACACGTCGCCACGGTTGTGGCTGTTTGAAGTGCAACCAAACGCCAGCGAACGTCTCAGCGCAGGCGCTAAGTGAGAGAACTAGTCGGCATATCTGACGGCGTGTGGCCGAATCGTTGACTTTAGGAAGCGCCAGCTCCTGCAACGTCACCCATGTCAGTGAGTTGCCGCCGAGTTTCTGCCTAAGTACCCAGTCGCTTGCCGTGGAATTAAGCATAGCAAGGAGCACGATCATGCTCTCGAGATCCGAGTCGCGGGAGATGAGGATCGGCGCCTTGTGGTTCCCTGGGAATGCGGGAAGCACCGCGCCGATGAACGTTCGCTCGTTCGTCGTCGCGGTCACGTCCATAAAGCCTACTTTGATGGGAGCGCGGTCCCGAAGGTGCTGCCGGCGCGGAATGTAATCGTTTGCGTCCATTAAAAACTGGGGCTGAAATCGCTTGTGCGACCAGGGGAGTTCCTCCCAAATCGCCGTTCGGCCCCTGCCGGACACCCAGCCTTTTCCAGAATAATCGAACTGATCGATCATCCGGCCCTCGTAGAGCGGAAGGGCTACCCGGCTGATCTGTGATACCGCGATCGACTCCGTGCCCTCCCTCGACCTCACAAAGTTCCAGTCGCGGCCACCGGGGCCGGCATTGGCATCCCTCTTTTGCCACGGGCCCTTCAGCCAATGACCGTACTCGTCGGGCTTGTACTCCTTCTCCTCCCACTTCGGTCGTGGCGGAAAGAGCTCCGAGTCGTTCGTCATGTGGAACTCTGTTGCGTACGAGATGCCCCAGCCACCCGCGCCCGTCTCGGCGAGCAGGACACCGTTGGAGTAGAGCTTCTCAAGAATCTGAAGGTCGCGGTGCGTTCGCAGCTCGAGGATCGAACGTGTCGTCGGGCTGAAGCGCCCAATCCGCTCCGAGGCCAACAGAAGAAAACGCGCTTCGTCGGAGAGGTCTTCCTCGATTTCGCTCGCCTCCGGTGAGTCGCCAGGACCAAGACGGAAGCGCGTCTTCAATGCGAACGTGCGGTCGCCCTTGCGCGCGTGCAACACCGTCATCTTGAAGCGGTGGTCGATGCCTTCGAAAACGAAGCGTTCGTTCTGGAAGGCGTAGAGGTGAGTCCAAGCGCAGTGATCGAGGAACAGGTTGCGGAGCGCCTGACTCC
Source organism: Myxococcales bacterium (assembly GCA_003153495.1). Lineage (GTDB taxonomy): Bacteria > Myxococcota_A > Polyangia > Polyangiales > Polyangiaceae > Palsa-1150. The sequence goes on from PLYU01000245.1 coordinate 11,957, forward strand.
CGTTGTCAGCGTAGATCCCCGAAGGAACAAGGAACCCAAAAGCACCCCCCTTTCCCAGCAGTGCGTGCGCCACCTCGAGGAACATCTTGTAGGTGTTGATGTCGGCCGAACCTTGGTGGCGATACGGGTGCCCGCGATCCGAGAAACTCGGTCGCAGAGCTCGCCGTTCCTGCCAGATCGACAGGAGCATGCCGTCGACTCCGCCGGGTGCCTCCCCCTGCTCGCCTTCAGCTCCAAACGGGAATGCTACGTGCTTCGTCCAGTTGGAGAGCGCCTTGAACCGCGCGTTGTATTGCAACCATCGGTCTTCGACTCCATCACGCTCCCGGAAGAAGTCCGTCTGCTTTCCGAGCGCCTCTTGTTTTCCGTATGTGCGGTAGAGCGGGTCCTCGTTGGAGAAGAACTCCATCGAGTTCGGCTTTTGGATTTCCCAGGGCGGATTGCCGACGATCGCGGCGAAGCCACTCGTGGGCCCCGTCATCGCGTCGGGGAACTCTAGCTCCCAATGGAAGAACCGCATCTCGCGCGCGAGACGCTGTACCTCCTCACGCGTCTCCGGCCGCGGGTCGAGGAGATCCGCGGGTGTTGGCGAGATGTCGAGCTTGTCGCCGGGCCAGAACCAAACGGCGCACCACGTGTCTAGCGCGAGCCGCAGTGCACGGAGCGCTGGGTTGCCAAGGACTCGCGTCTTGTAGACCTCCGCGCGACGTTCAGCCTCGAAGATTGGAATGATGTCGTGGAGCTCCTCGAAAACGGCGAGCGCATCCGCATGGAGCGCCGCCGCGTCTTTCCCATGCGTCTCGAACGCTGCCACGGTCTGCCCGGTCGTCTCCGCCTTGAGCTTCGCGAGCTCAGACCGGAGCGTCGGCAGGATCGTCTTTTCACGATGGACCTTCAGCGCTGCGTTCCAGACGTCTCCTTTGCGCTTGCCCTTCTCCTCGCGGAAGTGGTGAACGAACTTCGCTTGCTTGGCGGCTCCGTGCTTCGCGTCGCCACCCTCGCGATCCCACGCTCGGATCGGGTAGTCCTCGAAGCGATCGAGCCAACCTCCGACGAGTGAGTTGCCACACTTCAACTTGTGGTCGAGAAAGCCGAAGGGGAGCTGGTAATCCATCGTCTCGACCCAGAGTGCAGCGCGAGCGAGCTCCACGGCGAGGGCGTCGAGATCCACGCCATACAGACAGCGCTCGACCACGTGACGCTTGAGACGAGCCCGAAGAAGGTCGTCGAGGTTGTCGTCGTCCTTGGGCGCGGGCAGCGACTCTTGCGAAGGATCGTCAAGCGGTAGCCCGTCGGCGAGACGTACGTACCAACGCTCACCGTGCTGGTCGAGGCGACCGTGCACGTAGAGGCTCTGAAGGAGCGCGTCGGTCAGGTAGCGCAGCGCGGATACGAGGAATGATCCTGAGCCCATCGCGGGATCACAAACCTTGAGCGCGAGGATCTGCTCTGGTTTGCGTGGCCGCGGGTCTTGTCCCGCCTCCGCTTCGTCGAAGCAAAGCGGCGCCAGCGTGCGCCGCACGATGGGACCGGCGAGCTGCGGTCGGGTATAGAAGGTGCCAGCACCCTTGCGCGTTCCGCCCCAACGCACCAGGTACCACTCCCCCGGCAAGACGAGACGGCGTACGAGTGCTTTCGCCCTCGCGGTGACCTTGCGCGCAAACGCGTCGCGCACGCGCGCGTCGTGGTCGTCGCGCGGGTAGGGCACAAGCTTCGCCGCCTTTACGGCGCGTTCCGCCCAATCCTGAACCGCCTCGCGCACAATTCGCCGGCCGTCCTGTGCTTCGGGTTCCTGTTCAGCTTCGCCCGCTTCGCCCTCCTCATTGTCGCCCTCCGCAGGCGACTCCTCATCGTCGTCGTCCTCCTCTGGTTCCGCCTCATCCGCGTCCTCGTCGTCTCCCTTGGTTGCCTTCCCGAGCTTCTTGAGGAGCTCTGCGAGATCGGCGTTGCTCATGCCGTTGAGCACATCAAACGGGAGCGCGGGCTCGCTCCCCACGCCGAGGAAGATCACTGCCTCTTTGTCGCCGGCGCGCTTCAGCTCGTAGTCGAGCAGACCCTCGTAGAGGATGCCGAGGTACTCGGAACCGAGGTCGGAGAAGTCGACCGGCGTTTGCACAGTCGTCGACCCCTTCCCCTGGCGAACGCGAGTCGGGCACCGGGTTAGGAGCTCCAGAATCCGTTGGACGTCAGCGTCCCGCACCTCGGCACGCTCGAAAGCGGCGATCGCTCGGCTCACGGGATCGTCGGAGGCGTCGTCTCCAGCCTCAAACAGACCGCCACCGTAGCGCGTCAGCGGAAGCGCCTCGTGCTCGGACCCGTGGAACATCAGCGAAAAGACTTCAGCGGCGGCCTTCTCGTGATC
>PLYU01000032.1 GCA_003153495.1 Myxococcales bacterium
TTCGACGACCGTGTCACCGGCAAGCTCGAGACGTACGCGCCGCGCGCGAAGAAGATCCACTGCGAGCTCGACCCGGCGGAGATCAACAAGGTCGTCCGGGTCGACGTGCCGCTCGTGGGCGACGTGGCCGAGACGCTGCGTGCCCTCGTGCCGGCGGTGGCGAAGGGCGAGCACAAGGCGTGGCTCGCCCGCATCCACGCGCTGCGCGGCGACTCGGCGGTGCTCGACATCCAGACGATGCCGCACTCCGGGCACCTGTACGCGGCCCACGTGATGCACGACCTGTGGCNNGCGCAGTATTACAAGCACGACTTCCCGCGGAAGCTCATCACCTCCGGGGGGCTCGGCACGATGGGCTTCGCGCTGCCCGCCGCGCTGGGCGCGAAGCTGGCACGCCCTGACGAAGAGGTGTGGGTCGTCGTCGGCGACGGCGGCTTCCAGATGACCGCAGCGGAGCTGTCGACCTGCGCGCAGGAGGGGGTCAAGCTCCACATCGCAGTCATCAACAACGGGTACCTCGGCATGGTCCGGCAGTGGCAGCAGTTCTTCTACGGCGGCCGCTACGCCGCCACGCCGCTGCGCGGCCCCGACTTCGTCAAGCTCGCCGAGGCGCACGGCCTGCTCGGCCTGCGCGTCACCGAGCGCGAGCAGATCGAGGGGGTCGTCGCGGCCGCCCGCGCCTCCAAGGATACGGTCGTCATCGATTTCCGTGTCGAGCAGGAAGACAGCGTCTACCCCATGGTCCCGGCGGGGGCAGACCTGCAGGACATGATCCGCCGGCCCAGCCCGATCGTGGAGACGGCCTCGGATGAGTGAACAGCAAAGAAGGACCCTGTCATGAGCAGCCCCATGGTGCGCACGTTCATCGCGTACGTCGAGGACCTCCCCGGCGTGCTCAACCGCGTCACGTCGCTCTTTCGCCGGCGTAACTACAACATCGTCTCGCTCACCGTCGGCCGGACCGAGCGCCCCGGCGTCTCGCGCATGACGATCGTCATCGAGGCGGACGACGACGCCGCGCGCCGCATCGAGGCCAACCTCTACAAGCTGGTGAACTGCCTCTTCGTCGAGGACACCAGCCACGTCGCCTCGATGGCCCGCGAGCTCGGCCTGGTGAAGGTGCGCGCCGACGCGACGACGCGCGGCGAGGTGATGCGCCTGTGCGACGTGTTCCGCGCTCGCGTCGTCGACGTGGGGCCGGAGGCGCTGGTCGCCGAGATCACCGGGACGGAGGACAAGATCGACGGCCTGGTCGACGTCCTGCGGCCGTTCGGGATCATCGAGATGGTTCGCACCGGAGTCGTGGCGATGCTCCGGAGCTCGGAGGCGACGGACGCCGACCGCTTCCCGATGAGCTCCGTCCCGCCCCCGCCGCCTTCGCGTGACGTCAAGGTCGCCTGAGCCAGAGATCACCCACGACAAAAGGAACTACGTAAAATGGCAGCGAAGATCTTCTACGACAAGGACTGTGACCTCTCGCTCATCCGCGCGAAGAAGGTTGCGATCATCGGCTACGGCTCGCAGGGCCACGCGCACGCGCTCAACCTGAAGGACAGCGCGGTCGACGTCTGCGTCGGCCTGCCGGCGACGAGCAAGAGCGTGGCGAAGGCGAAGGCCGCCGGGCTGCGCGTCGTCGCGGTGCCCGAGGCCGCCGCGTGGGCCGACGTGATGATGGTGCTCGTGCCGGACACGACGCAGGCCAAGCTCTACAAGACCGAGATCGAGCCGCACCTCGAGCCGGGCAAGACGCTCATGTTCGCCCACGGGTTCAACATCCGCTTCGGGACGATCAAGCCGCGGGCCGACGTCGACGTCAGCATGATCGCGCCGAAGGGCCCGGGCCATCGCGTTCGCGAGACCTACCAGGAGGGCAACGGCGTCCCCGCGCTCATCGCCGTCCACCAGGACGCGACCGGCAAGGCGCACGCGCAGGCGCTCTCCTACGCCATGGGGATCGGCGCCGCGCGCGCCGGCGTCCTCGAGACGACGTTCGCCGAGGAGACGGAGACCGATCTCTTCGGCGAGCAGGCCGTCCTTTGCGGGGGCACCAGCGCCCTCGTCAAGGCCGCCTTCGACACGCTCGTGAAGGCCGGCTACCAGCCGGAGGTCGCGTACTTCGAGTGCCTGCACGAGCTCAAGCTCATCGTGGACCTCATGTACCGCGGCGGCCTCAACTACATGCGCTACTCGATCAGCGACACCGCGGAGTACGGCGACTACACCGCCGGCCCGCGCATCGTGGACAACCACACCCGCGAGACCATGGGCAAGCTGCTCAGCGAGATCCAGGACGGGACGTTCGCGAAGAAGTGGATCGAGGAGAACGAGACCGGGCGCAAGTCGTTCAAGGCGATGCGCGTCCAGGAGCGCGATCAGCTCATCGAGAAGGTCGGCGCCAAGCTGCGCGCGATGATGCCCTTCCTGAATCCAGTGACGGTCGATCCCACCGAGTGAGGCACACGGCCATGGCCATCCCGACGGACGGTTACGTACGCATCTTCGACACCACGCTGCGCGACGGCGAGCAATCGCCGGGCGCGACGATGACGTCGGCCGAGAAGCTCGAGGTGGCCCGCGCCCTTTCTCGCCTCGGGGTCGACGCGATCGAGGCGGGCTTCCCGGCCGCCTCGGCGGACGACCTCGCGGCCGTCCGGTCGATCGCCGAGAGCGTCGGAGTGCGTCCGGTCGAAGGCCGTCCCTCGGCGGAGCCGCCGATCATCTGCGGCCTCGCGCGGGCCAGCCGGCCCGACATCGACCGCGCCTGGGAGGCCGTCAAGGGGGCCAAGTACCCGCGCATCCACACGTTCCTCGCCACGTCCGAGCTTCACATGAAGCACAAGCTGCGGATGACGCCGGCGGAGGTGCTCGAGCGCGTGAAGGACATGGTGGCCCACGCCAAGAGCCTCTGCGACGACGTCGAGTTCAGCCCGGAGGACGCCGGGCGGAGCGAGCCGGCGTTCCTCCACCAGGTGCTCGCCGAGGCGATCCGCTCGGGCGCCACCACCCTGAACATCCCCGACACGGTCGGCTACACGACGCCCGACGAGTTCGGGGCGCTCATCCGCGGCATCCGCGAGAACGTTCCCGGCGTCGAGAACGTCATCATCTCGGTGCACTGCCACGACGATCTCGGCCTGGCCACCGCCAACTCGCTCGCCGGCATCCTCGCGGGCGCGCGCCAGGCGGAGGTGACCATCAACGGCATCGGAGAGCGGGCCGGCAACACCTCACTCGAGGAGGTGGTCATGGCGCTCGCGACGCGCTCGGCGAAGTTCGGTCTCCGCACCGGGATCGACGCGACGCAGCTCGTCCGGGTGAGCCGCCTGGTGAGCGCGGCCACGGGCATGGTCGTCCCGCCGAACAAGGCAATCGTCGGCGCGAACGCGTTCGCCCACGAGTCGGGCATCCACCAGGACGGGATGCTCAAGCACCAGGCGACCTACGAGATCATGCGCCCCGAGAGCATCGGCCTCTTGCAGACGCGCCTGGTGCTCGGCAAGCACTCGGGGAGGGCGGCGCTGGCCGCGCGTCTGGTGGAGCTCGGCTACTCGTTCGACGACGCCGCCCTTCACCGGATCTTCACGCGCTTCAAGACGCTCGCCGACCGCCGCAAGTCCGTGGCCGACGCCGACCTCGAGGCCCTCGTGCACGACGACGCGAGCCCGCAGGACGAGCTGTGGGCGCTCGACGGGCTGCAGGTCGGGTGCGGCACCCACGGGATGCCCACGGCGACGGTGCGCCTGCGTGGTCCCGACGGCAACCTTCACGTGCAGGCCTCCGTGGGCACCGGGCCGGTCGACGCGGCGTACAAGGCGATCGACGCGCTCGTGAAGGCGCCGGCCGAGCTGCTCGAGTTCTCGGTGCGATCGGTGACCGAAGGAATCGACGCGCTCGGCGAGGTCACCGTGCGCGTCCGGGCGCTCTCGGAGCGCGAGCCGCTGAGCCCGCAGCACGAGGTCGCCAGCGCGCCGGTCTTCCACGGGCACGGGGCCGAGACGGACATCATCGTGGCGAGCGCCAACGCGTATCTCAAAGCGCTCAACCGGCTGCTCGTGGCTCGCGGCCGCGCGCGGCCCGCGAGCGAGCGCATGGCGGTGGCCTCTGCGCCCACCCGCCCGGCACAGGAGCAGCGGACATGACGGGACCGACGACGCTATTCGAGAAGGTTTGGAACGAGCACGTCGTCCGCGAGGACGCGGGCGCGCCCGCGGTCCTGTACGTGGACCTGCACCTCGTCCACGAGGTGACGTCTCCGCAGGCCTTCGACGGCCTGCGTGCCCGGGGTCTGCGCGTGCGCCGGCCGGAGCGGACCGTGGCGACGATGGATCACTCGACGCCGACCTTGCCGCGCAGCCTCGCGGTGGTCGACGCGCAGGCCGAGGCCCAGCTGGCGAAGCTGAAGGCCAACTGCGCCGAGTTCGGTGTGTCGCTCTACGACCTCGACTCGGCCGATCAGGGAATCGTCCACGTCATCGGGCCGGAGCTCGGGCTCACCCAGCCCGGGCGCACGATCGTGTGTGGAGACAGCCACACGTCGACGCACGGAGCGTTCGGCGCGCTCGCCTTCGGCATCGGCACGAGCGAGGTCGAGCACGTCCTGGCCACGCAGTGCCTGCTGCAGGGCAAGGCGAAGACGCTCGAGGTGCGGGTCGACGGGCGCCTGTCGCCCGGGGTCGGCGCCAAGGACATCATCCTCGCGCTCATCGCGAAGATCGGGACGGGCGGCGCGACCGGCCACGTCATCGAGTACTGCGGGACGGCCATCGAAGCGCTCGGCATGGAAGAGCGGATGACCGTCTGCAACATGTCGATCGAGGCGGGCGCGCGCGCCGGGATGATCGCGCCGGACGAGGTGACCTTCGAATGGCTCGAGGGCCGGCGCTTCGCTCCGAAGGGGGACGCCTGGACCGCGGCCGTCGAGCGCTGGCGCACGCTGCGGACCGACCCTGGCGCGAAGTTCGACGCGTCGGTGAAGCTCGACGCGAGCGCGCTGGCGCCGATGATCACCTACGGCACCAACCCGGGCATGGGCATCCCCGTGACCGGCCGCGTGCCGACCCTCGAGTCGGTCGACGCCGGCTCGGACCGCGCGGCCCTCGCGAAGGCGCTCGACTACATGGGGCTCGCCCCCGGCGCCGCGATCGCCGGGCAGAAGGTCGACGTCGTCTTCATCGGATCGTGCACCAACTCGCGCATGGGCGACCTGCGCGCGGCCGCGGGCCTGCTGCGCGGGCGCAAGGTGGCGTCCGGCGTGCGCGTCCTCGTCGTTCCCGGGTCGAAGGCGATCAAGCGGCAAGCCGAGGCCGAGGGCCTCGACTCGGTGTTCAAGGCCGCCGGCGCCGAGTGGCGCGAGGCGGGCTGCTCGATGTGCATCGCGATGAACGGCGACCAGCTGAGCCCCGGCCAGTACGCCGTCAGCACCAGCAACCGCAACTTCGAGGGGCGCCAGGGGCGCGGGGGGCGCACGCTCCTCGCTTCTCCGCTCACGGCGGCGGCCGCCGCGGTCGCCGGCAAGGTGGTCGACCCGCGCACGCTGATGGGAGGCGTTTCATGAAGAGGGAAGCTCGCGAGGCGTTCACGACGCTGACGTCCACGTTCGTCGTCCTGCCGGCCGACAACGTCGACACCGATCAGATCATCCCGGCGCGGTTCCTCAAGGTGACCGACAAGGTGGGGCTGGGGGCCAACGTCTTCGCCGACTGGCGCCTCGGTCCCGACGGGACGCCGAACCCCGACTTTCCCCTGAACCGCCCGGACGCCGCCGGGGCCCGGATCCTCGTCGCCGGCGCCAACTTCGGCTGCGGCTCGTCCCGCGAGCACGCGCCCTGGGCGCTGGTGGGCTGGGGGCTGCGAGCCATCATCGCCCCGTCCTTCGCCGACATCTTCAAGCAGAACGCCATGAAGAACGGCCTGCTGCCGGTCGCGGTCGACGCCGCGGCGCACGCCCGGCTCCTCGAGGCGCGCAGGGCCGACCCGCGCGCCAGCGTCACGGTCGACCTGCCGGCCCAGACGGTCACGCTGGGCGGGAAGCCCCTGGCCGGCTTCGCCATCGATCCTTTCGCCAAGGAGTGCCTCGTCCACGGAGTCGACGAGCTCGGGTACCTGCTCGACCGCGCCGCCGACATCGACCGCTATGAAGCCAAGCACGCCTGAAGCCAGCCCGATCGTGAGCGTCTACGACACCACGCTGCGCGACGGCACGCAGCGCGAGGGGCTCAGCCTGTCCGCGGCCGACAAGATCCACATCGCCAAGCTGCTCGACCGCCTCGGGGTCGGGTTCATCGAGCTCGGCTGGCCCGGCTCCAACCCCAAGGACGCCGAGGCCTTCGAGCGCGCGCGCGACGTCGCGTTCGCGACCGCCAGCGTCGCGGCGTTCGGCTCGACGAGGCGGGCCGGCATCTCCCCCGAGGACGACCCGCAGGTCGGCGCCCTCCTGGCGACGCGCGCGCCGGTGTGCACGATCTTCGGCAAGTCGTCGCTCTTGCACGTGCGCGAGGTGCTGAAGATCAGCTCCGAAGAGAACCTGCGCATGATCGCCGAGACCGTGGCGTACCTCGTCGAGAGCGGCCGGCGCGTCATCTACGACGCCGAGCACTTCTTCGACGGGTACCGCGAGGACGCGGAGTTCGCGCTCGAGACGCTGCGCGCTGCGGCGACCGGCGGGGCCGAGGCGATCGTCCTCTGCGACACCAACGGGGGGTCGCTGCCGTGGGAGGTCGAGCAGCGCGTCGCCGCCGTCGTGAAGACGCTCGGGCGGACGGTGGGCATCCACGCGCACGATGACACCGGCTGCGGCGTCGCGAACTCGCTCGCGGCCGTCCGGGCGGGCGCCACGCACTTGCAGGGGACCATGAACGGCTACGGCGAGCGCTGCGGCAACGCGAACCTGTGCTCGATCGTGCCCACCCTCGAGCTCAAGCTCGGTCGGCGGTGTCTGCGCGAGGGGGCCCTGGCCGAGCTGACGCACGTCGCCTGGCAGGTCGCCGAGATCGCGAACCTGGCGCCGGACGCGCACGCCCCGTACGTCGGCCGCAGCGCCTTCGCTCACAAGGGGGGCGTACACGTGGCCGCCATACGCAGGCACCCGCGCGCGTACGAGCACGTCGACCCGGCGCTCGTGGGCAATCGCACGCGCGTCGTGGTGAGCGAGCTGTCCGGGCGGGGCAACGTCCTCGCGAAGGCCGAGGAGTACGAGGTCGAGCTCGAGGCCGGAGCCGAGGCCGCCGTCCTGCGCGGCGTCAAGGAGCGCGAGGCCCGCGGCTACGCGTTCGAGGCCGCCGAGGCGTCGGTCGCGCTCATGATGCGGCGGCAGTCCCCCGGCTACGCGTCGCCGTTCGAGCTGGTCGACTACAAGATCATCGCGGGCCAGCGCGAGGGGGAAGAGCCCTTCGCCGACGCGTCGATGAAGATCCGGGTCCGCGGAGAGGTCGTCCACACCGCCGCAGAGGGCAACGGCCCTGTGAGCGCCCTCGACGCGGCGTTGCGCAAGGCGCTCACCGCGGCGTACCCCGAGGTGAACGGGATCCGCCTCGAGGACTACAAGGTCCGCATCCTCGACGGGGTGGCCGGCACCTCGGCGCTGGTGCGCGTGATGATCGACAGCAGCTACGGCGAGGACCGGTGGACGACGGTGGGGGCGTCGGCGAACGTCGTCGAGGCGTCCTGGCTCGCGCTCGCCGACGGCATCGAGTACGGGCTCGGCGTCGTCCTGGCGGCGCGCGGCAAGGAGAACCCCAGCGTGGAGAAGAGGGCTACGGCGTGATGAAGAAAGCGAACCTGGTTCTGCTCCCCGGTGACGGCATTGGCCCCGAGGTCGTTGCGGAGGGGCGGCGCGTGCTCGAGAAGGTCGCGGCGCGCCACGGGCACGAGCTCACGTTCACCAGTCACCTCATCGGGGGCGCGGCCATCGACGCGACGGGCGACCCGCTCCCCGCGGCGACCCTCGCGGCCTGCAAGAGCGCGGACGCCGTCCTGCTCGGCGCCGTGGGCGGCCCGAAGTGGGACGACCCGCGGGCGAAGGTCCGGCCCGAGCAGGGCCTGCTCGCGATCCGCCAGGGGCTCGGCCTCTACGCCAACCTGCGGCCTGTGCGGGTGCATCCGTCGCTCGCAGGGACGTCGCCCATCAAGCCCGAGCGGGTCGAAGGCGTCGACATCCTGTTCATCCGCGAGCTGACCGGCGGCCTTTACTTCGGCAAGCCTCGCCTGCGCCAGAAGGTCGACGGGCACACGCGCGCCGTCGACACGCTCGAGTACACCGACGAAGAGATCCGGCGCGTCGTCCGACTGGCGTTCCAGCTCGCGGGTCCCCGCCGCAAGCTCGTCACGTCGGTCGACAAGGCGAACGTCCTCGAGTCGTCGCGGCTGTGGCGCGAGGTCGCCATGGAGGTGGGCGCGACCTTCCCGGGGGTGAAGCTCGAGCACCAGCTCGTCGACTCGTGCGCCATGCGGCTCATCACCGCGCCGAAGTCGTTCGACGTCATCGTGACCGAGAACATGTTCGGCGACATCCTGACCGACGAGGCGTCGGTGCTGGCCGGTTCGCTCGGCCTGCTGCCCAGCGCGTCGCTGGGCGACGGGCCCCGCGGCCTCTACGAGCCGATCCACGGCTCGGCCCCCGACATCGCGGGCAAGGGCATAGCGAACCCTCTCGGCACGATCATGAGCGTGGCGATGCTCCTGAGGCACTCTCTCGGCCTGGAGGACGAGGCGCGGGCGGTCGAGAGCGCCGTGGACGCCGCGATCACGGCCGGCGCCCGCACCGGGGACATGGCGGCGACCGGCGAGAAGGTCATCTCCACGCGCGAGATGGGCGCTGCGGTCGTGGAGCGCATCCCGTAGCGTGCGCAGCTCGGCGAGGCAGGATCCATCGCTCCGGGTCAAGGGGCAGGTGCATACCATCGCAGGGGGCTTTGCCCGGGGGCCGCGCTGTGGCATCTTCCGGGGCCGCGCAGCACGGCGGCAGCGGCGTTCGGTGAGGTAGCCAAGTGGTCAGGCAGCGGATTGCAAAGCCCACCAGCCGAAGCCGAATACACGGAGCCCCGAGAAATAGGCTCGATTGTCGATCCGAGCGCTCGCGAGATCGACCCTGCTCCTGAGGGCGCGGGGCAACGCGGGGGCAATCGGGAGGGCGAGCGGGTCCCGGGACCCGCTCGCGTGTCTGACGTCGTAGAGGGGGCGCTTGCGAACGCACTCGCGGAGGCCTCGGCTGCCGGCAGGTGGGACGTCGTCGGGCAGCTCGCCCGAGAGCTGGAGGCGCGCCGCCTGGCTCGTGCCGGCAACGTCATTGCTCTTCCCTCGAAGGCTCGCCGCCAAGCCGAGTAGGCTTCGCCCTTCACCTTCGGGGGTCACCAATCATGCGCACCGTACGGCTCGTGTTGGGTTCCATCATCGTCTACATCGTGGTCGCTTGCTCAAGCGCGGCGACCGACAATCCCGGAGGCCTGTTCGGCGGATCGCCCTCCCAGGACGCGTCCGCAGGTCCCGGTGGAGCGATACTCGACGCACTCACCGACCCGATCACGACCGCGCAGGCAGATACCTCTCAGAGCGGCAGCCGCCTCAAGGCGAAGTACGTCGCCGGCGTGGACGGCTCCAAGCAGTTCAACGGACTGCACGACTCGCAGCGCAATGAGGACTGCTCGTTCGGGACCGCGGCAGACGGTGTTCTGCGTTGTCTCCCGGGCGGCGCGAACACGACCCTAGGTCTCTTCGCGGATGCTGCATGCACCCAGCCACTGGCCGAGACGTCGAAGGGATGCGCTCCTAGCGCGTACGCCACCACCACAGACATCACGGTGGGAGCATGCAACACGATGGCACATGAGCACGTCTTCATGTTGGGCTCCGCCTTCACGGGAACGACCGTCTACTCAAAGGGGCCGACGACGTGCGCCCCATACGCGGGGACCGGGGCCAATCCTTTCACCACGAGCTTCGACTTCTACAGCGTCGGAAGCGAGGTTCCCGCGTCGTCGTTCGTACAGGGGAGCCTGCAGACCGAGCCATGAAAGGTCGACGAAGGGGCCCAAACAAGAGAGGGCGGTAGCGGGTGGGCAGCGAAGGGGACGCATCCCTCCGGCGCAGAGCCGATCGCCTGATCGCTAGCATCACGGCCGCGGTCGCCGACCTCGATGACCGAGAGCGCCGGGAGAGCGCGCGTGAGTATCTCGCGGGGCTCTGGCGGCACTCGGCCAAGGTGAACGTCACCACCGGCCTTTTGCTACCAGGTCGCCGTCACGGCGTTGAATGCCGCGAGCTAGCGTCCGTCCGCTCGTGAGTTTCGAGTGCGCATAGTCCGGGCCGTGCTGCGCCTGACATTCCCTGAAGTCGAGCCGGGGATCGACGACGAGACGATCGGCGATGCGGCGGAGCGCTGGCCGACGCATCGCCACGACAAATGGAAGAGCGTCTTCGCGCTGCTCAGGGCCATGGGACTTTCCGCCAGCGAGTCCGCGATGCGAAAGGTATGAAGCGAGCCTTGGCGGTGGCGGAAGTAGCGGAATAGGGGGGCGTCCCGGCTATCCTCGAAGGGAGGATGCAGCCCCGGGAGAACCGCCGGTCTAGAGCGCGCCAGCGTCGGGCTGTGCTCGTGCTCGCGATCGCCGGCGGACTCGGGATCCTCGCGGCCATCCTTCTGGTAGGCCTCATACACACCGATCTGCCTCGTACGGGCTCCGTGGCGCAGGTCGCCTGCGCGACCCTCAGAGCGGCGGCGTCGCAGTGGCAGGCGGCTCATCCCGGTGGAGAGTGCCCCACCGTCGAGCAGCTTAGGGACGACGCGATGATCGACAAGGGCTTCTCGATGAAGGATCCGTGGAACAAGCCCTATATCCTTCGATGCGAAGGCCGGGAAGTCACGTGCGCGTCGGCGGGCCCGGACAAGAAGCTGGGCACGGACGACGACGTGGTCGTGCCGAGGCCGCGCAGCTAGGAGCCCGGTGTCTGTCGGTCGATCCCTTCGCGATGGCGGCGCGTAGGTAGCGCTTGGCACCGGCGGTCGAGCAAGGGCGGCGAGTGCACATAGAAGACCTCTAGAGAAATCGACCAAGTCGACCCTCTCCGTGTCCCCGATTCGTCTGGCCTAGTGGGCTCATGGCGGATCCCGCGCGGCATAGTCAGGAGTACATGAGACGCCCCAAGGCTCCTCCTGCGCCCGGCCGCGCAGCGCCCATCGACAAGGCGACCGCCCGCAAGCTCGCTGTGCTCGGAGACGTGGGACCCGCGCAGCATCATCCGCGAGCTGTGCGAGCCCGGCGCGGTGAGGGGCACGTCCGGCCACCGCGCGCGCCGGGTGCTCGGCGAGGCCGGGCTGCTGCCTCAGGAAGAACGGCGGACGGGATGACGCGACCGCTACGCCCCCGGGCGACCTCCACGCTTGCCATCGCGCCGGCAACGGTGAGCGACCGTACTGCGCCGGCCGTCTTGGGCCTTGAGCCCCGCGTCTTCCGAGAGCTTCTCGCACGCGAGCGCGTCGCCCACGCTCGCATCGGGCACCGCGTTGTCTGCCGCGTAGAGGACGTCCTCGCGGCGCTCGACCGGGTCGCGAGCGCTCCGGAGGCGGCTGACGTCGATGACCACGAAGAGGGCGGCCCGCGCCAGCCCGCAAGCGCCGACGAGGTCCTCGCCCTCCTCGGCCGGGAGCGCGTCGATCGATGAACCTCCCGTACGAGAAGCTCGCAAGCGGGCCCCGGGGCCCGCTTGCCGTCACTGCTATCCGCGCCGGGGATTTGGCCGACCCATGTCCTTGGCACGGAACTGGCTTAGGTAATCTAGTAGAAGCGCCTGTCGAGGGTTCTCTCCGGAGGACCCGATCAGGATGCGCGCGCGACGCCGTAGGCGGAGCGCTGGTCGAGGCTCGGCGCTCCTGCGCCGAGGCCGACGACCGTGGAACGCGGACCCCGGGCAACCGCTGGGCCCGCAAAGGCGACGCCCCCGAACGCGACTCCCTACCAAGGCGAGCGTTCGAGGGCGGCGAGGACGTGACCAATGAACCATACCGCGTTCGCGTCGGACGTCGACACGTCGTTCGACATCGACATCGAGAGACCGAAGACCAAGCCGCGTCGCCCGCGCGATCCCCGAGAGTGGGGCATCGTTCGCGAGTACGAGCGGCAGATCGTGCCGGAGCACACGTCGAGCGGGATCGACGGTGGTCCTCCGGACTACGACGGGCGCGGCCGGCTGCGCTTCGCGAAGCATGGGGCGTGGTGGACGAGGCCACATCCCATGACTGACCGGGAGATTCACGCGGCGCTCTTCCGCCGTGACCGCCTGACCGCGTGCGGGGTGGAGCGCGTCACGTTCCTGACGCTCGACGTCGACTGCCACACCGCCGCGGACGACGCGGAGAAGCCGGTCAGGGTCCCGGTGGGGACGAGCATCAACGACTGCATGCGCGCGAACTCCCCCCCTGCGAACGCGAAACGTCGCCGTACTGCGGTGCGCGATGCGGGGTGGTCGACGGTCCAGGCGCTTCTCGCGCGCGTGCCGGGCGCCGTCGCGACGATGACCAAGAGGGGTTACCACGTGCTCGTGATGCTCAGCGCGGCGCTCCCCGTCGCCGAGGTGGAGGCGATGGGTAACGCGATCATCGCCGACATCTCGACCCCGGAGGGAGTCACCATCGAGGTCTTCCCGAAGGTGGGCGCCAACGGTCTCGGGCGCACGGCTGCGCTTCCCCTGACGGGTCCCGCGCGGATCGTCGCGAGCGACGGACTCACGCGCGAGCACCGCAGGCGCGTCGACGACGTCCTGTTCCTGCTCGGGCACGCGACGCGCCACGATCGGGAAGACCTGCCGACCGGCACCCGGCTCCCGGCCGTCCCTGTCGAGCGCCCGGCGCTGCCTCCGCGCCCGCCCCTGCGCCTCGTCGATGACCGCGACCCCATGGGGCAGCGATGGGGCGACGAGTTCGCCGCCCAGGTCGAGGACCGAGTGCTGACGCGGGTGCGCAACGACGAGAGCTGGCAAGCCTGCGCCAAGCTCGCCGCCATCATGGTGTACCTGGCGATCCCCGCGCACATCGCGAACGCGGCGTTCGAGGCGTGGCTGCATCTGCCGGAGCACGAGGCGGACCACTTCCGGTGCGAGAGCGGGAGGAAGGCGCTCCGGAGAGCGTGGAAGTCATTCCGACAGCGACGCGAGCACGCCATCGCTGCGGGTCACGTCGTCCCCGGCCGGATGAAGCCGAGAAGCATCAAGCGCCGGATCTACGAACTCGCGGGCGTCGCCCTACCTCAGCCGGGACTGCACAAGCAGCAGGTCCCCGCCGGCCTGTTCGCGAGCGCGCACGCAAAGCAGGCCGCGTGAGCACCGTGGACCGCTCAGCGCACCTGGTTCACGCCGGCTTCCAGATCCGAAAGGGCCACAAGAGCCATGTTGCATTCGCGCGGCACCGCCTCCTCGTCCTCGGCGTCCGTGCAGCCGAAACACAGGGATATGAACGTCGCCGCCGACGAGTCGAGGTAAGGCGCGTTACCGGCGTAGCGGGTATGCCGGTTCAGCCAGTATTCGCCAAGCTGCTTCTGCGCGGTCTCGAGCGGAACGGACTCCGCAGTGTGTCGCGCGTCGCAAGCCTTCTCGCTCTCCCTTTCGACGGTCATGCGGCGACGAACGATCGCGCGAAAGCCAGCGATTCCCGCGAGTGCTTGCGCCCGATCGTTCGGCTTCGGCGTGTCGATGACAGCTCCAGATCCTGCGTCCAGGGCAGCGACGCCGGAGACGGCCGGGGGCGTTACCCTCGCGGACGGGAGCGCTGCGCTTGGCAGGGCGACGGACACTGCGGGCGCGGGTCCAGCCTGTTCGCCCTTCGAGCAGCCCATCGGCAACAGGACCGCCATCAGCCAGCGGAGTTTCATCGCGCCGAAGGTATCGACCTCGCCGGCCCCTGGCGAGAGCTAGGCTCCAGCCTCTGCCCGCGCGCCGGCGACCGGGATCCCGGAGGGGACACCGCTCTCGGATTCCGACGCGCCTCCCCCGAACTCTCCGGACGTCGAGCGGGTCCCGGGCCCCGCCCTCGGTTCCGAGGGTCCCTCGCGCCGGGGACGCACGGACTTCCGATCCTATGCGTCGCCGCCTTTTCCCCGCTCGATCGCGCGTTCGGGCATCCGATTGCCCCACGCACTGCCCCGGATCTTTAGCGGCACCCTTGTCGTGATC
>PLYU01000372.1 GCA_003153495.1 Myxococcales bacterium
GGCTCCTTCCGAGGGCCGGCAACGCCCTCGCCGGAAGAACTCCGCCCGGCGCAGGTTAATTCCCCGAAACCAGCGGAATCACGCGGCTTCAGGCTGCCGGAGAGGATCTGCACCCTTGGGGGAAGACCCATCGAGTTGCGACGAGCCCGCCTGATTCAGGCCCAGCTGCGGCGCCTCCCGCGGGATGTTGCCAGATCCACTCGCCCGTCTTGACGTGCCAGAACACGTCGAAGTCGTGGACCTTGAAGATCGCCGCGGCTCCGACGAGCGCCGCGAGGGCAAGGCCCGCTGCGACGGTCCAGCGACCGGCGTGGATCGCCGGAGCCGACCGCGTGCGCTGGGGCGACGTGGAAGAACCGGTTTCGGACATGGATCGGTCTTGCGTTTGCAGCACGTAGGTAACGCCTGGCCTCGCGGCCGGGCAAGGGCGGGTGCCGGTGGATGGATGCATTCGCCGACGAGACGCCGCCCTTCCTCGCGCGGACGGAGGCCGTCGTCCGCCGCACGACGCGCCCGTCTGCGATCGAGGAGCCGTTCGTCGCCGGGATGACGCCCGCCATCGCGACGGGTGCCGCCATCGGGGGGGAGAAGCCGTCGACCTCGACCTCGACCCCGACCTGACGGTCGCGGGGCGCGGCCCGCATTGACCCTGACCCCCGCGCCCATGTACCGGCGCCTCGGCGCGGCTGTACCAGTGCCCCGGCGGTCGAGGTCGCGGTCCATGCGCGACGACCAAGCGGTCCATACCCCCCGAGGCAGCGCCCCTGTTCGGCATGTACCTCGGTCCCACCTCGCTCGCCCCCGCGGTCCATGCGCGCCCTGGTCATGGTGCAACCCGGCGCGGACCCTGGTCCATGCGCGATGGGACCACTGCCCCGCCGCGATGGACCCGCGTACCGCCGCGCGAGAGCGGTGCCCGACCCCTCTGTCCCGCGGTACGAGCCCACGCCCCGGGGTGCACCGGGGCAAATCGCCCGCGCCTCGTGTCGATTCTTCCCAGGAAGGGCGATGCGTACGCTGCAGGTGTGGTGGAAGAAGTCTTCCGCCCCCTCCTCGATCGCCTGGAGCAGTCGGGCACGCTCCGCCGGGTCGAAGTCGTCGTCGCCGGGCATCAGCTCGACCTCGGTTCCCTCCGGCGGGTAGGCTCGTCGAGAACGAGCCGTCCGTTGTGCACGTCCCCGCGCTCGAAGAGCGGCACAAGACATGAACGACGGGGGGGCCCGCGCGCAAGGCGGGGCGGAGTTGGCGAGTAGCCCGATTCTTGTAGACGGGCCAGCCGCTGGCTCTTATGAACGGGCCCTCGCTCCGGGCCTTGCCGCCCGGGAGGACCCGTCGAGGGACGGCGGAAGCCTACGCGACTAGGAGAATCCCATGACGCGTTCCCTGATGGTTCTTGGTGCTGGCCTGCTGCAGGTCTCGCTCGGGCTCGCCTGCACCGTGACGACGGACTCGTCGACCTCCGCCCCCGCGACCTCATCGGCCTCGTGCACCCGCACGGACGGGACCTCGTGCGCGACGTACGTCAGCTTGACCTCGGACCAGGCCTCGAGCCTCAATAGCCAGTGCTCGGCGGGCGACGGAAGCATTGGGCAGGGCACTGTGACGGCTTCGTGCCCGACCACCGGGGTCCTGGGCACCTGCGCTTACACCTCGACCGCCGGAGTCTCGGTCAAGGAGAGCGCGTACTGCGGCTCGCAGCAGAACGCGGTGACGTGCGCGGGGCTCACGTCGAAGGGGGTCACGAACCCGGTGTGGACCGCGGGCATCGATCCGTCCACCTGCGCCGGCGGCGGCGACGACGGCGGCGGGAGCGACGGCCCCACCGAGTGACGCGTCTGGTGGGACGACCTCGGCGAGCGCCGCCGATCGCCCTGGCAATCGTCCCCGCCCCGGGGGAAGCTTTCGCCCGGCCGCGCCATGGCATCCATCGTCATCTCCGGGCGTGATCTGCGCACCGGCCGCAAGATCGACGTCCCCACCGACGAGGTGAACCGCGTCACCGTCAACTGCTTGACGCGGTTACGCTAGCGTATAAGCAAGCCTCGCATGCCGAATGAGCCAAAATGGTACGCGATTCTGCCGTCAGCGGAACGAGTGGCTGACCCATCGCCGCAAAGGCGCGTTGGATATGTGAACTCCTTGCACCCGCCCGGGCGCTTGCTTCACTTATCCCCCGAGGCGTCGAGATAGCACGCGAGCGAGCGGACCGTGGCCGCCAAGACGATGTCCCCCTGCGAGTCCCGCGGCGCCAACTCGAGGAACTCGTTCGCGCCGGGCTCGACGGACGCGGCATGTGGCACGTTTCTAGATAAATTCTAGCGGAGAGGGCGGGATTCGAACCCGCGACGGCGGCAACGTGAACGTCGCGGAAATTCTCGCGGACAGCGAGGAAACGCCTGAAAAAGGCCCGCGAACGTGAGCTGCGGCTTCCCGCCCGTTCCGTCCGATTCGGGCGTTAGGCGGCGAGGTCAAGGCAACTATAAGGCAACGCGCCCACGGACAGGACGCCCGCTCCGACGCGCTTTCCGTAGCGGTCTAGACGCCGGGCCATTCGCCATGGGGCAGGCTGCAGAGCTGGCCAAGCTTGGGTTCGTGCGCCAACCTCCTCGCTCGTTAGAATCGTGGTGATGCGTCCTGCCACGCGTTTCGCGCCAGCCCTTCTCCTTCTCGCGTCCTGTACGCCGAGGCTGCACGACGAGGTGCACGCGAGCCCGGCGGCGCGCGACGAGCAGGCCACGGTGGACGCCGGAGTCGACATGCGAGAAGCGGACGGCGGTCACGCCCCGGACGTTGAGCTGCCCCCGGCCCTTGTCCCACTGCCCCCGCCGATCCCCCAAGACGTAGGGTGGTCGGGCGGGGGCACTGGGCGGATGCTGGGCACCGCTCGGGTGGCGGTACCATCCTGAGCTCGACGGGGGACGGGACCTGGACCCCGCAGACCAGCAACACGACGACGACCCCTCACGGGGGTCTGGACGGCCTCGCCGACGAACGTCTTCGCGTCCGGGTACACCGGCCGGCCGGAGTGCACGAGGATGCGGCTCGGGTATGAGCGGTCCTTCGGCCAAGACGTTCGCCCTCGGTGCCGTGGTCGTGGCCGCGGTGGGGCTCGCACTCCGCTTCGCGGGCGTCACCTTCGGTGCGCCACACGAGATCCTCCCGACCCCGGCGGGGCTCACCGGGCGCGCGGGTGCCGACCTGGATCGCGCCCTCGCCGAGCGGTCGCCACGCGACCGGACCGCAGCCGTCGCCTTCGCCCTCGACTACACCGCGCGCCGCCTTCGCTTCGGCCTGGGACACCCCACCTCACTGGACTTCAGCCGGGTACCGCGCCAGGGCAACTGCGTCGAGTACGCATACCTGTTCGCGGCGGCCTTCAATGCCGCGGCGGCTCGGGCACACCTGACGGCGCGCGCCTTTCGTGTGCATAGCGACGCGGCGCGCGTCTTCGGCATGGCCCTTCCGCTGCGGGGCTGGACCGACCACGACTGGACTCTCGTGGTTGACCCCGCCGACGGTACGCGCCTCTACCTTGACCCGACCTTGTACGACGCGTGGCTCGGCCCGTGGGCCGCCACCAACGTGCGCGACAAGGGGGCGATTCGCCTGCCGTGACTCAGCGTGTCGCTCCGGCCGGTGCGGGGCCCCGCGGACAGCAGGCGTCCTTTCGCGCCGAGACGATGTGCGGCCCGTCCGGGGTGTCCTCCAGCCAGAACCATCGCTCGTCGTCGTCGGCCATCGGGGAGCGCCCCGCCCCGCCACCGATCGTGTGCCACGGGCCCGGCCCGCGGCGCTTGACCTGCCCCGGACCGTAGGCGCACGCACCGTCCAGCAGGCCAGGCTCGGACGGGTCGCTGGCATCGGTGACGTCGCGGACCTCGAGTGTCGTCGAATCCATCTCGAAGGCGCGCGCCGTCCGGCCGGGGAGCAGGTCGGCCTCGCCCTCGTGCCAGAAGATGGTGCGTCCGTCTCGCGATACACCGAGGTCGTGCGGCTTGCGCTGGCGGCGGAGCGCCTCCGTCGTCCGGTTCGTGGCCAGATCGAAGACCCACGTCGACCCCTCGCTGTGGGTCACCCACACCAGATACCTCTCGGTCGCGATCAGCTCGTCGGCGAACACGCCTCCGACGACCTTGGCCGCGGCGGTCGACTTCGGCCAGTCCACTGCCCAGATGCTCGCGGACTCTCTAGAAGCGACGTAGACCCCCCGCGGGCCGACTCCGGCGGCGAAGGGTGCCCCGGCGACCCCGATCCGCTGCCGGGCGCCTCCCCGGCCGTCGGAGCCGAAGGCGCCCGCAGCCGTCAGCCATGCCGGAGCCCCCTCTCGCGCGACGATCGAGAACGGATCCTCCTCCGAGGAGGACACTGGTACCACCGATCCGCGACCATCGAGCGGTATCGCGAACACGACGCCGGCCGAGCCCGAGACTCCGTAGAGGCGATCGTGCCCGACGGCCATGGCGTCGATCGTCCAGTCGGTCCTGGCGATCGGTGAGATCTCGCACTTCGCCGGCGGTGTCGACGCACCGCCTCCGGCCGGGCGGGTCGCCCCCCGGAGCGGCGGCGACGCGGCCACCTGGGGCCTCGCGCAGCGCAGCATCGCGAGCGCGACGAGCATCGTCGCGACCGCCAGTAGCCTGCGTCGTCTCACAGCGCCTCGGCCTCGAGCGCCGCCAGGAGCAGCTTCATGCTGGGCGTCCCCGGCGGCGTGACCGGTGGCAGCGGCGTGGCCCCGCGGATGGCTGCGCCGCCGTGCGCATGGCTTCGCACGAGCGCGTCGACGAACACCTCTGCCACCTCGCGAGCCGCGCAGCGAGGAAGGGCGCCGCAGCCCGCGCCTGCGCCGGCGAGACCTTCTTCGCGTGCATGCGCGAGGTCAGGTAGCGCACGGCGAACGCCTCGATCTTGTCGGCAAACGTCGCGACGAGGTCCGCCTTGTTCGCCAGCGCCGAGCCGGCCAGGTGTCCGCCGTGAGAGCCAGATTGTACCCCGGTGTCCCGACCGTGTCGGTGTGCCCGGCTACGAGCGCGATCTGGCCGGGATTGTCAGCGTTCCCATGATCCCGGCCTTCTGCTTCTTGCTCGCCGTGTGCCTCGCCAGCCGGGTCGCCAAATGGTCGCTTCCAGTCCGAGCGGAAGCCGCGAAGATCCTCTACCATACGTCTTTTCCGTCCACTCGACGTGGGGCTCATGGCGTTACTCTTACCGAGCGGCACAGGTCCTCCCCCCGGCTGCGAACGCGCGCGACGGCGTCGGGCTCGTCGATCCACGTGAGGCCGCGGGGTGTCAACTCGTCGAGGGCGGAGGCCTCGAAGCCGCAGCGAACCGCCCGCTCCCGCGGTGCTGCAACCCAGGACTCGACGAAGATCGCACGCGGCATCCGAATGGTCACCAGATAGCCGCCGCATAGCGTCTCGCTCGCGAGGACGGCGCAGACGGCAGGCTTCGCACACTCGTCGCGCCCGAGAGCCGCGGTCCTCGCCTGCGCCAACGATGCGGGGACGCGTACGACCTGAGACCCGTCGAGAAACGCCGTCTCCCCGTTGTTGTTTCCCGGAGCCAAAGCGACGAGACCCTCGCCTTCATCGAACTCGCCTGCAACGATCGCCCAGCCAACAGGCAGCGCCACGTCGACAGGCAGCTTCGCGAGGGTCATCCGCACGACGTGCGTCGCGATAGGGACCCGTTTCGATCCGCCGTCCACTGGCAAAGACGCATCCGCGTTCGCCGGGGACGCGCTCGGGGGGGGGCTCGGATTCGTGAGCGTGGGCTCGGGACGAGCTGCCTCGCGGCTACAGCCCGCTACTAGTAGCACAGCAAACACCCTGGCGAACGACGCCGGGCCCAGAGGGGGTGCCGAGGGCGCGCCGGCGCGGCGACCCCACCGAGGAGCGCGTCGAGCGAGCATGATCAGGCGACGCGAATCAGTGGCCCGCCGACGACGGACCCACCGATCCCGAGTTGGAGATCCTTGCCGCTCCAATTGACGTTCTTCACGAGATCCTTGGAGGCATACATCGATCCACCGCTCGATTGGCGAAACCACACGTTGCCATAGACAGACATGGAGACGCGTTGATATCCGACCAACACGCCCGCACCTGCGGAGCGCAGCGTGCAGGTCGAACCCTCCCGATCGCGGAAGTTGAACGGCGTGACTGCGGTCGTATCGGTGAACGACATGCCCGAGTAGTTGACGTTCCCGAGTATCGTCTTGATCATCTGGAGGAGCTTCCCCAAATGGACCACCCTTCCAGCCCGAGCGGAAGCCGCTAACGTGTTCTATGTGAACTCGCCGCCCTTGCTGGCTCGCGGGGCCAAGCGCTACCTACTCGCCCCGCGGACGGGGGCGGCGCGGGCGACGGGGCGGGGGACGCCGGCGACGCCGGCGACGCCGGCGACGAATGACGGTCTCGGCTGGTGCCTTGCATCAGCGCGGCGTGTACGAGGTCAGGTCGCTCTTCCCCGACACCGCGTTGATCCATCGGATATTGTCGGCCCGATCGCGGTACACATCGCCCAGGAGCTCGACGAGGATCGCGTCCCGCACCAGGCGGGGCACTTGATAGTCGTGGACCCAGGCAGAGACCAGCTCGTACTCCACGACGAGCACACGCTCCCTCAAGTCTACTGACGTGACGCGGACGATCTCGCATCTGTCCCTGGTCCACTCGACCACGTGCGAGCGGCGTCCGCTTGCTTCGACGTGGTAGCCGCGGAACTCCCGCGAAGGGCGGGGGGGGCGCCCCATGCGAGCGATCGCAGCGTCGAGAAAATGCGACGCGCCCCACGCGAGCTGCATGTCGTGCCGCGGATCTCCCACTCTCGACAGGACCTCGCCCAGGGCCTCGATTGCCGAGTTCGTGGCGTCCGGCGCCGCCCTGCGATCCTGAAGGACAAGCACGAGCAGCTTGGCGTAGGCAGGCGCCACCGTCGGGGCGCGGACCGGCTCCGCGTCACGGAGCGCCCGCTCGAGCGCGACGAGCCTCGACACCCGGGAGGCATCGACCGGATGGTGCTGGCTGTCGAGAAGATGGGTGCGCGCCACGAGGCGTGCGCAGTGTCGAGCGTCGTCGTCGACCGCGAGCGCCGCGTGGTCACTACGCCGGCCTACATGCTGGCGCAGTCGATCTCGGAGGCCGCCGCGGGCATCGAGATGCTCGTGCGCGAGGTGTTCTCGATGGCGCTCTCGCCGGTAGCCGCGATTCAGGCGCTTCCATAGCGCGCCGAGCGCGCGCGGAGCCAACAGCCGCCACGGCTGCTGGATTCAACCTCGATGTGGCCGGGATCGCAGTTACCGTCTCACGTGAAGCGACTGCGTCGTCGCAAGCGCGGCCAGCGTCGCATCAACGCTCCGACGAGCAGGCTTCGGCTCACCGGGGCGATCAGCGAATGGTTCCGCGATGCGCTCGCGCGCACCGAGGTGACGATCGCACCGCTCGACGCGGCGATCGCCATCGAGGGAGCGTCGAAGTGTGACCGGCAGCGCCGCGCCGAGCGCCTGGCAGGCTCGCTCACGGGCAGATCGCCGTCCCCGTCTTTGAGCGGGTGAAGGTGGCGCGCACGGTGCTCTGCTTCGGATCGGTGCTGAGCAAGTCGAACTGACCGATGCAGTCGGCCGCGTACTGCATCGGCTGATTCGCGTCGTCCGTCGCGGGAATGGCGACGTCGATCGTCCCGTCGCCCGTGATCCACGCGTCGGTGACCGTGTACGAGCCCGGCGGCCCGTCAGCGACGAACGTCGAGCAGGCCCTTTCCCGCGACCGCCACGGGCCAGGTTCCCCCCGGCGTGGGTGACTTGACCGCCGGCCTCACCACCCCCGCGTCTTCGTATCCGGCTCCCTCGGCAGCCCCCCGCGCACCAGCGCCACTGTGGCCTCGTACCTCGCGCGCCGCACCGCCGGGTCCGCGTCCCCCGCGGGGTCGTCGCGCTGCGCCACGTCCAGCCCGTACAGGCACTCGACCCACCGCCGCGCGGCGCACCCTTCGAGCGCCTTGCGGCGAACCTCGGCGACGGCGGCTGCGAACGCCGGCGTCCCGGGCGCGGGCGCGGAGCTCGGTATCGCAGGTGGTACTGGCGGGGGGGCCACCGAGCGAGCGACCACGACCGCCGTCGGGATCGCCACCGCGGCCGCCACGCCCGCCGCGAGCGCCGCCGCG
>PLYU01000376.1 GCA_003153495.1 Myxococcales bacterium
GTGTTCACGATGGCCGGAATACGCAGCTTCGGCGTGCGCGAGCACGTCCAGCGCATGGGCAGGGTCCTCCGTCCCGCACCGGGCAAGGTCGCCATCGTCTACGAGCTCGTCACGCGGGACACCGTGGACGACGGACGGGCGCGGGCCCGGTGGAGGCGGCTTGCTGCCCGCGAAGCTCCTCGCGTTTAGCGTGCAAGGTGGCACGCTGGTCCCGCGCTACTTGACGGAGCGCGACGACGTCTGGGTGCGTGAGATCCTCGAAGATCTCGACGGCCTCGTGGGTCGCACGGCATCGGAAGTATCGGAGAGCTTCGCGGGGCGCGTAATGGATCGCGCTCGACGCTCTGGCGCGCATCCCCGCGCCGTCGCGGGCATTTGGCACGCGTGCTCACGGATATGGACCCTGCGGACGAGCGCGCCGCTTCGCCCGGAGCACGTGCGCGAGGCCGTGTTCGAGGAGGCCGCCCGGACCGCGACCCGAGACGAGGCGCTTGCCGCCGCGGCCGCTCGGCTGAATTCGACGGCGGATCAGGTGCTCCTCTCTCTGTTTGCCGATCGGCCCGGAGCAAGACGACTCGTGACGCCGCCCGACGCCCACTCGCCTCGTGCGATCGTCCTCCGGTACAACCTGTCGCTGCTTCAGGGACTCCTGCTGCGCGCAACGGAGCTGGACGTCATCGCGCGGTCGCAGGTGCGCTCCGTCGTCCGCTTCGCGAAACTCCGCCGCCTGCTCTGCACGTACCACGCGCTCGACGACGGCCTGCGCATCTCGCTCTCGGGCCCCCTGTCGATCTTGCGGCAGACGACCAAGTACGGCTATGCGCTGGCCGGGTTCGTGCCGGCCGCGGTCGTCACGCCGGGATGGGCGATCGAGGCCCAGTGCAACGTGCTCGGAGAGTCGACACGACTCCGCGCGACCTCCGCGGATCCGATCGCGTCGACGCACGTGCTGCCGAAGGACTTCGACAGCGCGGTCGAGAGGCGCCTTGCTCGCGACGTCAGGCGGCTCGGGACACCGTGGCAGATTACGCGCGAGACACAGGTCATCCGAGCCGGCGGGCGCGTCTTCTTCCCGGACTTCACGCTCACACGCGGATCGGATCGGGTCCTGGTCGAAATCGTAGGCTATTACACGCCCGAGTACCTGGCTTCGAAGCTCCGCGTTCTGCGCGAAGCGGGCCTCGAGCGCATTGTCGTCTGCGTCGACGAATCGCTCGCGTGCGATCGCGCCGACTTCCGTGCGAGCGCCGTCCTGCCGTACCGGGGCCACGTCGACGCTGCGGCGCTCATCGCCGCGGCGGAGCGGGTCGCCGCCCAGACGAAGATGGTTTAGCGAGCGAAGTACGTCGTCGCGCGCTTTCGACCGATCGTTCGCACCCTCCTGGCCACGAGCGCCGACGCGATCGGCCGCGCAAGCGCCTTCGCCTCCAGGCCCAGCGCGGCCCGGATCTGCTCCGCCCGAAGGCCCCGCTTGTTCTTCTCGAGCAAGGCGACGATGCGATCGACGGTCTCCGCGATGTCGGCGGCCGAGCGACGCTCGGAGCGCAGGGGAGCGCGCCGCCCGGCGGGGGGCGCGGCCGGCGCAGGCTCTGCTGGCCGAGGTCTCGAGCGCCGGGCGCCCCTCCCGGATTGGCTGTCGATCTCGATTCCGAAGACGCTCCCGAGATCGCTCGGCGCGATCGCCCGAGCATCCGGGCGCCGCGCCAGCCCAGCTCGCCCCGGCATCGGACCCGCAGACAATAACTCGAGGTGATCGACCTTCCGCAGCGTGAAGAGAAGCTCGGGCCGCTCGTCGAGGCGCGCGCCGATGCCGTAGAGCACTGCGGCGACGTGCTTGCACATCTGCGCCCAGTCCGGGCACGAGCACTCCAGCCGGATCTGCGACGGCGCCGGGAAGAGCCCCTTGTCGCGGTCGGTCACGACCCGCATCACGCCGTCGGACAGCTTTCCCCGGAGGAGCTCGACGAGCGAGTCGATCTTCCCGGAGCACGCGTCGACGACGCCCTTCCACCGAGGCCGCGCCAGCGGCGTGACGTTCACCGACACCTCGTAGAGCTCCGAGCCCTGCACCAGCGCGTCGATGCGCCCGGGGCCGACGGCGAGGTGCAGCACGGAGCCGTTGCGCACGTACGTCCGCCCCCGTGGGAGGCGGTTCGCGTAGTCGCTGTAGCTCTCCAGGTGATCGCACCAGGCCTTGCCCCAGAACGATCGCGCGATCGTCCGCCCCTCGATCGTCACGGGGTCGACGGCCAGGCCCTTCTTCTTCCTCTTCGCCACCTCGCGCGTGGCTCGCTGTCGCCGGTCGGCGGCGGACACGTACGGTCGATACTGGTCCCAGGCCAAATCGGTGCTCCCTTCGTGTCAGCTTTCCTCGCTCAGCGCGCTCCCGAGGTCAAGGCTGACCAGGCGCATCAGCTCGTCGTTCGAGAGCTCCGTCAGTCGGGCCTCCGCACCACCCTCCACGACCGCGTCGGCGAGGGCGCGCTTGGATGCGATGAGCATGTCGATGCGTTCCTCGATCGTGCCGCGGCAGACGAACTTGTGGACGAGCACGTTGCGCTTTTGTCCGATCCGGAACGCCCGATCGGTGGCCTGGTTCTCGACCGCGGGGTTCCACCAGCGGTCGAAGTGCACGACGTGGGACGCCGCCGTCAGGTTGAGCCCCGTGCCTCCGGCCTTGAGCGAGAGCACGAAGAAGGGAGGGCCCCCTTCCTCCTGAAAGGAGTCGACCAGCGCCTTGCGCTGCTTGACGGGCACCGAACCATGAAGAACGGCCCCCTCGCGGCCGAACACCTCGCGCAGGAACGCGGCAAGCGGCGCGGTCATCTCGCGGAACTGCGTGAAGACGAGCACCTTCTCCTGGCGCGCGGAGATGGGCTCGCATATCTCCCGGAGGCGACCGAGCTTCCCGCTCGCGTCCGGGGCCCACACGCCGTCTCCGAGCCAGTGAGACGGGTGGTTGCATATCTGCTTGAAGCGCAGGAGCGCAGCGAGGATCGCCCCTCGACGCTCGATGCCCTCGCGCTCGTCGAGCGTGCGCGCCAGATCGTCCACCGCGCGCTGGTAGAGCGTGGCCTGCACGCGGGTCAGCCCGCAGAAGGCGGTGACCTCCGTCTTGTCGGGCAGATCGGCGATGACCCGTTTGTCGGTCTTGAGGCGGCGCAGGATGTAGGGGCGGACCAGGCTGCGAAGAGGCGCGTAGCCGTCGGTCTCGCGCGCGGCCATCCGCTTGGTCGCGTCCCCGAACTGCTTCGCGCTCCCGAGCAGCCCCGGGGCCAGGAAGTCGAAGAGCGACCAGAGATCGCCGAGCCGGTTCTCCACGGGCGTGCCGGTGAGCGCGAGGCGCGTACGCCCCCGGAGGGTCTTGACCGTGCGGGTCTGCCGGGCGCCCGGGTTCTTGATGGCCTGCGCCTCGTCGAGCACGACGAGGCCCCACTCGCGGTCGAGCACCCACGGGATGCGGCCGAGCGATCCGTACGTCGTGAGCACCGCGTCGGCGGCGTCCACATGCTCGCTCTCGATGGCGGCGAGGGCGGCGGCGCCGGTGGATGCGGCGTGCGCGACGACCAGTCGAAGGCCCGGGCAGAACCGCTCGGCTTCGGCCTTCCAGTTGGCCACGAGCGACGCGGGCACGACGAGAAGGGCCGGAATCCGGGCGCGCGACCGACGGCGCAGAAGCAGCAGCGCCAGCACCTGCAGGGTCTTGCCCAGCCCCATGTCGTCGGC
>PLYU01000353.1 GCA_003153495.1 Myxococcales bacterium
GCGCGCGCCTGCATCGCCCCGTCGCGCGACAGGCTCACGAGCACGACCGTCGGCCGTCGCCTGCGCCAGGCGAGGAGCGGCCACTGCGTGCCGTGCCAGAACGCGAACACCCACGGCCTGCCCTGCTCCACCTCCAGCGCCGGGTGGAGGACGACGCGGACGCGCAGGGTGGCCAGCCAGAGGCGCGCCACGACGCCGAGCAGCACGCCGAGCAGCGCGCGTCCGGCGTGCGGGGTCACGCCTTCAGCTCCGCCAGCTTCGTGCGCGCCTGCTCGAGCGTGGGCTCGTTCTCGAGCGCCCGCTCGAACATCTGCGCGGCCTTCGCCCTGTCTCCCTGCTTCGCGCTGATCTGGCCGAGGTAGTAGAAGACCTCCCCCTTGGAGATCCCGGCGTGAGCGTCCAGACGCTGCAGCAGCAGCGCGCGGAACGTCTTCTGGGCCCGCTCGAGGTCGTCGGTCTCGAACGCGAGGACGCCCAGGTCCCGCAGGACGCCGATCGAGCCCGGGTCGATCTTGAACGCCACGTCGAGCTGCGCGAGCGCCGCCGCCTTCTCGCCGAGCAGCGTGAGCTCGCCGGCGAGGCGGTGGTGGTAGACGGCCAGCTCCTTGGTGCGACGGGTGCCGAAGGACGCGATCAGCTTCTCGAGGACCTGGGCGGCCTCGCGCCCGCGCCCCGCCTTGCCGTACGCGTCGCAGAGGATCACGAGAAGCTCCCGGTCGTGCGGCACGAGCTGCGCCGCGCGCTCCAGGATCGGGATGGCGTCGTCGGGCGCGGCGCGCCTGGAGAGGTGAATCTCCGCCGCGGCCCTGAGCAAGCGCACCTGCTCGGCGACGGCCGGCGGGACGACCGCCGGCTGCGAGGAGCCCGGCGTGCGCCCGGGCGCGATCGACGTCCTGGCCGGCGGCCGGACGTCCGCCTCGACCTGTCCGCTCGCGACCAGGTCGGCATCGCCGACGAGCAACTCGGCGAGCTCCGGCCACTTCTCGGACCGCTCCCAGCGCGCGCGCAGCGTCGAGCGCAGCCCCGAGTTGGCCGGCTCGAGCGCCAGCCCGCGCCGCAGCGCGTCCTCCGCGCCCGCCGGATCGCCCGTCTTCTCTCTCGCCTCCGACAGCCGCAGCGCCAGCGGGACGCCGGCCGCGTCGGTGGCCTGCTCCAGCAGCTTCGCGAGCGCGTCGGCCGCGCGCTCCCAGTCGCCCCGCTTCTCGCCGATCCTGGCGACCGCCTGGAGCGCCATACGGTGCCCGGGCTCGCGCTCGAGCACCTGCTCGTAGGTCTCCTGCGCCGCCATCGCGTCGCGCAGGTTCTCTTCCTGGATCTCGCCGAGGCGCAGCCGCAGAGACAGCTCCGCGGCGGCGTCGCCGCGGTCTCGCGCGGCGTCGGCCTGACTCTTCAGGAGATCCGCCAGGTCGGCGTCCCTGCCCGAGCGCTCGTAGAGCTGCGAGAGCGCGACGAGCGCCCCGCCGTGCGCCGGGTCCTCCTCGAGGACGGCGCGCAGCGTCTCGACGGCGTCGTCGGACGCCCCGAACTTCTCGCCCTGGAGCACCGCCAGCTCGAGCCTCAGCTCGGTTCGCTCCGACTGGCTCGCCGCCACCTCGATGAGACGCGACAGGAGCTTCGCCAGGTCCCGGTCGCGCCCTTCGCGCCCGTAGAGCGCGCGGAGGGCGGCAGCGGCCTGCGTGTCGCCCGGATCAATCTCGAGGATCTCCTCGTACATGGTCGCCGCCCGCGCGGGGTCGCGCAGGTCGTCTCCCAGGACGCGCGCGGCCTCGTGCTTCAGCGCGGCCGCCTGTCCGCCGTCGAGCACGAGCTCGGCGCGGGAGAGCAGCAGCTTCACCACCTCGGCGTGGTCGCCGGCGGCCCGCCTCAGCTCCGTCAGCTTCTCGAGCGCCCAGAGGTCCCCGGCGTCCTCGCCGAGGAGATCGCGCAGCGTCGCCTCGGCCAGCTCGCGGTCGCCCACGGGTCCCTCGGCGAGCCCCTCCGCCTCGCGATAAAGGCCGCGCTTCGACTCGAGATCGGTCTCGATGCGCGCGCGCGTCCGCAGCGTCTGCACCAGATCTCGCTCCCGCCCCGGCGCGCGGCGGATGTCCTCCAGCCCTCGCAGGACCGCGATGTTCTCTGGATCGATGGCGAGCGCCTTCTCGTAGGCCCGCTCGGCGCGCCGCGCGTCGTCCAGCTTGTCGCGTCGGTAGCCGGCCAGGCGCACCCAGAGCTCCGTCCGCGTCGCGGCCGGGAGATCCTGGGCAGCCTCGAGGGCCGCGCCGAAGGCGTCGGCCGCCTCCAGCCATGCCCCGTTGGCGGCGGCGAGCCGCTCGAGCTCCAGCAGCGCGTCCTCGTCCGAGGGATCTTCGGCGACCGCGGCCTGCACCGCCGTCTGGGCACGCGTCCGGTCGCCCACCAGCTCGGTCAAGACCCTCGCCAGGTCGAGTCGAGCGCGCACGCGGTCGCGACCCGTCGACGCGCGCACGACGCGCCGCTCGTAGAGCTTCGCCAGCTCCTCGCTGCGCCCCACCGAGCGGTGAATCTGCTCGAGGGCCTCGAACGCCTCATCGAACAGGGCGTCGTCGTCGAGCAGCGCCTCGATCTCCTGGCGGCTCGGCGCGTGGTCCGGGACCCGCTCGATCGCCTGGCGGAGAGTCGCCAGCCCCTGCGCCCTCTCCCCGAACCTTCGCACCTGCAGGACCGCCAGCCGGTGGAAGATATCGGCCTGCACGGCTGCATCGGCCTCGACGGCGATGCGCCGCTCGAGGACCTCGGCGAGGTGCCGCACGTCTCCCAGGCGCTCGAATAGGCGGTCGAGGGCCCGGAGCACGCCCGGCTCGTCACCCGTCCGCTCCGAGGCGGCCACGTATGCCGCGGCCGCCCGCGGCGCGTCGTCGAGCTGCTCTTCGCTGACGCGCCCCAGCCGCACGAAGAGGTCCGCGGCCACCGTGGAGTCGAAGGTCCCCGCGGCACGCTCGTCGAGCGCGTCGGCGTACAGCCTCCACCCGTGGGCCCCTACGCGCCCGGCCAGCCGCTCGATCTCGCCGTGCAGCCCTGCGTCCTGAGGCTCCTCGGCGAGGGCCCGGAGCAGCGCCGACTGCGCCCCGGCCGCGTCCCCCAGGTCTCGCTCCACCACCTCGGCGACGGCGCGCAGCGTGCGCGCGCGATCCGCCGGGTCGACCTGCGCCCGCAGCCGCAGCTCGAGGGCCGCCACCAGATCGGCGTGACGCCCGGCCCCGCGCAGCACCGGCTCGAGCGCGTCCGCCGCGTCGGCGCGGAGCTCCTCGTGCGCCTCGCCGAGCTCGAGGACGGCCGCAGCCGCGACCTCGTCGAACCCCGCGCCGAGCACCTCGCGATAGGTCTGAAGGGCCGACTGCGGCTCCTCCAGCTCCCCGGCGTAGAGCGCCGCCATCCGCTTCGACAGCGCACGCCTCGCGATGTCGTCGGGGGCGCCGGCGACGCGTGCCTTGAGCGTATCGAGCAGCTCCGGCCACATCCGCTCGCGCGTGTAGAGCGGGTCGAGCCGCTCGAGCACGGCCACGTCGTCCGCGCGCACCGCCAGTGCCTGCCTCAGGCACTCGATCGCCTCGCGCCGGTCCGACAGGTCGTCCTCGAACCGCTTCGCTGCGTCCACCAGGAGCTGGAACTTGAGCGCGTCGTCGTCCTCGCCGCAGAGCTCGACCCGGCGTCGGTACAGGTCGACCAGGCGGACCGCGTCGCCCCTCTGCTCGTAGAGCGCGATGAGCGAGTCGATGGTGAACGCGCTCGCAGGCTCGAGCTCGAGCGCCCGATCGTACGCGGCGATCGCGCCGTCGACGTCGTCGAGCATGTCGCGCTTCGCCTCGCCGACCCTCCGCCACGTCGTCGCGCGCGTCTCGTCGTCCGGCAGGAGCTCCGCCTTCTTGGTGAGCACTCGCACGAGCATGGGCCAGTCGCCGACGAGCGTCGCCAGCGCGTCCATCTCCTCGAGGGGCTGGAGCTCGGTCTCGTCGAGCGCGAACATCCGGTCGTACGCGAGCAGCGCCCGGCGCGGATCGTCCAGCCTCTTGTCGTACAGCCGGGCCAGCGCCGAGAGCAGCTCGCGCCTGGTCAGCCCGTCGGTCTTCGCCAGCGCCGCCTCGTACGTCTCCGCGAGGGCCTCCCAGCGCTCGGTCGCGCTGGCCAGCCGGTCGAGCCGCTCGCGCGCATCGCCGTCCTCGGGGTCGAGCGCCCAAGCCGCGCGCATCGCCTCGAAAGCCTTCCGGCGGTCGCCGCCGCGCTCCTCCCAGAGCTGGGCGGTCTCGCGCAGCACGGTGATCCGCTCGGCGTCGTCGCCCGCGAGGCCGAGGCGCTCGTCGTTGATGGCCACCAGCTTGTGCCAGTCGTCGGCCCGCTCGTAGATCGGGCGCAGCATGTCCACGATGCGGCCCTTGTGCTGCGGGACCTTCAGCAGCGCCTCGAGCTCGTCGACCGCCTGGCGCCCGGGACCGTGGGAGCTGGGCGGCGAGAGATCGAGGACGATCTGAAGCTCGTCCAGCCCGGGCTGCACCTCGTCGAGGCGGTGGATCAGCAGCTTCGCGAGGTCCATCCGGAAGCGGATCTCGTCCTCCGGCAGAGCGCTCTGCTCGGCGCGACGCCGCGTCAGGTCGGCGAGGTCTCGCCAGCGCGAGCCCTTCGTGTAGAGGCGCGCCAGGGTCTCGAGCGTGCGCGCGTCGGCGTCGTCGACGTCCAGCGCAGAGCGCAGCGTCTCGATCGCCGCCGCGTCATCGTGCAGATCTCCCTCCTGGATCGACGCGACCGTGTGGAGCGCGGAGAGGCGCTCCTGCGGGTCGTTCTCGTAGTCGAGAGCGCCGCGGTACAGGCTCGCGCGCTCGGCCGCGCGCCCCGCGCCGGCCAGGAGGCGGTCGATGGCGTCGAAGCTGCCGTCGTTCGCCTCGGGATCGAACGCGTACGCTCGCCGGTAGAACGCGAGCGCCCGCTCGACCTGCTTCTGCGACTCGAACAGCTCACCCGTGCGCCTGGCGAGCCGGGCCGTCGCCGGCTCGTCCGAGACGATCTTCTCGAGCTCGCTCGCGAAGATCTCGGCCAGCCGGGCCTCGGCGTTGGAGAACCGCGCGAGGCGCTCGAGCTCGGCCCAGGTGCCCTCGTCGGTCGGGTCCTCCGCGAGCAGCAGAGCCGTGGTGTCGAGGGCCGCGCCGTAGTTCTCCTCCTGCTCTTCGTGCAGCTTGGAGAGGCGCGCCAGAAACGCCCTCTTCTGCTCCGGCTCGGTGCTGACCGCCAGGCGGGCCTCGAGGGTGCTCATCACGCGGCGCCAGTCGAGGCGCGCGTGGTAGACCGGCTCGAGCATGGCCGCCGCCCGCGCGGCGTGATCTCGCTGCCCCATCAGCGCCTCGAGCGACGCGACCGTCTGCGGGTGCTTCGGGTCGATCTCGAGCGCGGCCGCGTACTCGTCGAAAGCGCGGTCGAAGTCGTTCATGCGCTTCTCGAGCACGTCGCCGAGCGCGTGGTAGAGCGCGGCCTTGCGCTCGTTCGACGTCTCGGGCGCGCCGACTTGCCTCTCGTAGAGCCCGATCAGGTCCTCCCACCGCTCGGTGCGCGAGTACAGCCGCTGGAGGGCCTGCACGGCGTCCACGTCGAGCCCGGCGTCCAGGATCTGCTCGTAGACCGAGATGGCGCCGCGCGCGTCGCCGAGCTTCTCGTCGCTGAGGCGAGCCTGCTTGAAGAGCAGCTCCTTGCGGCCGCGCTCGTCGATGGCCGACTCTGCGCGCCGCTTGACCACGTCCAGAAGGGCGGGATGGTCCCCCAGCTCTTCGTACAGCGACTCGAGGGCGTTGAGCACGCGAGGGTCGTCGCCCCTCAGCTCGAGCGCGCGCGTGTAGTACCCCTTGGCGAGCGTCGGGTCGGCCAGCTGGGCGCGCGCGATCTCGGCGATGCGCAGGGTGACGTCGAGCTGCAGATCGCCGTCGAGGACCTCGCCCACGGCGGACCGCAGGAGCTCCACCAGCTGCGCGTACTTCCCCGTCGTGGCCGTGAGCCTCTCGGCGCGCGCGAGCCAGTCGCTCAGCTCCGGCTCCGCCACGGCCTCGCGGAGGCCTCGGGCGACGTAGCCGAGCGCCCGCGCCGGGTCTCCCAGGGGCCCCTCGGCGACGCGCGCGGCCTGGGCGATGGTCGCCAGCTTCTCGGAGACCGAGTCTGCGTACTCCGTCTCGATGTCGAGCACCCGCAGGAGGCGGTCGTGCAGCCCGTCGGCCTCGAAAAGCGGCCGCAGGATGGAGGCGGCCTCGCGCCGCGCCGCCGGGTCGTCGAGCATCGCCTCGAGCGCGCTCCGACCGCCCTGGTGAGACGGATCGATCCCCAGCGCCTGGCGGTACGCGTCGATCGCGCCCGGCAGGTCCCCGAGGCTCTTCTGCCGCACCTCGCCGAGCCGCGACAGGATGGCCAGCTTGTCGGCGGGCGCCACGACCAGGCCGAGGTCGGCCTCGAGCGTGTCGGCCAGATCGCGCCAGCGGTCCGCCAGCTGGTAGAGCGTGGCGAGGGACGCGAGCGACGCCCGATCGGCGCCGAAGTCGTCGACCACGGCGCGGTAAGCGAGGATCGCCTCGTCCACGTCGGCCAGCTTGTCCGCCAGCGTCGCGGCGATCCGGACGAGCAGGTCGCGGCGGGCGCCCCGGTCGTCGGTCAGGCGCTCGCGCGAGCGGCGCACCTCCACGAGCTCCCGCCAGCCTTGCGTGCGCTCGTAGAGCCGGTCGAGGGCGACCAGGGCCTCGCTGTCGACCGGATCGTCCTCCAGCCTCGCCCGCCACGCCTCGAGCGCGCCGCGGGGGTCGTCGAGCACATTCTCGCACAGCTCACCGAGGCGGCCGCGCAGCTGTCGCCGCGCCGCGGCGTCGTCCTCGAGCTTGACCTCGATGCGCAGGATCTCGCCGAGGCGCTTGCTGTCTCCGCGCGCGTAGATGCCCTCGAGCGCGCGGCACGCCGGCAGGGCGATCGAGGCGTCGGCCGGCGCGAGGTCGAGGACCTGGCGGTACACCCCCTCGGCGCGGGTCGCGTCGCCGAGCTGGCTCTCGTACAGCTGCGCGGCCTCCATCAGGATCTCGGCGCGAGGAAGCGGGGCCCCGGCCGCGGCGGCCGTCGACGTGAGCACGGAAGCCGCGCGCTCGTGAGCGCTCGTCCGGCGAGCGATCTCGAGCATCCGCTGGCGCGCGCGCGCGTCGTCCGGATCCAGCGGCAAGAGGCGCGCGTACGCCTCGAGTGCGCCGGCGTCGTCGCGAAGGCGCTCGTCGCGCAGCTCGGCGACGCGCCGGAGCAGGTCGCGCCGCTCGTTGGCGTCGCCCGCGAACTCCAGGTGGATCTCGAGCACGCGCACCAGGTCGGGCACGTCGTCCCGCGACGTGTAGACGTCCTCGAGCACGACCGCCGCGCGCAGGCGCAGCTCGGGCACCTGGAGGGTCTTCTCGACGAGCTGGCGGGCGCCGGCCGCGTTGGGGCGCTCGCGCAGGACCACCTCGAGCTGCGACAGAGCCCCGGGCGCGTCGCGGAGCTGGGTGAAGAGGAGCGTCCCCAGCCGCTCGGCCAGGTCGAGCCGGTCGTCGCCCGAAGCCGCCATCAGGCGGCGCTCCAGGAGCTGCGCCAGCCGGTCGTATCGCTGCTCGCTCGCGTAGAGCGCGTCGAGCGAGCGAACCGCCCGCTCGTGCAGCGGGCTGAGTTCGAGGATCCGCTCGTAGTAGCCGATCGCCTTGGGCCGATCGCTCATGATGTCCTCGGCGACGAGCGCGACCTCGCCGAGCAGCTCTGCGCGACGCTCGGCGTCGGGCTGGGCCACGACGGCCCTCTCGTAGAGCTGCGCGAGGTCGCCCCACTGCTCGCGGGTCGTCAAGATCTGCTTGAGGCGGTGGAACGCGCGCTCATGGTTCGGCTCTCGCGCGAGCATCCTCTCGAGGTACGGCCGCGCGCGGTCGACGTCGCCGAGCTTCTCGCCGTACAGAGCCGCCGCGCGCTCCGCGAGGTCGAGCTCGACGCTCTCGGGGAGGCCCGTGGGCCCCGTCGGCGGGACCACCGCCACCATCGCGTCGACGAGCGCCTGCACGCGCCCGGTCCTCGCCGCGAGCATCGCGAGCCGGTCCCAGACCGGAAGCTCGGCGGGGAACTCGCCGGCCGCCCGCGCCGCGACGTCGAACGCAGCCTCCGCTGCGTCGAGCTTGTGCTCGTGAACGTCGATGAGCTTGCCGTAGAGGGCCAGCCGGTCCTCGCGCGCGGCGGTCGTCGCGACGAGCACCTCGAGCACCTCGGCTTGCCGCCCGGCCGCTCCGGTCTCGTCGTACACGCGCTCGAGCAGAGCAGCGGCGCGCGCGCGGGTCTCGCCGACCGCGAGCAGCTGCTCCACCACCCCCACTGCCCCCGGGTCGTTGCGCACCAGGTGCAGCGCCCGCTCGGCCGCGGCGAGGGCGTCGAGGTACCTGTGCAGCGGCTCGGCGTAGAGCGCCGCCAGCTCGACCTCGCGCGCCGCGCGCTCGGCGCCCTCGCGCTGATCGCGGTCGATCGCGATGACCTCCACGGCCCCGGCGGCGTCCCCCTGCCCCTTCAGCAGGCGGGAGAGCGCGCGCAGGGCACGGCCGTGCTGCGGCACCACCTGAAGGATCCGCCGGTAGAGCGCTGCGGCGCGGTCCGGCGCGGAGAACGCGTCTTCCTCCAGCATGGCCCACTCGCCGAGCAGGTCGAGCTTGAGCGCCGTGTTGGCGCGCTCGACGCGCAGCTCCAGCAGCCAGCGCAGATCGTCGCGCCGGTCGGCCTCGCGCAGGATGCGGTCGAGCGTCTGCACCGCCAGCTCGTCGCTCTCGTCCTCCTCGACGAGCGCGCGATAGGTCTGGACCGCCTCGTCCACGCGGCCCATCTCGCGCGCGTAGACCTCGGCCAGCTTCGCGCGGAGGCCGCGCCGCTCCTCGCGCCGCGCGGCGTCGCCGTCGTCGTCGTCCCTCTTCTTCTTCTTCTTGCCCGGACGGGCCGGCGCCCCGCCCTGCGCGAGCGCCGTCATCCGCGCGGTGACGGCCTCGACGAACCCGGGCCACTCCTCGGCGGCGCGCGCCGCGCTCTCGAGTGACGCCAGCGGCCCGTCGCCCTCAGGCGCCAGCTCGTACGCCTGGCGCGCCCACGCGAACGCCGAGGCGCGGTCCTGCAGCTTGTGGGCGCTGACCTGGACCAGCTTGTCCAGCAGGGCCAGCTTCTCGTCGACCTCCTTCGCGTGTCCGAGCAGGATCTCGTAGAGCGCCGGGAGCCGGCCCCACTTCTCGTCCTTCTCGTAGAGCGGCACGAGCGCCTGGGCCGCGCGAGCGTCGTCCGGACGTACCGACAGGATGCGCTCGTAGGCGCGGAACGCGCGCTCGGGCGCGCCCAGCTCGTTCTCGTACACGGCGGCGCTGCGCAGGCTCAGGTCGATCTTCAGCTCGGGCTCGGTCGCCTTGTCCGCGGCGCCCGAGAGCACCTCGACGAGGCCCTCCCAGTCGTCACCCTCCGCGTAGAGGGCCGTGAGCCCGTCGTAGTCGTTCGCCGCGAGGTGGCCGTCGCGCAGGACGCGCAGCGCCTTGGGATGACCGGGCTGGGCCGCGAGCACGCGTCGCCACGCGCTCATCGCCCTGGCCTGGTCGTGCAGCCGCTCCGAGTAGATCGCGCCGAGCTTCTGCAGCACCGCGAGGCACCCCACCGCGTCCGGGGACACCTCCACCCGCCGCTCCAGGACCTCGGCCACGGTCGCGAAGTCCTTGTCGCGCTCGGCCTGCTTCTCGATGGCATCGAGGGCAGCCGACGACGAGGGCTCCTCCTCCAGCACCTTCTTGTAGAGGGCCACCGCCTGCGCGCCCAGGTCGAGGCGCTCGGCGGCGAGCTTCGCCGTCTCCATCCACAGTTCTCGGCGCTCCGCCCCGGACTTGCTCTCGGCCTCCTGCAGGAGCAGGTCGAAGAGCGGCTTGTACGCCCGCCTCTTGCCGTAGAGCTCGCGTAGGCGATCGAAGGCCTCGCGGTCGGCGCCGTCGATCGCCCGGAGCTTCTCGTAGGCCTCGATGGCGTTCTGGACGTTCGAGAACTGGTCCAGCCAGCGCCGCGCGATCGCGCGCCAGAGCTCACCCTTCACGGTCGCGTCGGGCTCGAGGTCGGCCTGCCGCCCCTGCATCGTGAGGAGGTCGCGCCACCGCTGCAGCGCTTCGTAGACGCGCACGAGCTCGCGCACGCTGCCCAGATCGGTCGGGTCGAGCTGCACGATCTGGGTGAGGACGGTGACGAGGGCCGAGTCGCTCTTGACGTGCTCGGCGTAGACGCCGGCGACCTCGCGCAGCACCGCGAGGCGCCCCGCGGCGTCATCCGCCGCCAGCTTCTCGAGCTCTTGCCTGAGCAGGTCGGTGAGCGCGTTCCAGCTCGCGGTCTGCCGGTAGAGGCGCTTGAGGGCGTCGCGCGCTTCCTTGTTCTTCGGATCCTGGCGCAGCAGCGAGCGCCACTGCTCGATGGCCTTCTGCGCGTTGGCCCCGCCTTCGGCGATCTTGGCGATCTCCGCGGCGATCGCGGAGCGCTCCGGCCCCTCCGGAGTCACGCGCTGCGCCTCGGTGAGGATGGTGACCAGCCGGGCAGCTTCGCCGCGCGCGGCGCACCGCTCGCGGAAGAACGAGAGCACGCCCGGGTGGGCGGGCTCGAGCTTCCGCAGCCTCTCGAACCACGGGTCGGCGGCGTCCGACTTGCCGCTCATGCGCCAGAGGACCATCGCGATCTGCAGGATCGCGCCCGACTCCTCTTCCTTGCCCCGCAGCGCGCCGGCGGAGAGCTGCCCCTCGTAGAGCGCGACCATATGGTCCCACATCTCGTGCGACGTGAAGAAGTCGGCGAGGAAGTTCGACGCCTCGGCGTGGCCGGGGACGAGGTCCAGCACGCGCTCGTACGCAGCGACGGCGCGCTCCGGCGACTCGAGCTTCTTCGCGAGCAGTCGCGCCAGGCGCACCCAGGCGGCGACCTTCTCGTCCTTGTGCGTCGCCTCGCCGGCGAAGCGCTCGATGGCCGCGGCGACGTCGTCCGCGCGGCCCTCGGCCCGCAGCACCCGCTCGAGGAGCAGCTGGGCGCGGCGGTTCCTGGCGTCGAGAGCCAGACCCTCGCGCAGGACGCCCACGATGCGATCGAGGGCGTCGGTCTCGCCCTCGCCGCGACCGAAGCGGTACAGGACCTCGGCCGCGCTCACGAGCAGCGAGCTGTGGAACGCCGGGTCGGCGGCGGCCTTCGCCTCGTCCAGGTACCGCACCACGAGGTCTCGCCAGCGCGAGCGCTTGGCGGCGCTGCGCTCGAGCGCCTCGGACGCGAGCCCGTGGCCCGGACGGACCGCGAGCAGCTTCTCGTAGGTGGCTCTCGCCCGCTCGTCGTCGAGCAGCTCGTCGTCCAGCACATGGGCCAGCTCCACGAGCAGGTCGGCCTCACGGGGCGTACCCGCGGCGGCGGCCACCTCGACGTCGAGCTGGTGTGCGACGGCTTCGTAGTCCCGGCGCCCCTCGTGCGCGCGGCGCGCGGCTTCGAGAAGCGTCGCCAGCTCGCCGGCGTCCATGCCCGGGTCTCCGGCGACCTCGTCGCGGAGCTCGCGCCACGCCTGGTCGTTGTCGGGATCGTCCTGGAGCAGCCCGAGGGCCCTCTTGATCGTCTTCGCGCTCATCCGTCACCTTGCGGAGGTCTCGACTGCTCCCGCCCATGCAGAGGCGCTGCCGGGGCTGGTACGTCGCCGGCGGCAAGGCGAAACCGCGCGAAATTCCGCGAGGAAATCGCCGCCGTAGGCCCAGCCATGCTACGGAGACGCTACTGCGATAGCAAGGGTCGACGCAGCCGGTCGACGAACGTCTTTCGTTCGTGTTACCTCCCAGGTGCCGATGAGCGCGTCGCTCGCCTTGTCGCTGCACAACGTCTACGAGACGCTTGCCATTTCCTTCCCGACGGTCCTCGAGGCGCTCGGGGGGCGGGTCACGAAGGAAGTCTGCGACGACCGGCTCGAGAGCTGGGCGCGGCTGGTGGTGGAGCACGCCGCGATCGACCTCGATGTCTCGGGCGGAGAGCGCCGGAAGCCGGGGGAAACCTACCTCGTCATGAGCAACCATCAGTCGCTCTACGACATCCCCGTGCTCTTCCACGTCATCGGGTCGAACCTCCGGATGGTGGCCAAGAAGGAGCTCTTCGGGCTGCCGGTCTTCGGGGGCGCGCTGGCGGCTGCCGGGTTCATCCGTATCGACCGGAGAGACCGCAGCTCGGCCTTCGAGAGCCTCCGGCACGGGCACGCACTGCTCACCAAGGGGACGCACGTCTGGATCGCCCCGGAGGGGACCCGCAGCCACACGGGCAAGCTTCTGCCCTTCAAGAAGGGGGCCTTCTACCTGGCGTTCGACGCCGGCATGCCCATCTTGCCGGTGACGCTCTCGGGGACGCAGGACGTCCTCCCCGCGCACGGATTGCGATCGCGCACCGGAGCGAAGGTGCGCGTGACCATCCACGACCCCATCGATCCGCGCCCCTTCTCGTCGCGAGGCAAGGAGGGGCGCCAGGAGCTGATGGACCGGGTACGCCGGGAGATCGAGAGCGCCCTTTGACCGTCCCGCCGGGCCGCTCGCGCTGGCCGGCGCCGAGCGCCGAGGGCGCGCCGGGGGCCGGGCTCGCGGTCCTGGTCAACGCGAACGCCAAGCGCGGCGGGCGCCGGGTGGCCGTGCAGATCGCGCGCGCTCTGCCGGGGGCGAGCGTGCGGCTGACGAAGCTGGCGCAGGAGATCGACGCGTGGCTGCGGGTGCTCCCGGAGGCGCGCGGATTCTTCGCCGCCGGGGGCGACGGGACGGCGGTGGCGCTCATCAACGCGCTGGCCCGTGCGACGCCGCGCGGTGCGCCGCTGCCGACGGTCGGGGTCCTGCCCCTGGGCACCGGCAACGGGTGGGCGCACGCGCTCGGCGCGCCGAGGCTCTACCGGTGCCTGGAGCTGCTCGCGAGCACGCCGGGGAAGCTGCCCACGCGCCGCTGCGGCCTGGTGGACGTCGAGGGGACGCTGGCCCACTTCGCCGGCTCGGGCTGGGACGCGATGATCCTGGAGGACTACAAGCAGCAGCTCGCGTCGAGCCGGGGGCCCGGCAGGCACTTCTCGAAGAGCGTGTACGGGTACGTGTCGGCGGCGCTCCTTCGCAGCGCACCCCGGGCGACGCTGCTGGGCAACCCCAGGGTGACGATCGAGAACCTCGGCGACGACGTGTTCACGGTCGAGAGCGACGGCAGCCTCCGGAGGCTCGACGGCACCGGGCGCGGCGCGGTCATCTACGATGGACCGGCCGGCATCGCGTCGGTGGGGACGTGCCCGGAGTTCGGCTACCGGTTCCGGGCGTTCCCGTTCGCCGAGCGCCTGCCGGGGTTTCTCAGCGTCCGCGTCTACGACCGCGGCGCGCTGGGCGCGACGACCGCGATCCCCCAGCTCTGGAGGGGCGCGCACCCGATGCGCGGGATGCACGACTGGCTGGCGACGCACGTGCGGATGACGTTCTCGCGCGACGTCCCGCTGCAGATCGGCGGCGACGCGCACGGCATGCGGCGCGCGCTCGAGTACCGGATCGCCGAGCGCAGCATCCAGATGGTCGACTGGCGGAGATTGATGGCGTGAGGGTGAGGGGTGAAGTTGTCATCCCGAGCGAAGCGAGGGATGACAAATGGGGGGCTGCGCGCTCGCGCTCGCCTCCGATCGCGGCGCCTACTTCCGCTTCGCGCAGCTACGCGTTCGCGCTCGCCCCCGACCGCTGCGCCCTCTTCTTCGCGTAGAGCTCCTCGAGCAGGTGGCCGTAGGTCTCGACGACCTTGCGGCGCTTGACCTTCATGCTCGGGGTGAGCATGCCGTTGTCGGTCGTGAAGTCCCCCGTGATCAGGGCGAAGTCCCGGATCGCCTCGAAGCCCTTGAAGGCGACGCCGTACTTGTCGATCTCTCGCTTGATCAACGCGCGCACCGCATCGTCCTTCACGAGCGCCTCCGGGGCGGCCGGGACGTGGAGCTGCGTGTCCTGCGCCCACTTCTGCACGGCCGGGACGTTCACGACGACGAGCGCCACGTTGTACGGGCGGTTGTCGCCGTAGACCATCGCGTTGGCGACGTAAGGGCTGAGCTTGAGCTGCTCCTCGATCGGCGTCGGGACGACGTACTTGCCGTTCTCGAGCTTGTACTGCTCCTTGATGCGGCCGGTGATGAAGAGAAAGCCGTGGGCGTCGATGTAGCCCATGTCCCCGGTGCGGAAGCCGCCGTCCTTCATGAGCACCGCGGCGTTCTCCTCGGGGCGCTTCAGGTNNCTTCAGGTAGCCCTTCATGACGTTGGGCCCGTAGATGACGATCTCGCCCTCGAGGCGGCTGGGCTTGCCGCCCTCCGCCGGCTTCTTCTCGGCCGTGAGCGGGTCGATCTCGACGCGCACCCCGGGTACGGCGCGGCCCACGCTGCCGATCTTGCGCGAGCCCGGCACGTTGGCGGTGGCGATGGGGCTGGTCTCGGTCAACCCGTACCCCTCGTAGACGACGATCCCCAGCGAGTCGATGAACTCGGCGACCTCGCGCGACAGGGCGGCCCCGCCCGAGACGGCGTACTTGAGGCGACCGCCGAACTGCTCGCGCACCTTGGAGAAGACGACCCTGTCGACCAGCTCGAGGAGGGCGAGCTCCGGCAGCCTGAGGCGCGTGCCGGCGCGCTCCTTCGCCGTGATCTTGAGCGCCTCGGTCACCATCATCTGGATGGCCTTCGGCTTGCTGGCGACCTGTTGCTGCACCGCCGTGTAGATCTTGTTGAAGACGCGCGGCACGCTGAAGAGCACCGTGGGCCGCACCTCGGCGAGGTTGTCGAGGATCTTGTCCACCCCCTCGCAGATCGCGATCGACGCACCCCCCGAGATGAGGCCGTGCAGCTCGACGGTCTGTCCGAAGACGTGCGCCCACGGCAGAAAGGAGAGCGACCGGTCGTCGTGCTCCGCCGGGACCACCTCGCGCATCGCCCCGATGTTGGACGCGATGTTCCAGTGCGACAGCATCACGCCCTTGGGGTTGCCCGTGGTGCCGCTCGTGTAGATGAGCGACGCGGTGTCGCCGGCCTGCGGGTGGAGCGACGGCGTGACGCGCCCCGTGCCCATGAGCGACTCGTAGGTCTTGATGCGCCCGTCGCCGTTGGTGCC
Organism: Myxococcales bacterium; assembly: GCA_003153495.1. Classification (GTDB taxonomy): domain Bacteria; phylum Myxococcota_A; class Polyangia; order Polyangiales; family Polyangiaceae; genus Palsa-1150. The sequence continues at coordinate 15,142 of PLYU01000353.1, forward strand.
GCCCTCGAGCAGGACGAGGTGCTCGAGCGACGGGGCGGCGTCGAGCAGGCTCCTGGCGCTGGCGAGCACCTTGTCGTTGGCGACGAAGAGGAGCTTCGCCTCGCAGTCGCGGACGATGAACTCCCACTCCTCGGGGTGCTGCGCCTCGTACATGGGCACGAACGCGGCCCCGAGGCCGTAGCAGGCGTACGCGGCCACGGCCCACTCGACGCGGTTGTTCGCCACGATGGCGACGCAGTCGCCCCGCACGATCCCGAGCGACGCGAGCCCCCCGCGGAGGCGGTCGACCATGGCCCCGAACTCGGCGTAGGTCGTCCACCTCCAGCTGCCGCGCTGCTTGGTCCCGAAGAGCTGGCGGGGCCCGAAGGTGGCGACGGCGTAGTCGAAGACGTCGACCAGGGTGGTGAACTGGGGCTCGAACGGCATGGGGGGGCAGTTAACGGCGGGGAGGCGGGGTGCGCAAGGACCGCGTGCGTCTCACTCCTCCCCGAGCTCATCGAGCGCGTCGCGCCGCAGCGCGGCGAGCTCCGAACGAAGCGCGCCGGGCAAGGCCGCCTCGGCCTCGAGGTAGTGCGCGTCGTCCAGGCGCTTGAGCAGCTCGACCACGTCCGCCAGGTCGCGGTGACGGTGAGAGCGAAGCTTGAGCTCGAGCAGGCCAGGGAGGCCGACGACGCTCGGGTCTCGCGGACTGCCGGCGAGCGACTCCGGGGAGGGATACACGCCCGCGCCCGCGCGCGGCAGCGGTTCGCCGGCGACGAGGAGATCGACGCGGACGCCGGTGGCGACATGCCGCAGGCGAGCCGCGCTCTGCTGCGTGAACCCGTGAGATGCCATGGTCGGGCCCAGGCGCCCGACGGCGCCGCCCTCGACGAGCACGTCGACGTCCTCGGTCGTGCGCGCGTACCCGTGGTGAACGACGGCGACGCCGCCGACGAGCTTGAAGCGTACCCCGGCATCCTCCAGCAGCCGGCGCACCTCTCCGAGCGCGACGTCGACGGCGGGCAGCTCGGGGCTCATGGGTCGGGCGAAGCGGCGCAGGCGCGCGAGCACGTCCGCGGTGGGATCCACCGGGAAAGGATAGCACCGCCCGCCGCGTACGCGGTCGAGGCTGCGCCGGTGGGGGCCGCGGGTCGGGGTCGGGGTCGGGGTTGGGGTCGCGGTCGCGGTCGCGGTCGCGGTCGAGGTCGCGGTCGGGGTCGGGGTCGGGGTCGGCTTCGTCGACGAGGTCCTGCGCAACACCGGTGGCGAGGGCGAGCTGCGCGAGAAGATCCGCGCGCGCTACGCCTCGCGCGGCGACGAGGCGCTCGCCGAGATCGCCCTCGTGCTCTCGTCGGCGCGCGCGTTCCCCGTGACCAAGCGGGTGCTCGGCTACGCGACCAGCTGTTCGCGCGTGACGATCGCGGTCGAGTAACGGAACGCTCGAGCGGTACGCAAATTGCCCAAGGCCACTCGCATGCGAAGCCATCCCGCCCTTTTCGCCGTCACCGCGGCTCTCGTCGCTTCCGCCACGCTGCTCGCTTGCGGGGGCCAGAACACCCCCGCCGGAGCGACCGGCGCGAACGACGGCGGCCCCGCCGATGCCACGACGCCCGTCGATGCCATCGCCACCGATGCCCTGGCCGATGATGCCTCGGGCGACGACGCGTCGTCGCCGCCGCTCGACGGGGCCGTCGACGCCGGCTGCGTGACCGGGCTCGTGTCTTTTCAGCTCTTCGTCGCGGCTGGTAGCAGTACGAAGTACTGCAACGGCATGTCCAATTCGTGCGCCGCCGACGGGCTGCTGATCGAGCCGCAAGGCAGCGCCAACGTGCTCGAGCAGGTCAGCACCTGCATGGCCACGTGCAGCGCGTGCCAGGCGATCGGATGCCCGATCATCTGCGAGTCCTCGGCGGTCATCGGCGACGCGGGCAGCACCCGGCGTACCTGGGACGGGACGTACGCCCAGCCGGGCACGTGCGGCCCGTCTGCGATGGCCTGCCAGACGCCGCGTTGCGCCCCGCCCGGGGACTACGTCGCACACATGTGCGCGTACGCCGAAGCGCCCGACGCCGCGACGACTGGGGGCACTGGATTGCACGGGTGCACCGCGACGGCGTCCGTTCCCACGTGCATCGATGTCCCGTTCACGTGGCCCCCGTCGGGCGACGCGGCCGTGCGGGGAACGATCGGCGTGGAGGCCGACGGCAGCGTTGAGGGCGGGGCCGACGGCGGCTGAGGCACGCTACGGGGGCCGTGATCCGCGGATCCGACTGTGGCACGAGGTGGCGCAGGATCCTCTCGAACGGACGCGCTCTTGGCTCGACCGCCTCGTGGGGCGTGGTCGGCGCCGAGCGTGTCGGCGACCACCTCGCCAGCCCGGCCGTGAAGCCGAACGACGTCGCGCCGGCTCCCGCCTCGGGCGGGGAGAGGGATTCACAGAAAGGTCGGGAAGGTCGGGAAGGAGATCGGGCGGGAGCGAGAGGCGGCGAAGGCCCTGCCGCAGAGAAGGGACGTTGAAGTTCATGAGCAGGCCGACGCGGGCTCCGGAAAGCTTCATGTAGGTCAGGACTTGCGCCGCGTGGATCGGCAGCAGGCGTTCAACGGCCTTAAGCTCCACGACGAGAGTCCGTCGTACGAGCACGCACCATGGCCGGGCGGCGCTCATCGACTGCCTTCAATCTGTTAAGCTGGGCGGCGGGCGAATTCCGGACGGTTCCAGGGAGAAATCGACATCGTGGGCGTCGGTTTCGCGTAAATGCGCGACATTGCTGGGGAGCGATGCGTCCGTCTCGCTGACGCGGGCCCGCGTGAGGCTGACGGACGCGCGCGTCGCGCTCACGCGAGCCCGCATGACGCCGACGGACGCGCGCGTCGCGCTCACGCGGGTACGCGTGAGGCCGACGGATGCGCACGGCGCGCGTACGGGGCGGCGCGTCGCGGTCGAGGTCGCGGTCGAGGTCGAGGTCAGATCGACGCCCCCATCCGGTAGAGCGCGTGCCTCAGCTCCGCGCCGGCCGCGGACAGGGCCGCGTAGAGCGCGCGGTTCCCTTCGACGGTGACGTTCGCGTGATCGTGGCGCGCGTGCGGGCGACAGGCCTCGAGCAGCGAGCGGGCGACGTCCGGGCTCGCAACGCACGCGGGGTAGATGCCGGGGAAGGCAGGGTCGAACGCGCCGAAGGCGACCGGCGCGCTCCCGTCGAGCAAGGCGACGAGCGCGACGCCCGGGCGCCGGCGCAGGACGGCGATCCGCTCGACGTCGATCCCGAGCCGCGCAGCGAGCTCCACGTCGTCCGCCGGCGACGGGGTCACCGGCAACAGAGGTCCTGCACTCAGACATCCGGGCAGCGCCGCGAGCTGGTCCCTGGCCGCCGGCTTCGCGTCCAGGCTCTCGGGCCGCTGACCGCCGGCCGGGACGCATCTTGACGTCATCCGGGGCGAGCATCATGATGCTTGGGTGCGCACCACGCTGACGCTCGACTCGGACATTGCGGCTCTGCTGCGCGACAAGGCGCACCGCGACCGCAAGCCGTTCAAGGACGTCGTGAACGCGGCGCTGCGGCGAGGCCTGTCGCCACAGAGCAAGCGCGAGCGGCCCAAGCCGTACAGGGTCGCGCCCCAGGAGACGAAGCTGGCCGCCGGGGTCGATCGTGCCCGGTTGAACCAGCTGCTCGACGAGATGGACGAAGACTCGATCTCGCCGGGCGGGCGGGCGGCCCGGCGGCAGAGCCGGCGCGCTTCGTGATCGTCGTCGACGTGAACCTCCTCCTCTATGCCCACTTCACGGCGTTCCCGGAGCATCCACGGGCGCGCGACTGGTGGGAGGGTCTGGTCAACGGCGAGCGTGCGGTGGGGGTCGCCGTGCCTGCGCTCTTCGGGTTCCTGCGCCTGGCGACCAGTCGCCGTGTCTTCGAACGCCCGATGAGCGTCGAGGCGGCGATCGGCTGCTCGGAGGCCTGGATGGAGCGCCCGCACGTCCAGTTGCTGGCGCCGGGCCCGCGGCACGTGCAGATCGCGTTCAGGCTCCTGCGCGACGTGGGCGCCGCGGGCAATCTGACCACGGACGTGCAGCTCGCCGCCCTGGCGATCGAGTACCAGGCGGAGCTCCACAGCAACGACCCGGACTTCGCGCGCTTCAGCGAGCTACGGTGGGTGAACCCGATGTCGTGACGGCGCGCCGTCCGAGGATCTCGCCGAACAGGTCAAGCCAGCGTGGCCGCCTTCCAGCACGCGGCCAGCCAGGCCCGCTCGGTGGCTCCGAGGACGACGCCTGCAACGGCCCCCTCCACGACCGCGTGCGGACGCTCCCATCCCGCATCGCCCAGCCACAACGTTCCCGCCCGACGAGTGCGGTCGTACAAGCGCGACCACGCGCGCGCGGGCGCCGCTCTCCGGTCCGCTGCGCCAGCCCGGTACGCAGTCGGTTGGTGGCCCTGTCCCGGACAGCGCGGTGTCGGCGCAAACGCCCGGAACTCCGGCCTGGCACGCCGCGCGCCGCGGCCAAGCGGGCGTGGCCCGCCTCGCGCCCGCCTACCCGCCGCGAAAGCCGACCGAGACCGTCCTCTACGGCGTGGTGCGCGAGACGCTCGAGACCTTCCTCTCGCACGCGCGCGAGACGTACTCCGCGCCGCTGCTGCGCTACGTCGAGCGCGAATTCCGCGGGTACCTGCGCTGCGGCGTCTTCGCGCATGGCTTCACTCGCTGCCACTGCGACACGTGCGGCCGCTCCGCACGACCGCAGCCGACTCCTCGAACAGCACCCCGGACCTCCGCAACTGCTCGGTGTGAGGACTACCGCCGGGATCAGCGCGGGTCCGCGCGCTCACGGGCCGTACGTCACGGTCGCGATCGGAGAGTCCAAGTAACCCGGTGCGACGGAGAACGCCTGGATGGTGGTGGCCAACGTCACCTGGATGGGCCCCGAGTGAGTATACGAGGCTGGACCGCGTCGGGTGGGTGCCGTCGGTCGTGTAGAGGAGAAACACGTTCGAAGACGGCGCCCCTGCGGGCGGGTTGATCGTGACCGAGAGCGGCGGCGTCCCCGAGGGTGGCGAGAACCTGGGAGGGCCGAGCCGGACGGGCGCCGCGGGCGCGTCGACGCCCGCATCCTGACTCCCTCCGGCCTCGCTGCCGGCCTCGGAGCCGCCGTCGAACGCCCCGCCGGGCCCGGGCCCCGCGTCCGCGCCGCCCGCCGACAGCGAGGGCGCGACCGGGCTCTGGCCCGGAGGCACGAGACACGAGGTGAGGTCGAAGAGCATGAACTCGAGGGCCTTCTCCTGGGGAGTGAGCGGGTGCTGGGCACAGCCCGAGGGGACGACCCCGCCGAAGTTGAAGCCCGGGTAGTCGCCCGGCACGCCGTTGGCGCTCTGGCCGGGGCCGCCGCTGACGTGCACGTCGCTGTAGACGACCCGCCCGCAGACCGTGCCGTCGCCCGTCTTGCCGGGGTGGAACGAGAAGTACTGCGGAGCGCCCGGGGCCGCGCTGACGCTCTGGTCGAGCTTGATCCAGTCATGGACCGGCGGGAAGTTCGTCTTGTTCACGTTGTGGCGCGCGTACCAGATCGGCAGCTGGTTGTTGGCGAGCGCGCCCACGTTGCCCAGCCGACGCCACCCGCTTGACCCGCGATGCCCCGCACGTTAGCCCCGGGGCCCATGACGAGCGTCGGCGTTCCGGACGATGGCGTGGCCCTGGTCCTGTCTGGCGCCGTGGCCAAGGGAGCCTTCGGCGTGGGCGTGGTCGGCGTCTTCGCCGCGAACGGATGGCCGATCCGCCGGATCGCGGCCACCAGCTCGGGGGCTCTGACCGCTGCGGTGCTCGGAGCGGGCGTCGCGACTGGACAGCTCGAGCACGCCGCCGACGTGGCCCGGAGCCTGTGGCTCGACCACGGCGCCTGGGGCGACATCACCCACGTCTCCTGGAGCGACTGGCTCCACGCGCGGGGCCTCTCCGACACCTCGAAGCTCGTCGCCCTCGTCGAGGAGGGGATCCAGCGCGTCGTCGAGAGGGCGCCCGTCGGTGGCGTGCGAGCGCCCGTCAAGGTCACGCTGGTCGCCGGCAGCCTGACCGCTCTGCCCGCGGACGACGAGCCCCTGCCGCGCTACGAGCTCGATCGGAACTTCGACGCCAGCGACTTCCTCGATCGCTCCATGTGGTCGGAGATCGCGACCTGCGCCGCTGCATCCGCCACCTTCCCCGGCCTCTTCTCGCCCACGATGGTCGACGGCCGTCCCTGCGTCGACGGAGGCGCCGTCAACAACGCCCCCATCTCGTGCGTCCTCGACGATCCGCAGGTGCAGACGGTCATCGTCGTGACGACCGAGGCGCTCACGCCCCCGCCGGCCGGGGAGCCGGGCGGCGCGGATCTGGTCGCGAAGCTCGCCGACATCCTGATCAACGAGCGCATCGCACACGATTTCGGGCAGGCGCAGAGGACCAACGTCCTCCTCAGGGGCGTCGTCTCCGCGCTCGACTCCACCGGGGCGACCGCGCAGACCCGCGCGGCGGTCCTCGGGGCGCTCGGCTGGCGAGACCTGCGCTTGGTCCTCGTCTGTCCGGACCCGGCGCTGCCGGGCACGGCGCTCTCCGGCTTCGCCGACCGCGAGCTGCGACGCGCCTACATCGAGGCCGGCCGCGTCGCCGCCGAGAAGGCCCTCGACGTCTAGTCCTACTTTCGCAAAGAGGCCGAGT
>PLYU01000207.1 GCA_003153495.1 Myxococcales bacterium
GGCGCCGGCGTCGCGGCGGGCGCGGGGCCCGAGGTGGTGATGGTGAGCGGCGCGCGCCGCCTGGGGCTGGAGGAGCTGATCGCGGCGATCGAGCGTCACCGGCAGTCCCAGCGCGAGTCGGGCGCGCTGGCGGAGCGCCGCGTGACGGGGCAGGTCGAGTGGGGCCTGCGAGAGCTCGCGCGCCGCATCGGAGACGAGGGCATCGAGCGCGAAGGGGGGCGCGGCGCGGTGCGTCGGCGCATCGAGCAGCGCGTCCGGAGCGGGGGTGGGGCGCTCTAGAAGCCCGGTGTTCTTCGCCGATCCCATCGCGCTGGCGTCGTCGGTCTCGGCGAAAACCACCTGGGGCTCCTGCGCGGCGAGGAGACTGGCGATTCTCGCGCATCTTGCCACGGGGAAGCCCCGCGTCTTGGCGTGGTGAAGACCCCGCGGGAGAGGGCCACACGAGCCCGGCTCGCGCGGAAGGCGTCCGGGGGTTCCCTCGCTTCGCTCGGGATGACAGCGGCGATGCGGACTCACCACACTAGGAGGGCGAGCGAGCGCTACTACGCGTAGCTCGAGCGAGGCCGACGACGCCCTCGCGAAGGGATCGGACGAAAGACACCAGCTTCCTAGGGCCATGATCCGGGGGGCCGCGCAGCGTAGGACAATATCGCGCCGCGTCAATTGCACCCGGGCCCCCCGGTGCGAGGGTAGTCTGCCGTCCCCGGCAGGAGGGCCACCGCGGGGCGCTCGTTCGCGGTCCTCGAGCGCATCCCCCCGGTGGCCGGTCCTGCGCACGGTGTTCATGTCGTCCACGACGTGGTTGTATCCGGGGTGTACGAGTCGATCCGGCTGGCCAACCGGCTGGTCGGCGCTGTGGTGGGGATGGCCCTGGACGTCGCGGAGCGCGCCGAGGCCGGGAAGAAGGAGTCGGCGCGATGATGACCCGGTGGAGCGCGGTGCTTGGGTTGCTGGCCCTCGGGCTCGCCGCGTGTGGGCAGGGGCCGGCCGCGCGCGCGACCGCCGCCGCGCTCGACCTCGATGCGTCGGCCGACGTCGCTGTGGAGGCTTCGGTCGAGGCTTCGGTCGAGGCCTTGGCCGTCCCGGACTCGGGGCCGGACGCGTCGACGCCCCCGGGGTTTCACGCGGTCTGGGGCAGCAGCGCGACCGACGTCTGGGCCGTCGGCGGCGGCGGCATGATCAGGCACTTCGACGGCAGCGCGTGGACCATGTCCGACAGCGGCACGACGGAGAACCTCACCGGCGTGTACGGCACCAGCCCGGGCGACGTCTGGGTCACGGGCGACATGGGGACGGTCTTCCGCTGGGACGGGACGTCCTGGACGGTGGCGTCCGCCATCACGCAGACGCTGCTCCTCGGGGTGTGGGCCAGCGGGCCGGCGGACGTGTGGGCGGTCGGAATCGACTCGGGCGCGGGCGGGTCGGGCTACGTGCGCCACTGGGACGGCAAGACCTGGCAGGACAGCGACGTGCCCGGCTCCACCAGCCTCTGGGCGGTATGGGGCAGCGGGAGCAAAGACGTCTGGATGGCGGGCTCGACGCAGGGAGGTACCGGGCTGGTGCTCCGCGGCGATGGGTCCAACTTCAACGCCTTGCCCTTCTCGGGCGCCCCGCTCCGCGGCATCTGGGGCAGCACCGCGAACGACGTGTGGGTCACGGCGTACCTGGGGGCCATCCAGCACTGGGACGGCACCACGTGGACCGCGGCCCCGCCGGCCACGGCGGTCGCTCTCCTCGGAATCACGGGTACGGGCCCGAGCGACGTGTGGGCCGTGGGCCTCGACGGCGTCGTGTTCCACTACGACGGCGTGACGTGGTCCTCCTCCCCGACCGGGACGATGGACGTGCTGTGGTCGGTCTGGAGCAGCGGGCCGGGCGACGCGTGGGCCGCAGGGGCCGGCGCGATCCTCCGGTGGAACGGGTCGGCCTGGAAGCCCTGACGCTCGTGAAGGACGTGCTCCGGGACCTCTCCGGAGGGTAGCTCACTGCTCTCGCGGGGGGCCCGGCGCCCGGGACGACGAGGTCGTAGTCGTGGGCACGAGGCGGCGAGCGTCAGCGCGCAACCGCTCGCGGCGCTGGAAGGACGGCCATCCTCACCTGCGACGGCCCAGGCCCAGCGCTGTCGCGAGGAGCCTCACCGAGGCTTCGTGTCGGGCTCGCGCCTGGGCAGCGGCTCGACGGCGGCGGCGCGACCACGGGAGGAGGTGGCGCGACGGCCGACGACACGGGCGGAAGAGGGGAGGGGGCGGGCGGGGGCCGCAGGAGCATCCAGGCGACGGCCGTCGCGACGGCGATGAACCAGAGCAGAAGCAGGATGAACATGCTCTGCCGGCGTCGCCAGCGGGGAAGGTACTTGTTCTTGAACTCGTGGACGCGGCTCCGCAGCGCCGCGGGAGCCATGCCGTGCTCGGCGGCGACCTGCTCGTAGGTCTTCTCGGTCCGCGCCTTGTAGACGATGAGCTCCAGCGTCTCCTCGTCCCGGGCGTCCGCGTCGACGAGCGGCGCCAGCCAGCCTCCCGCACCCGCGGTTCGTTTCGCCGCCGCACGAGCGAGAACTTCGCGCCCGGAACGTCCGCTTCGAGATGCCGGATGAGACCCTCTCGTAGACGTTGCGCCGGGAGACGGCGCGCTTCAAGATCATCGCGACATGGGCCTCTTGTGAACCGCCCCGAGGACCTTCCTTGCGCGCGCGCCATCTTTGGATGCCGTGTTCGCGCGCTGCTCGCTGCTCGCATGCTTCGCCACGGCGCCGTAGTCGCGTGGCTGGCGTGCTTCGCCTGCGGCCGCCCGGGGGCGATGGGCGAGAGCGCGAGTGACGCCGCCGCGAGCATGGACGGCGCGAGCGCGGTCGACGCGGGGCCCATCGAAAGCGGAGCCGATGCGACCACGCCCGACGCCGCGGAGGCCGCGGCAGACGACTCGGGCGCGGACGCGTCGCGCGAGGTCCCGTCGGGCGGAATCTGCTCCGACAGCTGGTGCTGGGACAGCCCCCTCCCGCAGGGCAACACGCTGACGGGCGTGTGGGCCGCGGCGCTCGACGACCTGTGGACGGTAACCGAGGACGGCGCTGCGCTGCACTGGGACGGCGCGTCGTGGTCCGCGCAGCGCTGGCCGAAGGCGTCTCTCGGCGTGGTGTGGGGCACCGGGCCCCAGGACGTCTGGGTGGCGGGGAGCATCTTCGCTCACTGGGACGGCAACGCATGGACGACGGTCCCGTCGCCGGTCCCGTACGTCGCGTCGATCGCGGGGACCGGGCCGTCGGACGTCTGGGCCATCGGCTACCAGGGCAGCATCGCGCACTTCGACGGAGCGTCGTGGAGCACGATGCCGTCGGGCACCTACGAGTCCCTGGGTGCGGTCTGGGCGGCGGACCCGAGCGACGCCTGGGTCGTGGGAACTTGCGGGACGCTGCTGCACTTCGATGGGCAAGCGTGGACCCCGGCCCCGGGCGCGCCGTTCGCCGGCTGGGACCTTCGGCACGTGTGGGGCAGCGGCCCGCGCGACGTCTGGATGAACGGCCAGCAGGACGTGAACTGCACCCCCGAGGGCGACGCAGCCTTGCCCCGCTCGTATCCGTCGAGCCTCTTCCACTACGACGGGACGGCGTGGATCCCCGTGACCGGCGCGCCCGTGTACGCCGGAGGCGCCGCCATCGCCGGATCCGGGCCGAACGACGTGTGGTTCTTCGGCAACGAGGTCGATCACTTCGACGGGTCGACGTGGAGCAGCACGCCCAACTTTTATCTCGCCGGGGGAGTGGCCTTGAGCCCGACCGAGGCGTGGGGGATCGGAAACTACGGCGCGGTCTACGCCTACGACGGCCGCCGCTGGTCGTCCCTGAACCAGGAGCTGACTCCGGGCCTGGGGTGCCTCGACCTCACGAGCGTCTGGGCCTCGTCCACCAGCGACGTGTGGGCGGTGGGCGGCTTCGGCGACATCTTCCATGGCGACGGTCGCGGATGGTCGTCGGTCACCAACGACTGCGCGGGCGGCACCATGGACCTCTTCGCGCAGGTGCACGGGTCGGGCGCCGACGACGTGTGGATCGCCGGCCGCGACGACTCCTGGCACGGCGTCGTCGAGCACTTCGACGGGACGCGCTGGAGCCCGGTCCCCGTGCCCGCGACGACCTATGCACTCTCCGGCGTGCTCGCGTGGAGCGCGAGCGACGTCTGGGCCGTGGGGCCGCAGGACCGCCTGCACTGGGACGGCCGCCAGTGGACGCCCTTCGCGCTCGGAGGCGTCCCCGTGCCGGCCACCGGCTCGCCGACCGACGGCATGGTGTGGGGCAGCGCGCCGGACGACGTCTGGGTCGCCGGCAAGAGCGGCACGGCCGCGCACTGGAACGGCGTGAACTGGACCGCCGTGACCGTGACCACCGACTTCCCATACGACTTCAGCGCCGTGTGGGGCACGTCCGCCACCGACGTCTGGCTGTCGGGCACGAGCGGGCGAGACGCGATGGGCGTGGTGATGCACTGGGACGGACGGGCGTGGAGTCCGCTGGTGAAGCACTTCTCCGGATCGAGCGAGGGCGTCTGGGGCGCGGGCCCCGCCGACGTCTGGCTCGACCGGTGCGAGTTCTCTGGCCCGTGCTACCTCGCGCACTGGGACGGAGCCGCGTGGACTCCGATGTTCTCCCACAGCGAGTTCGGGAGCATCTCCCTCTACGGCATCGCCACGACCGGCGAGGCGTGGGCCGTGAACCAATCGATCATCCTTCACCACCCCGCGGCGCACCCGTAGAGTCGACGAGACTGCACCGCCTCTTTGCCCGCGCCGGTGTCCCGGTACATCGACTCCAGCTCGTCTTGGAACGCATCATCGAAAAGCTCGCTGCGGTGCAGGCGCAGAAAGCTGAACAGCTTGCGCGTGCGTACCCTCGAGCGTTGCGAGCACCTGTCTCCGCGCGAACGCCACACGGTTGCCCTGCTGCTCGAAGGTCTGGCCGACAAGCAGATCGCCGATCGCCTCGGCATCAGCGTTCATACCGTCAATCAGTACACGAAGTCGATCTACCCTCGACTCGGTGTCCATTCCCGCACCGGTCTCTGCGCCCTCTTCCTGGAGCAGGTACGCAGCGCGCTCATTTCGGGGACGTGAGGCGAGCGGGCGCGACGCCGCGCGCTTCAGGGAATCCTGGCGCAGCGGACCCCGTTGCCGCTGCCGTTGCCCGTCGAGTCGCTACCCGGGTACCGCGACGAGGCGAGCAAGTTCGGCATGTCGATCGAGTAGTCGCCGCCGCGGATCACCCGACGCGTGGGCATTGCGGTGAGGTTGGCGCAATCCGCACACGGATCGACGAACGTGTACGTGTCGTACGCGTCCAGGTTCCACTCCCACATGTCGCCCGCCAGATCGAGCTGGCCCCACCGGCCGGCTCCCAGCGTCGCGGTCCCCACCGCGGCGAGGTTGATCACGCCGGTGCAGTTCCCGCTGCCGTTCGGGAAATTGCAGTTGTAGATCACGTACCGGTTGCCGGTTCCGGGCGCGGTCGCGCCCCACGGGTACGGCCGCTGCTCGGCCCCGCCCGCGGCCGCGTACTCCCACTCCGCCTCGCTCGGGAGAAACCCGCCGTCCCAGATGCAGAACGCGTACGCCGCGGCCCAGGTGAGGCAGTTCATCGGCAGATCTTCGTGACCCCCGGGCGCGCTCGTCCAGGCCGAGTAGCCGCTGCTGCACAAGAGGCTCGCATCCGTCAGGAAGAGGTTCGCATCGTCCGACGCGACCCAGCCCGGCTCGTAGCCTCCCCCCGTCGCCCGCAACCCCTGGCCGCCGTTCAGGTGCGCGTGCTTGCCCGATCCTGGCGACGGCACGTAGCCGCCATTCGAAGCTTTCACGAACTGACGCAAGCGGCCCACCGTCACCAGGTACTTGTCGAGCCGGAAGCTGCTCACGGTCGCAGGATCGGCCTCGCCGGTAGCTCCGCCGCCCGAGTTCGTGTAGGTCCGGTGGTACGTTCCTCCCGTCACCTCCAGGCTCGCGCAGCAACTAAAGCCGGCCTCCCTACCCCTATTCCATAACGGGTTAGTCGACGGTAACGGCTTCCGCTCGGACTGGAAGCCTTGGTCCATTTGGAGCCCTCTCGCGCGAGGACCGCCGCGTCCAGTTCATCATCTTGGACCAGGACACCGGGAAGTAGCCGGGGGGGCAGACGAAGTTACTTGGTAGCACCGGTGCCGGGCGAGCCCCATTCCCCCGGCAGGTGACAAGCCACCCAGCGCTCCGGGTTGCGGACGCCTTCGGCCGTCATCGCTTCGACCGCCTGCCGGACCATCGCCGCCCCTTCATCGCCGCCCAGGAGCTGACCCAGGCGGTAGCGCGCCGGCAGCGCGTACAAGATCGTGCCCGTGGCTTCTGCGCGATCGACCCCCTCCCGCAGGGCCGCGACGGCGGCAGCGCGGTCACCTGCCGCGTTGTCCGCGATCGCTCGCAACAGGACGGCCAGCGCGTGAGTCCAGACCTCGGCCTCGCGAGCGAGCTGCTGCGCCAGACGCCGCGCCTCGGCGATTCGCGGCCGCCGCAGGTCGGTGCGGTTCCCGATCGACGCGATCGCCGCGCGGCCGCGCATGTAGAGCGTCGCCGCACGGATGAACCCCGCGTGAAGCAGGCCGCTCTTCTTCAGCCGTGGCATGTCGCGCGCCAGGTGCTCATAGGCCTGACCGCTTTCGCCGACGTAGAGCTCGATCTCCGCCCCCCAGACCATGCCCTGCCAGTGCTGAAGAGAGAAACCTCGGTACGACCATTGCGACAGGGCGTCGGTCATCTCGCGCCGCGCGTGCTCCGGCTCGTCCGCGACGAGCGACAACCAGATCCCGGCGGCCGTTCGGACGTTGACGGACGTGAAGAGATCGCGACGGTCCGCAGCCTCGGCGAGGAGGCGCACCATCCGCCGGTTGCACTCCTGGAACTCGCCTAGAAAGTAGTAAACATACACATCGAAAATGTGGGTCATCCCGAATCCGCCGGAGCCGCGCGGGAATAGCGACGTGGCGCGTTCGAGCCTCGATTGCGCCTCTCTCCAGCGACCGCGGTTCCAGAGGCCGATGCCGCGCGCCGCGTTGGCATAAGCGATGGCCATGGGTCGCCCGTCGCGTCCGGCGACGCTCTGGGACAGCTCGACGAGAGCGCGCTCACGCCCTGATTCATGCTCCCCGGCGGCGGCCAGGTGCCCAGCCTCGAGGCCGGCGGCGCGCACGACCTGGAAGCGATCGCCCTTCGTCAGCGCCTCGACGAAGTGCCGCGCCTGCATGCACGCACCGAGGATGACGTCGACGATCGAGAGCCCGTTGGCCACCGTGAACAGCGCATCGATGCGGACGCGATCCTCGGGTCGGACGGCGTCGGGTTCCCGGTCTCTGCGCCGCAGACTGACGAACATGGACCAGACGCGGAAGACGAGCAGCCAGAAGACGGCCGAGAGCGCAGAACGCGGCGCGCTCATGCCGACCGCGTGCAGGACTTCGTGGAGCATTTGTGCGCCCTCGTCCATGCGCCCGGCGCTGAGCAGCTGCTCCGCGGCGGCCCGCCGGAACTCCACCCGCTGGTTGCTCGATGCTCCCTCGGCGGCAGCGATGTACTCGCGAGCGGACTCCTCGTATCGACCGTCGAACTGGAGCATCTCGGCCAGGCGCGCCCGTATGCGCCGCACCTCCGGCGAGGTCGGCGCGGCACTCGTGTGGAAGAGAGTCAGCCGTAGCAAGCGCG
>PLYU01000096.1 GCA_003153495.1 Myxococcales bacterium
GCGGATCTTGGCGTCGTTCGACAGTCAGAGCCTCCATTCCTCCGCCGTGGCGTGGCTGGAAGCCATCCATCCGGAGGATCGCGAGCGCGTGAGGCAATCACTCTCGCGGCAGCCGATCGGCGGATGGGAGGAACTCTTATCGAATCGTCCGGCCCGACAGCTCGGTCCGATGGATCCGGGATCGGGCCTACCTGCCCCGTGACGGCCCCGTTCACCTGGCCAGAGGGCCCTACGACGCTCCTCGCGACGCGTGGTTGGCAGCCCACGGGTGGACCGTACTTCGCTTCTCGAAACGACGAGATCCTCGCTCACTGCAGGTTCGTATCCTGCGAGCCGCCGCGCTCACCCGACGCGCGCCCGCTCTCGCCGCTCGTCCGCTACGGGCCGCTTGCGCACGATCCGCTTCCCCGGATTCGATGAAGAGCCGATTCAGGGCCCCCACCACAGCATCTCACGCACGCGCATCACGCCGTCGTTCTGGGTCATCGCTGCGATGTGGTTGCCGCGCACGCGGACGACGGGCTCCGGCACGGCGTCGCACGAGAAGAACGCGCTCTTCTCGAAGCCGCTCGCTCCGACCCAGAAAAGGTAAAGACCCTTCCTGGAGGCTCCCGCCATCAGGACCAGCCGGCCTCCGCCGAGCACGTGGAAGTCCATCCACTCGAGCGCGAGCTCGGCGAACCGCTCGGGCGTGGGGAAATCGTCGCCCAGGTCGCGCACCTCCGTCAGGTGGGCGCGCAGGTACTTGTGCAGCTGGTCGTAGCTTGGCCGCTTGAGCCGCGGGAGAGGGCGCTCGACGCCGACGATGACCGGCAGCTCCTCGGGACGGGCGCAGGGCACCTCGACGTGCGCGCGGTAGCGGTCGGCGAGGGTCGCGCCACCCCCGGGCAGCGACGGCTCGCCGGCCGCAGGCAGCGCCTCGTCGGCGAGCGACTTCAGCCACCAGTGGAACACGGCCAGGTTCGCCTCGCCCGCGTGCGACTTCAGACGGACCACGCTCTCCCAGAGCGGCCGCCGCACGCCCCAGACGCCGCCATGGTTGGCGACGACGCACGCGCCGACGTACGCGGCGCCGTGGACGACGGCGTTGAAGAGGACGTTGTCAGAGCCACCGGGCGCACCCTGCGCGGCCCACTCGTCCCGACGCGCCCGCGTCAGCGCCGCGCCGAGGCGGTGCACGCTGGCGTCGCTCCGGTCCAGGACGAGCTCCGGGCCGAAGAGGCCGCCCGCGTTGGCGACGAACCGGTCCGCCGCCTCGTCGAGGTGAGCCACCATCGCCGGGTTACGCCCCGGGTTCGCGTCCATCGAGCGCGCGCGAGAGAGGTCCGCCCGCGAGTCGGGCGGGTAGAGCGGCAAGAAGTAACGGGCGAACAGCTCTTCGGGGCTCACGTGCGCCCGGGCCTCATAGCACGCGACTGCTATGCTCGCGCCCGCGCCGTGCTCACCACCGACGTCCGATTCGAAGGCTGGACCACCGAGGACTGGGTCCGCTTTCTGCGACTGTGGCAGGCGAGAGCCGCCCCGGAGCTCGAGCCGACCCGCCCGTGCGGGGGCGTCGTCGTCGTTCACGAGGAAGGCGAGATTCTCAAGCTCCTGCACACGCGCAAGGGGCGCCTCGACCCCGCGACCGCCGGCGCGACGCGGGACGAGGCCGATGCCCTGGCGCTCGCGCTCCGCGCGGGTCAGCCTGCCGCACTGGGCCCGCTCGCGCGCGCGAACCACGCGAGCTGGGCGCTCGCTCTGCGCCTGGGCGCGCTGGACGAGGTGATGGAACGCTTCGGCGCCCGCGCGGCGCGCAGCGACGACTTCACGGCGCAGTCGCTCCTGCTCGTGGGCATCGCGCGCGAGATGATCGGCGAGGGCGCGATCACGACCTGGCCGCAGCGCCTGCGCGGGATCCCGGTCCCGACGCCGCATGTCGTTCGCCGCACGCTCGACGTGCTCTGCGGCGACGGACGCGCGATGGCCCTCGGCCTGTTCGACGGAGGCAGCCTCTGGACGTCCTTCGTGGCGCGCCGCCGCGGCCCGGGCTTCGACGTCGTGGCGGGGCCCGACGAGCTGCGCCCGGCGCTGGGGCTGCTCTCGGGCGACTGGCGCCGCGACTACCGCCACCTGGTGCAGGCGATCGAAGCCCGGTACGCGCCCCTCGCGTTCGGCTGCTTCGCCGAGCTCGGGACCTTCCGCGCGCTGCAGACCGACGCTCGCCCGGGCGCCTGGAGCCGCGCCGTGGCCGTGCGCGACGTCATCATCGCGCCGATGCCGGCGGCGGTCGGGATGGCCCTCGGGTTCGACGGGACCCGCTACGTGCTGCACGCGCTCCGCGCGATCACCGGCCGCATCTCTCCTCTGGCCGCGATGGGCCCGGTGCTCGAGGGCGTGCGTGCCCGCGTCGGCGCGCTCACGGGCGACGATGTGAGCGGGCTACTGGGCTTCGACCCGCTGGGCCTGCTCCGCAAGCTGCTGCAGCGCTAGACCGGTGTCTTTCGGCCGATCCCTTCGCGCTGGCGTCGTCGGCCGCGCTCGAAATACGCTGTGTATTCCTCGCGCGGCCGCCGGCGCCATCGCTCGGTCTCGAAATACACCGGTCGCCTGCGCGGGAAGGTGCCGCGGGGCGCGACGGGGAGGAGGAGTCTCGGTGCCTGTCTCGGTGCCCTCAGCCGGTCTGCGCAGGTCGCAGGTGCAGCCCGACTCGGAGGCGTGATGCCCAGGCTCATGCCTCTGTGGGTGGTTTGTC
The DNA here is from genome assembly GCA_003153495.1 of Myxococcales bacterium. Classification (GTDB taxonomy): domain Bacteria; phylum Myxococcota_A; class Polyangia; order Polyangiales; family Polyangiaceae; genus Palsa-1150. The sequence goes on from PLYU01000096.1 coordinate 2,735, forward strand.
GCCGCCCCGGCGTTCACCACGCGTACGCCAGCCGCGCGAGGATCACCAGCCTCCGCCGCGCAGGAAGCGGGTGGATTTCGTTAGAAGGGACCGAGCGAGGCCGACGACGCCATCGCGATGGGATCGGACGAAAGACACCAGCTTCCTGCGCGCCCGTCACGCGCCGGCGGGCGGCTCGACCACGCGGATCTTGAGCTCGGCGAGTTGCTCGGGCGACACGACGTTCGGCGCGTCGGTCATCAGGTCGGTCCCCCGCTGTGTCTTCGGGAACGGGATCACGTCGCGCAGGCTCTCCGAGCCGCTGAGGAGCATCGAGAGGCGGTCCATGCCGATCGCGATCCCTCCGTGCGGCGGCGCGCCGTACTTGAGGGCGTCCAGGAGGAAGCCGAACTTGCTGCGGGCGTCCTCGTCGGAGATGCCCAGCGTGCGGAAGACCTTGGCCTGGACCGCCGGGTCGTGGAGGCGAATGGACCCGCCGCCGATTTCGAAGCCGTTGAGCACGAGATCGTAGCGCCAGCAGAGCACCTTGCCGGGATCCTTCTCGAGCCGATCGATGCAGTCGTCGTGAGGGCGGGTGAAGGCGTGGTGCGCCGCGACCCAGGTCTTCCTCTCGTCGTCGTACTCGAAGAGCGGCGGGTTCACGACCCAGAGGAACTTCCACTTGCCGCCGTGGCCGCTGTCCGGGATGAGGCCCAGCTTCTTCGCCAGATGGATGCGTAGGTTGGCCATCACCGTCTGCACGACGCTCTCCCGGCCGAACTGGAAGAGCACGAGGTCGCCGTCCCTGGCCTCGACGCGCGCGTTGATCGCCAGCCTCAGCTCGGGCGTGATCATCTTCGCGAGCGGCGACTGCACCCAGTTGCCCTCGGCGTCGACCTTGGCGCGCGCCAGGCCCTTGGCGCCCATGCCCTTGACGAACTCCTCGAGCTTCTCGATCTCCGCGCGCGACATCTTCCCGGCCAGCTCGGCGGGCACGCGCAGCGCTTTCACGATGTCCGTCACGGCGTCGCGGTGGGCGTCGCCGGCCGAGAGCTTGTCGGCGATCGTCTTCCAGAAGGGCACGCCGCCCCCGCCGTGGTCGACGACGACCCTGGTGATGTCGACGTGCGGCAGGTCGAACCTGACGTCGGGTTTGTCGTTGCCGTACTTCGCCATCGACTCGTCGAAGGGCATCTGCGGGAAGCGCCCGCTCGGGTAGAGCTCCTTCAGGTCGACGCCGAGGACCTCCTTCCAGATGCCGAAGACCAGCCCCTCCATGACCCGGAAGACGTCGTCCTGGTTGACGAACGACATCTCGACGTCGATCTGCGTGAACTCGGGCTGCCGGTCGAGGCGCAGATCTTCGTCGCGGAAGCACTTGACGATCTGGAAGTACTTGTCGAACCCCGCGACCATGTAGAGCTGCTTGAAGAGCTGCGGGCTCTCGGCCAGCGCGTAGAACTTGCCGGCGTTCATGCGCGAGGGGACGAGGAAGTTGCGCGCGCCGCCCGGCGTGTACTTCACCATGACGGGCGTCTCGAGCTCGAGGAAGCCATTGTCGTCGAAGTACCGCCGCGTGATCTGGTGGATGCGGTGGCGCACCCGCAAGGTGCGCTGCAGGGGTGCCCGGCGCAGATCCAAGTACCGGTACTGCAACCGCTTCTCCTCGCTCGTGTCGATCGAGTCGGCGATCTCGAACGGAGGGGTCTCGCTCTTGTTGAAGACGAAGAGCTCGAAGCCGTGAACTTCGATCTCGCCGGTGGGGAGCCTGGAGTTCTTGTTCGCCCCGCGGCCCTTCACGACCCCCTGCACGGCGACGACCCACTCGCTGCGCAGGGCGCGCGCGAGGTCGTGGGTGGCGCGCGGCTGGTCGCCGTGACCGGCTAGCTCGGGATCGAACACGAGCTGCGTGACCCCTTCGCGGTCGCGCAGGTCGATGAACACGCAGCCGCCGTGGTCGCGGTAGCTCGACACCCATCCAAACAGGACGACCGTCTTTCCTTCGTCGGAGGCCCGGAGCTGGGCACAGTGGTGGGTACGCTTCAACTCGTCGATGAATCGGGCCATTGGGGGGGGCGCCAATGTAGCATCGCCGCGTGGCGACGGACGGACGGCGCACCGACGAGGTCATGCTGGCCCTGTCGGCGCTCGCGCCGGCGTGCCTCGCCGCTGCACACGTGAGCAACGTCGCCGACGCGGCGCACGA
>PLYU01000151.1 GCA_003153495.1 Myxococcales bacterium
GCGGCGGAGCGGCGGGCGCGGGGGCCTCGATCACGACGGGAGGCTGTTCGGTCGAGTCCACGATCTTCTCCAGATGGCCTGAGCCAGCGGGAACCGTCGCCCGTCGAGGGGCGCGCGGCAAGTTACTCGTCTCCGTGCCGCCCCGCGGCGCGGGCCTCCGCTGGTGAGCGCACCGCCGGCCGCCACCTTGGGGGGACGGAGCCGGAGAAGCGCTGAGCGCCTGCGGGGGCGCGCGGCGTCCTGCTGACGGGTACGGCGCAGGCGTTGCGCCCTCGATGCAGCCCGTGCGTCGCACCTGGCTGCACGACGGAGGAGCGCGATGTTTTCGCCGGGGGCACGGGGCATGCAACCGGACGGACCGACATGAGCCGTGGCGCTGCGACGGTCGCTTTACCCGGCCCCAGGCTCGTCGGAGGCAAGTCGCTGGCCGAGTCGCTCCGGCGACGCGCGACCACCCGCGAGATCAGCGACAGGAAGCTGNNGGCGAGCAACTCGCAGGAGATCGACGTCTTCGTCGCGCTCGAAGACGGCGTCCACCTCTTCGACGCGCGGCGCCACAGGTTGATCCCGGTGGTCGCGGGCGACCTGCGCGCCATGGCGCTCGGCCGCGGCCAGAGGAAGAGCGTCACGATGAAGGCTCCGGTGCAGCTCGTCTACGTCGTGGACGTTCACCGGCTCTCGCATACCACCGGCTTCCAGGAGCCGGGGCTGCGGGACCCCGAGGTCCGGAAGTCGTACTACTTCGTGGACACGGGGCTCATCGCCGGCAACGTGTACCTGTTCGCGGCCTCCCGGGGGCTCGCGGCGTGGTTTCACAACTGCGACAGAGCCGGCCTCACGCGGAAGCTGAAGCTGCGCCGCGAGCAGCGGGTACTCTTCGCCCAGTCGGTCGGCTATCCGGAGCGGAGATAGCGCAGGAGGTCTGCAGATGGACATCTCGGGAAACACCGTGCTGATCACGGGCGGCTCGTCCGGCATCGGCCTCGCGATGGCGCGAGCCCTCCTCGACGCTGGCAGCCAGGTCATCGTCTGTGCCCGCCGCGAGGAGCGGCTCCTCGAGGCGCGAGAGAAGCACCCCGGCCTCCACGTGAAGGTGTGCGACGTCGCCAGCGAGCGCCAGCGGAGCGAGCTGGTCGAGTGGGTCGTCACCGGGTTCGGCGCGCTCAACGTCCTGGTGAACAACGCAGGGGTGCAGAGGGACATCGACTTCACGAAGGGCATCGCCGAGTTTCTGGCCGGCGAGAACGAGCTCCGGATCAACCTCGAAGCGCCGATCCTCCTCTCCGGGCTGTTCGTGCCGCACCTGACCGGGAAGAAGGGCGCGGCGATCGTCAACGTCTCGTCCGGCCTCGGCTTCGTCCCCGCGGCGAAGATGCCTGTGTACTGCGCGTCGAAGGCCGGGGTTCACGCCTTCTCGATGGCGCTCCGGCATCAGATCCTGCCGCTCGGGATCAAGGTCTTCGAGGTGGTCCCTCCGGCCGTCGACACCGACCTGAACCCGCAGGGGCGAGCCGCGAGAGGCGGCTTCAAGGCGAACCTGGGTGCGACCGAGTTCGTGGCCGCGGTGATGAAGGGGCTGGCGGACGACCACTACGAGATCGGCTACGGAATGACGGAGGGGTTCCTCCGGGCGTCCAGGGCCGACCTGGACCGGAGCTTCCAGCAGATGAACAGCCGGTGGTGAGGGCGAGCGTCCCCGCGGCCCTCGAGGCGTACCCGAGCGATGGTCCGTCACCTGGCCCGCACCCTCGTCTCGCTCCCTCACGTGAGTCCTGTCCCACCCGGGTGTGAGTCATCCTCCACCGGGGTGTGAGCCATGCTCCACCCGGGCATCCGTCATGCTCCACCCATGGGTGAGTCATGCCGCACTCGCCCACCATCCTCATGCTCCCGTGCACGAGTCACGTTCCACCCCCGCATGAGTCATGCCCCATCAGCACCCCATGGTCATGCTCCCGCCCATGGGTCGTGCTCAACCCATGCGCCCGTCATGTCCAACCCGTGCACCACAGTCATGCTCCCGTGCGCGACTCATGCTCAACCCATGCCCGGGTCACGTGACATGCGCGCCCCGTCGAGCCTCACCCGCGCACCCATCCAGCGAAACCAACGCGGTCTTCCCTCTCGTCCCCACCCGAGAGGCCCTCGCCCGCGCCGCCCACCGCGCGAGAATCACCAGCCTCCGCCGCGCAGGAGGCTGGTGGATTTCGAGACCGAGCGAGGGCTACTACACGTAGCTTGAGCGAGCCCGGCCGATCCCGGCGCGCTGGCGTCGTCGGCCGCGATCGAGCTAGCGCTCCCCCCCTGTCATCCCGAGCGGAGCGAGGGACCCCCCGGAAGTCTCCCGCACGAGCCGGGCTCGCGTGGCTGGCATCCGCGCAGCGCCCCAGCCACGTGCGATCGGCGCCCGCGGGAGGCCGCCGGGGGATCCTTCGCTTCGCTCAGGATGACGCCGAGGGGGGGCCGCGCAGGAGCCCCAGGTGGTTCTCGCCGAGGCCGAGCGAGGGCTACTACACGTAGCTCGAGCGAGCCCGACGACGCCATCGCGATGGGATCGAACGAAAGACACCAGCTTCCTAGATGCCGTGCCGGAACGCCGCAATGGCCGCAGGCAACCCCCGCGGGCTCGCCTTGAGCGCCACGTAGAGGTGGTCCCGGTCCGTCTCGACCGCCCGGATGTTGAGCATCGGCGTCACCACCGCCAGCGCTCTGCGCAGCCGCGCGCTGTTCGCCAGGGCGGGGGCCTTCATCAGGTCGATCACGATCCTGTCATCATCCGCCTCGACCACCGTCGGCGGGCGCTTGGGCAGAAACTTCACGAGGTTGCCGGGCTTGGACAGGTCCAGCGCGCCCGACTTGATGAGCGTCGCCACGGGCGAGTCGCTCTCGCCGATGAGCGCGAGCTTCACGTCGCTCAGCTTGATGCCGATGCGCATCGCGTCGGGCGACAGGTCGATCTCGTCGATGCGGATCGCCGCGCTCGCGCGCACCGCCGTGCCCATCGCGTCGACGGTGACGCTGATGCGGATGGCGGGGGGGGCGCTACCGATCTCGATGTCCTTGGGCGCCTTCCTCGGGAGCTTCGCGGTCGCCGACAGGTACCTCAGGGCGGCCAGGGGCACGCCGAAGCGCAGCCCGGCGGCGTTCACGGCAGCCCGTACGAGCTCGTCGGGGTTTCTTCGCAAGTAGTCGACTGCTGCATTCGCCAGAGCGCGGACGTCCATGGGGTTCTCCAAGCTATCACCTTCCGCCAGCGTTCGCTTACCCTCCCCGCGGGCCCACCCAGGCCCGCGGCTGCGGCACGGGCCGGCCGAGCGCGCGCGCGACCTCGCTGCGCAGGGCGAACAGCTCGTGACGCAGGGGAACGATCCAGTCGGTGCTCACGGTGTCCGTCCGCCCCCGGCGCGCGCGCCCCGCGTGCCACTTGCACAGGGCCAGCCGCGCCCCCGCCCGCACGAACCGCCGCCCCGGCTCCCCGCCCCAGGCGAAGGTTGCCGTCAGCCCGCCGAACGCCGAGCCCACCAGCCGCATCTCGTCGGGCGTCAGGTTGCCCAGGACCACCTCGTCGCGCAGGTACGCGCGGATGATGCGCCCCTTGCGCGCCACCAGCGACGCCAGCAGTAGCCCGAAGGCGAGGACGAAGAAGAGCCACATCGGCAGCATCAGCACCGTCAGAAAGCCGCTCTTCGCCCCCGCGGCGTTCCACACGAAGTGCAGCGCGACGGCGACCACGTAGCCCGCCGCCGGCGCGGCCCACCTCAGCCATCGCCGCGTCGTCTCGCGCGCGATGCCGACCCCGAGCCCCGTCATCGACGTATAGAGCGGGTGGATCCACGGGGCGAGCACGCCGCGCACCACGAATGTCGTGGCCAGGGTGTCGCCCGGCCCGGCGGCGGCGCGCCCGTAGTAGATGACGTTCTCGACGGCGGCGAAGCCGAGCGCCGCGAACGTCGCGTAGATGACCCCGTCGACCGCGCCGTCGAACTCGCGCCGCAGGAAGTAGAACACCCCGAGGACCGCCGCGCCCTTGAGCGCCTCCTCGACGAGCGGCGCCGACACGCACGCGCCCATCATCTCCGCGTACTCCCGCCCGCCCACGCCCGCGGCGAGCCGTTCGACCTCGGTGTTCACCGCCGCCGAGATGCCGCACGCCGCGATGGCGCCCCAGCCGAGCACCAGCGCGAGCGCCCACCAGGGCTCGGGGTCGAACCGGTCGAAGAGGCGGGGGATCCACAGGTAGATGGCCAGCGGCGGCAGCGCGTACAGGGCGCCGACGCCCATCGACGCGTAGCGAGCCGCCGGGTCGCGCGAGGCGAGCGGCACGAGCACGAAGAAGTACGCGAGCGAGGTCGCGCCGGCGATCATGCCGGCGCCGTAGAGCGCGGCCCCCGCGAGGCGGCGTCGCAGCTCGGGGTCGGGGCGGGGGCCCATCGGGGCCCGCGCTACGCCTTGATGATCGCGTCCCAGCTCTCGGCGATCTCTTGCGGCTTCCACACGCCGTTGTCCGTCTCCTTGAAGCGGCCCGGCGTCTCGACGACCTTGAACGCGTACAGGCGCGCCCCGGCGACGGCGAGGACGTACCCCGTGCGGTCGCCGCACAGGTCGCTGGCGAGGAAGACCACGGCCGGGGCGATGTGCTCGGCGGTGAGCGTGTCGACCCCCTGGAACATGGGCAGGTCCTCGGTCATCCGCGTCTTCGCGATGGGGGCGATCGCGTTCACGGTGATGCGGTGCTTCTGCAGCTCGATCGACATCGTGCGCGTCAGCCCGTAGATGCCCGCCTTGGCGGCCGAGTAGTTGGCCTGGCCGAAGTTGCCGAGCATGCCGCTCACGCTCGTCGTGTTGACGATGCGCCCGCCGCCGCCCTGGGCGACCAGCTGCCTGGCGAACACCTGCGAGCAGAGGAACGTCCCCTTGAGGTGGACGGCGATGACCGCGTCCCAGAGGGCCTCGTCCATCTTGAGGAAGCTCTTGTCGCGCAGGATGCCCGCGTTGTTGACCAGGAGGTCGACGCGCCCGAACGCGGCGACCGCCGCGCTCACCAGCGAGCCCGCGCCCTCGGCGGTGGCGACGCTGTCATGGTTCTCGATGGCGGTGCCGCCGGCGGCGCGGATCTCGTCGGCCACCTTCTTGGCGGGGCTCGCGTCGGAGCCGGAGCCCTCGCGGCTGCCGCCCAGGTCGTTCACGACGATCTTGGCCCCCTCGCGGGCGAAGGCGAGCGCGTGCGCGCGTCCGATGCCGCCGCCCGCGCCGGTGATGATCGCCACTTTGCCGTCGAGAAGTCCCATGGCAAGGTCCCCGTCCAGCGCCATTAGTAGCGGCGCCCCGGCGGATCGACAAGAGGCACCCCGCGGTCCGCGCCTGCGCGCCTTTCGCTCGCTTGACGGCGGCGCTGAATCGCGATTCACTCCGTCGCGCTCGCTCCCGAGGAGGCAAGCCCGATGGCCGTAGACATCAAGAAGCTGTTCAATGAAGAGTTGCCCGCCGCGCTCGCGAAGAACGCGGAGGACGCGAAGACGATCGGCGCGAAGTTCCAGATGAACGTCACCGGCCCCGGTGGCGGCGAGTGGAACGTCGACGCCAGCTCCACGGGCCCGTCCTGCAAGCCCGGAAGCGCGGCGGCCGACTGCACCATCACCATCACCGACGAGGACTTCCAGAAGCTCGTCGAGAACCCGCAGGCGAACGGCATGCAGCTGTTCTTCGCGGGCAAGCTGAAGGTGACGGGCAACCAGATGCTCGCGATGAAGCTCCAGAAGCTCTTCGGCTACAAGTAAGCGCACCCCATGGTGCCGTCGCCACTGGCCGGCATCAAAGTCCTCGACCTGAGCCGGCTCTTGCCGGGCCCGTTCGCGTCGCTCGTCCTGGGCGACCTGGGCGCCGGCGTCGACAAGGTCGAGGACCCGCTGGTGGGCGACTACCTGCGCCTGATGCCGCCGCTCGTGGGCGACACCTCGGGCATGTTCCTCGCGCTGAGCCGCAACAAGCGCAGCGTCTGCCTCGACCTGAAGAAGCCGAGCGCTCGCGACGCGCTCCTGCGCATGGTCGAGCGCTACGACGTGGTCCTCGAGCAGTTCCGGCCCGGGGTGATGGACCGCCTCGGCCTGGGTCACGACGCGCTGCTGGCGAGAAACCAGCGGCTGGTCGTGTGCGCGCTGACCGGTTACGGCCAGGACGGGCCGCTGGCCCGGCGGGCGGGCCACGACCTCAACTACCTGGCGCGGGCGGGGGTGCTCGGCATGCAGGGGCCGCCGGGCGGGGCCCCCCAGGTGCCGGGCTTCCAGCTCGCGGACGTGGGCGGAGGCCTCTGGTGCGTGGTCGGCATCCTGGCGGCGCTGCAGGCGCGCGCGCACACGGGCAAGGGCGGACTGGTCGACGTGTCGATGCTCGAGGCGTCGATGGGCTTCGCTTCGGCGTCGTTCGGGCAGCTCTTCGCCGGGCATACGCCGCGCCGCGGGGACGAGGCGCTGACGGGCGGCATCGCGCCCTACGGGACGTACGCGACGAGCGACGGGCGGTTCGTGGCGCTGGCGGCGCTCGAGCCGAAGTTCTGGGAGGCGTTCTGCGCCGGGGCGGGCATGGAGGCGGACGTGAGCGCCCTGGCCCCGGGGCCTCACCAGGCGGCGATCGAGGACAGGCTGAAGGAGCTGTTCGCGTCGCGCACGCGGACCGAGTGGGAGGCCTTCGGGCGCCAGCACGACTGCTGCCTCGAGCCTGTGCTCGAGCCCGAGGAGCTGCGCGGCGACGAGCAGCTGCGCGCGCGCGGAGCGTTCTTCGAGATGGACTCACCCTGGGGCCGCATCGGCCAGCTCCGCACGCCCCTGACGTCGCGTGAGCGCGAGCACGCCCCGCCGCCGAGGCTGGGCGAGCACACCGACGCGATCCTCCGCGAAGCGGGCCTCGACGACGCTGCGATCGCCGCGATGAGGGCCGAAGGCGCCGCGCGATAGTCCCCCCCTTTGTCATCCTGGGTGACCGGAGAAATGCTCCGCGCCCTTAGTGGGTGAGCGGTACGTGCATGCAGCTGATCGTCGAAAGGTCGTAGCGCATCCCGCCCGCGACCATCTCGAAGTCGCTCGGCATGATGGTCTGCAGGTCGCGGGCTCCGAGGCCCGTGCCCATCACGGTGCTCCACTTTGCGGTGGTGCGCTCGTCGTCCTCCGAGGTAAGGGCGATGTTCCCGCCGTCCGAGAGGATGATGCCGTAGTCGTGCATGGCCTGCGCGACGACGCGCGCCGCGGCGTTCGGCAGCGCGGCGAGCACCGGAGCGATGCGGTCGGCACGGATGCGCAGGCGCGCGCCGTAGGGGACGGCGGTCGCACCGCCGGAGGAGGCTGTGGCGTGCGTCGCCGGGTGCACGAAGGTGTTCTTGGTGATGATGTTATTCGGCAGGATGAAGCGGATGGCGTGATCGATGTGGCCGGCCGCCACCTCGTCGGCGTCGAAGAGCATCGCGGCCATCGGGAAGCCGCCCGCATCCGCGCTCGTGCAGCCGTCACCGCGCCCGGAGGCCGGCGGCACCGCCGATGTGTCCCAGATGGCGAGGCAGCCGCCGTTGTACGTGCCGCTCGTGAAGTCGACGCGCCACTGCTCGTAGATGCGGTGTTCCATCGGCTCGATCACGATGAGATGGCAGTCGCCGTTCGACGTGCAGTTGTAGCCCGTCTCGCCCTCGAGGTGGCCGCCTGCCGGGATCGGCACCGGCGCGCTGTCGCAGTCCGGCGAATAGAAATCGGCGGTTTGCGTGAAGGTCATCTTCGGAGCCGTATGGGTCGCGTCGCACATCACATGGATCGACGTGTCGATCTGCATGCGCCCCGCGCCCCAGCCGTGTGCCTGCAGCGAGGCGATGATCGCGGTGGACTGGCTGTCTACAGCCATCGAGTCCGCGCGCTGGTTCCACGCTGCGTTCGGCGGGAAGAACGGCCGCGTGCAGGTGCTGCCGGGGTGCGTGCTCCCGTCGCCGCCGAGTCCGGTATCCAGGCCCGGTCTCGCGTCACCGCCAGGTCCTCCGTCTCCGCCAGGTCGTCCCGTCGTGGAGTCCGTCTGCGATCCGCTGTCGTCCGTCGCGCCGTCAACGGTCCCCGTCCCACCGTCCCCGGTCCCGCTGTCAGCGGTCGTCCCGCTGCCCCCTCCGCACGCGGCAAGGGCCGCAAGGATCGCCAAACCTGTCGTCTCGGCTACGCGCATGCGTACGAGTTTACGTCAAACCATGTCCCCGTGTGGCTCGACGTACGTCCTGAGAACGTGTCCAGGGCGTGCGGAGCTCTCCGGGTACCAGGCCGCGCTGGCCCGTGTTGTTGGCCAGAACTGGCCCTGCGTGAAGTAGAGGTCTCCCCCCGAGTTGCCGCGGTACGCCCCGTTGACGAAGTCGTAGCCGCTCTGCTGCGTCCCGTCCGTCAGCGTGCAGCGTGATCGAGTACATCGTCAGCCCGTCGGTGTGGAATGCGCCCGCGGGTCCGGGCAACTCGCCCGGGCCCTGCGCGGGAGCGCTGCACGAACGGGAGACCGCACTCGTCGGCCATCCGGCGCATCGCTCGCAGCTCGGGCTCTGTTCGCCTCGGGCCGCTTGCGCCTGCGCGGGCCTAGGCTCCGGGCCCTTGTCAGCCCACCGGCGGATGTGTAAAGTAAACTGTAAGGTGGGTCCATGAAGCGCTCGCGTCCGCCGCTCAAACTCCATAAGTCTCCGCTGGTTCTGGTCCTCGCGCAGGTGCGGATCTCCCACGTCGCGAAGATGGGGGACTACGTCGACGACGTTCAGGAGCGTCTCCGCCGGAGCGGCTTCCCGCGCTTCGAGGAAGGACGCGGGCACGAGATCCTTCTGCACCCGGGGTTGCAGCCCGAAATCCGCGAGCACTCCCGCTGGGAGTTCCAGAACAAGGAGCGTTCTGCGGGCATCATCGTGATGCAGAACGCGATCGTCCTGCACGCGAACAGCTACGACACGTTCGATCACTTCGCGAAGTCGCTCCGTCTGGCGCTCGAGGTGATCGGCGACGCGGCCAAGCCGGCTCTCGTCGAGCGTCTTGGGCTCCGGTACGTAGACCTGATCAGGCCCGATGCCGGTGAGTCGTGGACCGACTACCTCAAGCCCGGGCTTCACGGACTCACTCCCTCGGCGATCGGAATGACCGAGGGGCTGCAGCGGCATGAGACCGTGGGAGCGACGAAGGTTGGGCAACTCGTTGTTCGTTGCGTGCAGTCGACGGACGGCGGCTTCCTTCCCGCAGACCTGTCTCCAACAACGCTCGACTACGCGAAGCTCACCGTCCGTCAGGGGGAGCTCGTCACCTTGCTCGACTTCGATCACTTCACTCAGGTGACGCGGGACTACGATGTCGACCAGGTGATGACCGCGATGTGGGAGCTCCACGAGAATCTCGACGTCACGTTCCGCGAGGCGACCACCGACTTGGCCATGAAGAAGTGGGGGGCGCAGTCGCTATGACGGACGTGGTCGATACGCGCGTTCCTCGTGGACCGGGTTCCGGATTCCAGTCGAACTCCGCGTGGCAGCGGCTCTTTCTCGCGGCGTTCTTGCCGTTCCACGCAGGCACCGGAGGAGCGCCCGCGATCGACACGGTCGTGACGGGTCGAACGAATCTGACCATCGTCCGCGAAGAGTCGGTCGAAGAACGCGCCGAAACTCCCGACCCCATCGCCACATCTGATCGCGTCCTGCTGCTCCGTCGATGGCTCTCGCTCTCAGTCGCGGAGGCCGCCCGGGTGCTCGGGGTTCAGCGCCCGACCGTCTACGCTTGGGAGCGCGGCGACGTTCCCGCGCAGAAGAACGTGGCGCGGCTCCGCGCGCTCTTCGACCTCGCGAATCACTGGCGCTCGCTCTCCGACGAACCGGTTGGCGCGCTGCGGAAGGAGATCGTGACAGGCGACGGCAAGACGCTCGTCGCGCTCCTCTCGGAGCGTCGGCTCCGCATCGACGCGATCAAGTCGGCGATGACCAGCGTCCTCTCGATGCAGAAGCAGGAACTCGCTGCCCGGCCTCTGTCCGGCGCCGAGCTCGCCCAGCGATTCGGCTTCCGTCCGCTCACTCCGCAAGGTGCGGCTCGCAATGTCGCTCGCGAGGCGAAGGGGCGCCGACGAGGCGACAAGGCGTGAGAGGACGCAGTGGCCGGACCACAGAGCATCAAGGACCGCGGGTGGCGCCAGGGCTCGGTGCTGCCGACGGAGATCGCGGAGCGAGTGGCTGCCCCGCGCTTCGTCGACTGGGGCGCTGACGACCGGGCGATTCTGCTCAGCCAGGACTGCGACGTCGTTCACGGCTCGTACGACGTTGAGCCCAGCGTCGAGCTCATTCGCGCGAAGGTCTCGGCCGTCAAAGACGCGGTCGTGCGCTACGGGCGCAACCCGCGGAAGCTTCAGCTCGAGAGCGGACCGGATGCCTTCCTGAACCTATCCGTTCACGACCGCTGGAGTGTGCCACGGAGCGAGCTGGAGACGCACCCGCCGGAGCCGACACTCTCCGTTCAGGCCGAGTCACTGCACGTGCTCGTCGAGTGGGTCGCGAAGCGGTACACGAGACCGGCGTTCCCCGATGCGTTCAACGACCGCAGGGCAGGTGCGACGAGGAAGATCGAGAAGGAACTCAAGAAGAATGGCACGCTGATCACGGGGCTGTTCCTTTTGATCTCCCCGAACGAGGAGTGCGCCGACGACGAGGTCTATGAGGTCGCACTTCGAGTTACGGCGGCGAAGACCACGCTCGCCACCAAGAGCATCGAGGCCGAGCTCGCGCGGACTACAAGGCAGATCGCCGACGCACTCGGAGCCTGCGACGGGATCGAGGTGGTCGATCACGCGGTCGTCTCGGAAGCCGCGTTCACGCTCGATGACCTGCAGTACTTCCAGCGGTGGGACTGGGACTACCGAAGCCACTCGGGCGAACCGGGTGGAGGCATTGCTCCTTCGCCCTAGCAGCGACCGCCCTGCGAGTGGTCTGCGAGCGGCCCGCGGGGGCCCATGCTATTGGCCTTTGCGAGCGCTTCGTGGGAGGGCCCGGCCTCAGCACAGCCTTCTACCGGCCCTGCGCGCCGACTGTGCGGCCCCTGCAGCGCCCCCGAAGCGCCCCCCGCGCACGCCGCCTTACGTGGACCCGGCGCCCCGCGAAGCGCCCGCGACGCCCGGATCCTCGACAAGCGCGCGCCTCGGCGCCCGCGTTCTGCTCGGAATCGCCCGCTCGAGCACCCCCTCGTCGACGGGGGTGCAAACGGAGGTGCAAACGGGAGCGACCTCGCCTCCCTCGCCGAGCCCCGAGAAGCTCACGATCCGGCCATTTTCGCTGGGCACGCCCGGCAGGACTCGAACCTGCGACCCGCGGCTTAGAAGGCCGCTGCTCTATCCAACTGAGCTACGGGCGCTCGCGTCTAACAGTTTGAACTTACGAGCGTTCTCGACAACGCACAACGCAACGCCGAACGGCGCCGGTGCGGCCGTTACCATGCCGTTACCACAACCTCGTCCATTTCGCGGCGATCGCGCACGGCCGCACGCCGGGATCCGCCACTACCGCGCTCCGTCGACGCCAGCCAATGTGTCGAAATCCAACAGATTTCCGTCAGACGGAGCTGAGGCGCACGTAGGCAGGCAGCGTGGACCCCGGCAGCGAGCGGCGGTCATCGCGGGCGCTGCTCATCGGCCGAGATCGCCCGGCTCACGCGGAGAGCCAGCGCGGCCCCACTCGGACTGACCCGGACGGTACCGAGAACTGGCCGGGACACGCGGACACCGGGCCAGGAACGAGGAATCAGCCGTCTTTGACAGGCACGCCCAGTGCACTCGGGTCCGTTGGGAACCCGTGACAGGCGCCGTTCATCTCTCCTTCGACCGCGGCACCCTCCGCCTCGACGGCTCGATGGCCGAACGGCTCCCGATGGTCGTGTGGGATGACCGCGTCGGAGCCTGGCGCGCCCCTGCGCACCGCTATGCCGAGATCGTCGATCGGGCGAGCTCACTGGGCGTCACGCTGCACGACGAGGTCGCCCCCCGCCTTCGCACCGATGACGTCGCATGGACCGTCCCCGACCTGCGCCCCTATCAGCAAGATGCGCTGCGCGCGTGGCGGGCCTCCCGCTGCCGCGGCCTCGTCGTCCTGCCGACCGGAAGCGGCAAGACCATCGTCGCGGTGGCGGCGCTGGCAAGCACCCGCGCTCCCGCGCTCGTCCTGTGCCCGACACGCGCGCTGCTGGAACAGTGGGAACGCGAGCTTGGACGTTTCTACAAGGCGCCGATCGGCGTGGTGGGCGACGGCGCGCGTCGCGTCGAAGCCCTTACGGTGATGACGTTCGAGAGCGCCTACCGGCAGCTCGACGCGATCGGTGACCGATTCGCTGCGCTCGTCGTCGACGAGGCCCACCACTTCGCCGGGGGCCTGCGGACCGAGGTGCTCGAGATGTGCGTCGCGCCCATGCGTCTCGGACTCACGGCAACCGCTCCCGACGCGGGAAGCGCCGCCGAGCGCTGCCTCGAGACGTTGATCGGGCCTCTCGTGTGCGAGGTCGCCGTCGGCGACCTCCTGGGCGTTCACCTGGCGAATCTGGAAGTCGTGCGCCTTTGCGTAAACCTCGAGCCCGACGAAGCCGATGCTTACTTGCGCGACCATCGCCCGTTTGCGGAGCTGCGCGGCGCCTTCGTCCGGGCCAACCCCGAAGCGGATTGGGCAAGCTCCATGCGCGCCATTGCACGGACCGCGTCCGGGCGCGCCGCCATTGCCGGATACCGTCGCGCCGTGGCGCTCGCGTCTCTGCCTCGCGCGAAGCGCGCGCTCCTCGCCGCCTTGCTTGGGCGACACCGGGAAGACAAATCGCTCGTCTTCACATCGAGCACGGACGACGCGTACGCCATCGCGCTCCAGCATTTGGTCCCGGTTATCACCGCCGAAACGAGCCGAAACGAGCGTCGGGCGACGATCGATCGCTTCCGGGACGGCCGCTACCGGACGCTCGTCTCGGCCCGTGTCCTGAACGAAGGGATAGACGTCCCCGACGCGCGGGTCGCTATCGTCGTCGCAGGCCGCTTCGGTGCGTGCGCCAGCCCATCGTGAAC
>PLYU01000182.1 GCA_003153495.1 Myxococcales bacterium
CGATGTACGGGTAGACCTTCTTGCCGGTGACGAACTCCAGCTCGTCGATCACGCGCTTGTCGTGCGGATCGGCCATCGCCAGGAAGATGCGGTCCCCGCGCATGAGCACCGGCAGGATGCGGTTCGTCTCGGCGACCTCGCGCTGCAGGACGCCGAGGTGCTCGAGCACGAGCGCGACCTGCGTCAGGTCGATGCCGGGGACGCCGTGCTGCTCGGAGAGCGCGCGCAGCGCGTCGACCTCGGCCATCTTCCCCTGGTCGACCAGGACCGAGGCGATCGGAATCGGCACCGCCGAGCGCTTCTGCACCTGCAGAGCGGCGTCGAGGTCCGCCTGGGTCACCAGCTTTCGCTGGACCAGGATCTTGCCGATCGGTCCTTTCTGGTCGCTGGACATGGTCTGCGGAGTCTTACATTCAAAGACTACGCGGCCCGGCAATTCTGCACAACCGGGCGCGGGGCGGGCCGCTACGGCGGCGCGTCCGGCGCGTCCTGCATCGCGGCGAGGGTCCGGGCCGCCCACTGCGAGTAGCGGCTCTCCTGGATGGCGGCGCGCGCGCCGGCGACCAGCTCCCCGTACCAGTGCAGGTTGTGGAGCGAGAGGAGCCGCAGGCAGAGCATCTCGCCGGCCACGTACAGGTGCCTCAGGTACGCCCGCGAGTAGCCGCCCCGGCAGCAGGCGCACGCGCAGCTCTCGTCGATGGGGCGCGGGTCGGTGCGCCACTGCGCTTGCTTGATCACGACCCGGCCGCCCCGCGTGAACGCCTGCCCGTTGCGCGCGTTGCGGGTCGGCAGGACGCAGTCGAACATGTCGACGCCGGCGCCGATGGCGACGACGAGATCCCGCGGAGTGCCGACCCCCATCAGGTACCGCGGTCGCTCCGGGTCCAGCGAAGGGGCGACCTCGCACACCGTCTCGTGCATGCGCTCGATGGGCTCGCCCACCGAGAAACCTCCCAGCGCCAGGCCGTCGAACGGCAGCGCCCCGAGCTCGTCGGCGTGGGCGCGGCGCAGGTCGGCGAAGCACCCGCCCTGCACGATCCCGAAGAGCGCCTGCCGCTCCGGCCGCGGAACGGCCAGCGCCCGCCTGGCCCACCGCGTCGTCCGGGCGACGGCGCGCTCCACCACGGCACGCGGAGAATCCCCGGGCGGGCACTCGTCGAGCTGCATCTGGATGTCGGCCCCGATGAGCGCCTGCGTGCGCACGGCGTCCTCCGGGGTGAGCTTGTGCGCCGAGCCGTCCAGGTGACTCTTGAACGAGAACCCCTCCTCGGCCGCCTCGACCAGAGAGGCCTTGAGCGCTGCGGCCGAGAGCGAGTACGCCTGAAAGCCGCCCGAATCGGTGAGCATGGCGTGCGGCCAGCGCGAGAACGCGTGCAGCCCGCCGAGCCCGGCGATGGTCTCGGCGCCCGGGCGCAGCATGAGGTGGTACGTGTTCCCCAGCACGATGCGCGCGCCGGTCGACGCGACCTCGTCGGGCGAGAGCGTCTTGACGCTACCTTGAGTTCCCACCGGCATGAACGTGGGCGTCTCGACGGGGCCGTGAGGTGTGTCGAGCCACGCGCGGCGCGCGTGCCCGTCGCGGGCGACGACCCGGAAGGCGAACCCGGGGGTCGGCGGGATCAAGCCGGCCTCCAGAGCAGCATCGCGTCGCCGTACGAGTAGAAGCGGTAGCGCTCGCTCACGGCCAGCCGGTAAGCCTCGAGGACCCTGTCGACGCCTGCGAAGGCGCAGACCAGCGCAAGGAGCGTCGAGCGGGGCAGGTGGAAGTTGGTGAGCAGGCCGTCGACCACGCGCCACGGGTAGCCGGGCTGGATGAGCAGGCGTGTCTCGCCGGCCGCCGGGCGGACGTGCCCGGAGCGCTCCGGGTCGGCGGCGCTCTCGAGGGCGCGAGTCGTGGTCGTGCCGATCGAGACGACGGGCGCCCCGCGGTGGCGAGCGCGCTCGATGGCGTCGGCGGTCGCCTGCGGCACGACATAGCTTTCCGCGTGCATGGGGTGTGCAGTCAAGTCGTCCACCTGGACCGGCTGGAACGTGCCGAGGCCCACGTGGAGAGTGACGCTGGCGACCTCGCAGCCCCGCGACTCGAGCCGCTCGAGAAGGGCGCGGGTCACGTGCAGGCCCGCCGTCGGGGCGGCGATGGCGCCCTCGTGCCGTGCGTAGACCGTCTGGTAGCGCTCGACGTCCTCCGGTCCCGCCTCCCGCTTGATGTACGGGGGAATGGGGACCCTGCCGCAGGAGCGCATCGCCGCGGCGACCGGCTCGCCGGAGGGCGACCAGACGGCGATCTCGAGCAGTCCGTCGTCGTCGCTTCGCCCCAGGAGCCGGACGTTCAGCGCGGAGTCGACGCCCGGACCTTCGCGGCGGGGGATCTCGACGTCGGTGCCGAACTTCAGCGATTTGCTGGCCTTGCCGAGAGCGCGCCACACCTCGACGCTGCGCCGGTCTCCCGGCGTCACCTCGAGCTCGCGCGCGCCGACCGGCCGCACGAGGAGGATCTCCACGTGGCCGCCCGTGTCGCGCTTGCGTCCCAGGAGCCGGGCGGGAATCACGCGCGTGTCGTTCACGACCACCAAGGCACCGCGCGGCAGCAGCTCGGGGAGCTCCGACACCCGCAGGTGCGTCGGCGAGGCACCGACCGCCGGCAGGTGGAGGAGCCTGGCGAGCTCGCGGGCTTTGGCCGGACGCTGGGCGATGAGCTCGGGAGGCAGCTCGTAGTGAAAGGCGTCGACGCGCATGCTCGGGGACGCCCGCCGGGCCAGCCGGGCGGGAGAGCTGCGCGATTACCGCGAGGGCGCCGTCCCCGCAACCGGGGCGGACCGGAAGCCGGCCGCCGCATCCGGGGCAATCACCGCCGGACGGATGCACTCCCAGCACTCGTCGCCGGCGAGCTTGGCTCTGAGGTACCGGGCGAGCTCCGTCACGTCGAACGGCTTCGGCACGAAGCCGATGGCCCCGCAGTCGGCACGGACGAGCTGCCGCTCGCTCAGGTGATAGGCGCTCGAGATCGCTACACGGGTGTCCGGATGTCGCTCGCGGATGAGCCGGGCCAGCTGGATGCCGTTGGTCCCGGGCATCATCAGGTCGACCACGGCGAGGTCGAACACGCGCTCGCCGAGCAGGCCGAGGGCGGCCTCTGCATTCGGAGCGGTCTCGACGTCGAACCCTTCGACGCGGAGCCCGATCGCGATCACTCGCGCATGGTTCGCTTCGTCGTCGACCACCAGCACACGGGGCACAGGGCGCTCTCTTTCCCGACGTCCGAACGGAAGGCTTCGGCACGGAGCCGGGGTTCCACCGGGTGGCGCCCGCTCCGTGCCTGATTCGGTCCCAAGCAATTCTCGTACCCTACGCCGCCGGTCGCGAATCGTGCGGCTTTCGTTCCGGACGATGTCCGAAACCGGCACGATCACGTTTCAAGACTGCAGCACCGGCTTCACATGTGCACGAACGGGAGCCAACGAGGCAGGCCGGACTCCACGAGCGAACGCACAGGCCCGCGCGCCTGCGCGCGCCTCGCCCCGGCCTCCGCCAGACGCAATCAACCTCTGCCATCGAACGTGATTCCGAGCCGGGTCATCTTTCGCCAGAGCGTCGTCGGAGAGATGCCGAGCACCTCTGCCGCGCGCTCGCGGCTGCCGTCGCTCTCGCGCAGCGCGACCTCGATGGCGTTGCGCTCGGCACCGTCCACCACGTCGGCCAGGGACCGCCCGCCCGCTCCGGTGGCGTACTGGACCTGGAGCGACGGGGGCGGGAGCAGATCGTCGACCGTGATGACCCCGTTCTGCACCAGGGCGACCGCCTGCTCGATCATGTGCTCGAGCTCCCGGATGTTGCCCGGGAACTCGTAGTGGAGGAGCCCCTCCACGACGTTCTCCTGCAGCTTGGGCCGGACGCCCATCTTGCGGGAGTACTTCTCCATGAAGTGGCTTATCAGGTCCGAGACGTCCTCGCGCCGCTCGCGCAGCGGCGGGAGCTGGAACCGCGCCACGTTGAGGCGGTAGTAGAGGTCCTGCCGGAAGCGCTTCTCGGCGACGGCGGTGAGCAGGTCTTGATTGGTCGCCGCGATGATCCGCACGTTGACCCGGATCGGCTTGTTCTCGCCGACCCTGCGGACCTCGTTCTCCTGGATGGCCCGGAGCAGCTTGGCCTGGAAGGTGATGGGCGNNCGGCGATCTCGTCGAAGAAGAACGTGCCCCCGTCCGCCTCCTCGAACAGGCCCTTTCGGGCGCTCACGGCTCCGGTGAACGAGCCCTTGGCGTGGCCGAACAGCTCGCTCTCGAGCAAGGTCTCGGTGATCGCTGCGCAGTTCACCGGGACGAACGGGCGATCTCCGCGCTTGCTGTTCGCGTGGATCGCCTTGGCGACGAGCTCCTTGCCCGTGCCGCTCTCGCCCGTGATGAGGACGATGGCGTCGGTCGGCGCGATGCGGACGATGCGGCCGAGGACCTCGCGAACGGCCCGCGACCGGCCGATGATGTTCTCGAACTTGTAGCGGTCCTTGAACTCGCTCGCGAGGAACGTCACCTCGCCGGCGAGGCGTCGGTTGTCGAGGGCCTTGGAGACCTTGACCAGCAGCTCCTGCTCGGTGAACGGCTTCTGCAGGTAGTCGAACGCGCCGAGGCGCATGGCCTCGACGGCGCTCTCGATCGTGCCGTACGCCGTCATCACCATCACCTCGGTGAGCGGGTGGGCGTCCTTGGTCGAGCGCAGCACGTCGATCCCGTCCTTCGCCCCCATGCGCAGGTCGGTCAGGACGACGTCGTACGCGCCGGTGGCGCCGCGCTCGGCGCCCTGCTCGCCGTCACCCGCCTCGTCGACCTCGTACCCCGCGCCGCGCAGCATCATCGCGAGCGTCGTGCGCATGTTGCGCTGGTCGTCGACGATCAGGATCTTCGCCATGCGTGAGCCCCACCCTCTCCGCGACTAGTCGTTCTTCGCGCCGTCGGTGATCCACTTGGCGATGCGCGCCAGGTCGCCGGGCGTGAAGGCGTAGCTGCCGTCCTGCGGCATGTTGCCGCTCCCGTCGGTCTTGTGCAGGTTCCTGTACAGACCCGTCGGCTTGAAGTTCGCCGTGCCGCCGGGCGGAACGATGGGGCAGGGGGGACGCGAGCTCGGGCCGCAGGTCCCCTGCGTCATGCCTTGCCAGCACGCGTCCTTCGAGGTGCCGCACACGAAGCCGCTGCTGAGCGAGCCGGTCTGCCCGTCGGCGCCGTGGCAGGTCCCCTGGGCGGAGCAGCTGGCCTTGCCCGTGGGGCCGAAGAAGCAGGTGTACAGATCCTGCCAGGAGGACGAAGTGCTGCCCGCGGCGCAGGGGTCGACCAGGAGCAGCTCGCCCCCCCGGACGACGCCGGTCGCGTCGCTGCAGCCGCATGCCGCGAGCGCCGTGAGCATGAAGAGGACGACCCGGTATCGCATCACCGACCGTCGTCCGTTATAGCGCGCCGGCCGGGCCCCTGTCCGCCGGTCAGTACGCGATGCCGAGAAAGAGACGGATCGTCTGGGCGGTCGAGGTGCTGGCGTCGAAGGCCGGGACCGTCACCTGGCCCGGCAGGTAGTCGAGCCCGCCGAGCGGGAAGAACACGCCGTACTGGAGCATGGCGTAAAACCCGCCGATCTTGCTCGGGTCGTCGTTCAGAGATCCGTCCTTCGACTGGTAGTAGAGCTGCAGGTCGAGCTCCACGCCCAGGTCCCGCTTGTGGCCCGGGGTCTGCACGAAGTCGGTCGCGCGGCTCCAGATGATCGCCGCGCCGCCGCCCAGCTTCTCGCCGTCGGCGTGCCGCAGGAAGTCGTAGTCGACGCTGGGGCGGAAGTAATAGGCGCCCTCGACGCGCGACAGGATGTGCCGGAAGAAGATGAGGTCGACCCTGTAGTCCGGGTGGAAGCGGAACGTGGAGATCGGGCCGTAGGTGTTGAACTCGCTCTGCAGGCCGCTCGAGGGCGGATTGAGGGCGCCCTGACCCTGGGTGTTGGCCCAGGGATCGCCGCTGGCCCACCCGAAGCCGAACTTCAGGTCCAGCTTGTCGTCGACCGCTCGATACTCGGTCTGCGTGGCGAGCCCGAACTGGCGGACGTCGACCGGGTGCCCCACGTCCTGGTTGAGGCTCAGGTACCCGATCTGACCGTACATCGAGGCCAGCTCGGCCTCGACGCGCAGCTTGCGCCAGACGGCCTGGACCCAGACGTCCGGCGTCAGCGCCCAGGCCTGGCGGGGCTCGAGGCCGTTCGAGGCGCCGTTCACGTCCACCGTCTGCGCGGTCTGCCCCTGCGTGACGTCGATGTTCTGCGTGCGAAACTTGGCGTAGACGCCGCCGTTCAGCACCAGGTCGCCCCGCGAGAGCATGAGCCTCTGCATCTCGGGGTTGGTCTTGTGGGCGACGAACGCCGCCCACTCGCTGACGTTGCAGAGGTTGCAGACGTTCGCGGGCTGTCCGCCGTAGACGTCGAACGGTGTCGAATTCGTCGGCCCGGTCGAGACGAAGTCCCACGCGCCGCCGAAGTAGAGGTCGATGGACTTGATGCCGGTCACGAACATGATCCGGTCGAGCGTGGTCTGGTAGTCGCTGTCGATCCCGTCGCCCGCGTTCTCGACCATGCCGAGGCCCCACTGCCCGGGCATGCGTCCGAAGCGCAGCTGACCGAGGGGGGTCACGTATTCGCCCCACACGCGCTTGACTGCGATCGAGTTGGTCGAGGCGTTCACCCCCGCCGTCGGCGCGCCCTGGGTCGTCGAGAAGAAGCCGACGGGAGCGTAGGGGTTATACCCCGCGGACTTGTAGCCCGTCGCCGTCGCGGCGGGCTGCGTCGCATAGGCGTCCGGAGTCGAGCCGAGGACGAGGTTGTCGAGCGCGTCGATCTCCGAGAGGACGCGGAGGTTGTCCGAGATGTGGATCTCGGGGTCGAAGCGGAGCCGCACATTGGCTCCGGACTCGGTCTTGTCCCCGCAGAGCTGGTTCGGCGTGGGCGCGCTGGTGCCGCAGATGCCGACGTCGTGGGCCGGCGCGCCGGAGGTGACCTGCGTGTAGCTCTGGTCGAGCGGGACCGGCCAGAGGTTCTGCGGGTCCGTACCCTGGAAGCTGCTGCCGTGGCGGCCCAGAGAGAAGTTGTGAAGGAGCTCGGCGCGCGTGCGGAAGTAGCCGTGCAGCTCGATCACGGGGCGGGCCTTGCCCCACCAGTCGTCGCTGAAGATCTCCTGGCCGGCGGGAGCGTCCTGCTTGACGGCCGCCGCAAGGGCGGTGGGCGGGGCGGGCTGCGAGCCGGCGGTCGCGGTGGCGGCCGCGGGGATGAGCGGCTGGGCCTGCTGGGCCGCAGGCGCGGTCGCGGGCTGGGGCGGCGGGCTCTGGTCCGCGCGCGCGTTCGCCGTAGCACTCGTGAGTGCCGCGAGCAGGAGAGAGAACGTCAGGTGCGAGCGGCTGCGCCGATGCATGGGCTGGGGCGGCGGGTTGTATCACTTCTTGGCTCGAGCGTAAGTCCGAACCGCCACGCTCAGCGGCGCGAAGGTCCGAGCTCGGCGAGGAAGGCCTCGATCTCGCCGCGCATGCCGACGAGCTGCTCGCGCGTCTTCGCCTCTTGCGCGCCAGGCTCGCCCTCCGGCGCGCCTGGCGCGCCTTCCGGCGCGACCTCGGCCTCGGCCGTCTGCGCTCGAGAGAGCTTCTTCTTCGCCCCGGCGATCGTGAACCCCTCCCGGTAGAGAAGCTCCCGCACTCGCATCAGGTTCTCGACGTCCCGCCGGGTGTAGACCCGCTGCCCCTTGGCGCTCTTCGTGGGGCGGATGGTCCGGAACTCCCGCTCCCAGTAGCGGAGCACGTGAGGCTCCACGCCGACGAGCTCGGCGACCTCGCCGATCCGGAAGTAGAGCTTCGGCGGGAGGCTCGCGCGGCTCGGGTCGTCCATTGCGACGGCTCAGTCCTTCGCCGCGGTCGCGCTGCCGCCCGCGGCCATCGCTGCGCCCGCAGCTCCGACGCCCGCCGTCACCACGGCCCCGGCGCCCTCGTTCAGCGCAAGCTTGAGGATCTGGCTCGCCTTGAAGGTCAGGACGCGGCGCTCGCTGATCTTGATGGGCTGGCCGGTCTGCGGATTGCGGCCCGGCCGCTGACGCTTGTCGCGCAGCACGAAGTTGCCGAAGCCGCTGACCTTGATCTTCTCGGCCTTCCCCAGTGTTTCTTTCATCATCTCGAACACCAGGTCGACGAGCTCGGCAGACTCTCTGCGCGAGAATCCGCCGATCTTGCTGTACAGCGCCTGGACGATCTCGGCCTTCGTCATGATCGTCTTGTCTCTCCCCGCGAGGCTCTCCCCAGTGACCCCCGCGAGTCTAAACGCGAATTCGGTCGAAGGTCTACAGCCCTCAGCGGGAGCTGGCGCGGCCACTCACGGGAGCCCGGCAGACGTCAGGCGGCCAGCTCCTGCTCGGAGGGGGCGGCGGGCTGCTCGCCCTCGCCGGGCGACGCGGCCAGAGGCTGCGCCTTGCGCCGCGCGAGCTGCTCGGACGCGACGAAGAAGGCTACATAGCCGTACCCGAAAGCGAAGAGCATCGCGAACGGGGTCGCGAACCAGTGACCCGTCTCGATGGACGCCGCCGTGCTCCCGGCGGACACCAGGCAGAGGGCCGTCTCGATCATGGGCAGGTCCGCGGCGGCGCGGTACCGCCCCTGCAGCGTGCCCTTCTTCGGGGTGCGGACGAACTCGCCCGCCATGGAGTGCAGCCCCTCCCAGACGGCCTTGGAGAGGTGAGGAGCGAGCCCGGCGCCGAGCGCGAGCAAGGCCGGCAACTGGCGGAGCGCTCCCCAGCGCGAGCGCCCCTGCGCG
The DNA here is from genome assembly GCA_003153495.1 of Myxococcales bacterium. Taxonomy (GTDB): domain Bacteria; phylum Myxococcota_A; class Polyangia; order Polyangiales; family Polyangiaceae; genus Palsa-1150. Next base: position 8,806 of record PLYU01000182.1, read on the forward strand.
GCCTCGGCCATGCAGTAGAACGCTGCGAGCGAGCCCGTCGTGCCGATGACGAGCGGCAGGTCGACCATGAGCATGGTCCTCACGTTCGTCGCCGGCATCAGCAGGAGGGCCGGCAGGAGCAGGACGCTCAGGAAGACCATGAGCGGGTAGGCGAAGTGCGGCGTCAGGTGGAAGAAGGCCTCGACTCGCTGCATCGGCGAGAGGTCGGCGTGGACGACGCGCGAGAGCAGCTTGCGCGCCGTCTGCACGGTCCCCTTGGCCCAGCGGAACTGCTGCGCGCGGAAGGCGCTGATGTCCTCCGGCAGCTCGGCCGGCGTGACCACGTTCTCGCGGTAGACGAACCGCCACCCGGCCATCTGCGCGCGGTAGCTGAGGTCCAGGTCTTCCGTGAGGGTGTCGTGCTCCCAGCCGCCGGCGTCGGCGATCGCCACCTTGCGCCAGATCCCGCCGGTGCCGCTGAAGTTGAAGAGCCACCCTGCGGCGGAGCGCGCGCGGTTCTCGACGAGGTGGTGTCCGTCGAGCATCAGCGCCTGGGTGCGGGTCAGGATCGAGTGCTCGCGGTTGAGATGGCCCCACCGCGCCTGGACCATGCCTACGCGCGGGTCCACCATGAAGTGGGGGACGACGGCGCGGAGAAAGTCCGGCTGAGGGAGGAAATCCGCGTCGAAGATGGCCACCAGCTCGCCCTTGGCGACCTTCAGGCCGTGGTCGAGGGCGCCGGCCTTGAAGCCCGTGCGATCGACCCGGTGAATGTAGACCACGTCCAGCCCGCGCTCGCGAAGCTCTTCCACCTTCAGGCGCACGAGCGCACGCGTCTCGTCGGTCGAATCGTCGAGCACCTGGATCTCGAGGCGGCTGCGAGGCCACTCCACGGCGGCGACGTGGTCGAGCAGGCGGCCCGCGACGGTGGCCTCGTTGTAGAGCGGCAGCTGGATGGTCACGTGGGGCAGCTCACCACGCTCGCCGATCCCCTCGGACGCCAGCGCGGGGACGCCCTCCTTGAGCGCGCGCAGCTTGCGCCCGTTCCCGAGCACCGTCAGCACCAGGTGCGAGCGATGCAGCCCGTACATCGCCAGTACGAGGAGCACCGCGAAGTACGCCGTGCAGAGAACGAAGTGCATGTACGCGGAGATAGTCCAACCGGGGGCCGACAATTGTCAGCGACCTGTATTTCGTTGCACGCGGTTGTCGTCCGCCAGCGCCGCTGTAGTAGAAGGCCGGGAGGTCCTCGATGCCCGGCGCCCGCCTTCCCGAGCCTGGAGCACGTGGCGTGCTCTACCTGGTGGACCTGTCGGGCTACGTCTTCCGCGCGTACCACGCGCTGCCGCCCCTATCGAGCTCGCACGGCGAGCCGACGCACGCGGTGCTCGGCACCGTGAACATGCTCCAGAAGGTCGTCGCAGAGCGGCGGCCGCACATGTTCGCCGTGGCCATGGACTCGAAGGGGCCGACGTTCCGCCACGAGCTGGACCCGCGTTACAAGGCGACGCGGCCGCCGCCTCCGCCCGACCTCTCGCAGCAGATGACGCGCGTCGGGCAGATCGTGCGAGCCTGGGACGTGCCCTGCTTCGAGAAGGCCGGGCTCGAGGCCGACGACCTCATCGCCGCCGTGACCGTGCGCGCAACCGCCGAGGGCTGCCGCGTGGTCATCGTGAGCGCCGACAAGGATCTGATGCAGCTCGTCCACGACGGCGACGACGCGGTCGTGCTCTGGGACACGATGCGAAACAGAGTGTTCGGGCCGGACGAGGTGCGCGAGAAGCTCGGCGTCGCGCCCAGCCTCGTGCGTGACTACCTCGCCCTGACGGGGGACACGAGCGACAACGTCCCGG
>PLYU01000309.1:0-10353 GCA_003153495.1 Myxococcales bacterium
GACCCGCGCTGGGGTCGCATCATCGCGCGGCACCTCGTGCCGTTCGCGCTGCTCGACCGCCTGGAGCCCGAGCCGCGCGGCTCGAGCGACCGGCGGCGTGCGCTGGATGCGTTCGAGCCGCAGCGCGCTCGCCTCGCCGCGATGACCGCCGGAGACCCCGAGCTCGCCGCCGCGGCCGGGTATCTCCTGCGCGCACGCGCCCTCGCGATCGAAGGGACCGGAGACAAGGACCTGACGGCCCGTGCGCTGGAGGACGCGAAGGCGTTCGAGCCCGGATCGCCGTCGCGGCCCTAGATCACTGAGGCGGCCGGCGGAGCTGCACTGAATAGGTGCCCGGGAGCGCGTTGAGCGTAAGGTACCCGCCGGTGTTCGCCGTGACGTCCGCCGAGTACGCGATGTCGTGCAGGTTGATGAGGCCCGTGGACACCACGTGCAGAGACGCGGCGCCGACCGCGTTGCCGTGGGCGTCGACGACGCTCACCTCCATGGCGACCTGCGGCCCCATCGGCGGGGCCTCGTAGCTCGCGCTGAACGTCCCGCCGATGGTCGTCGCGTTGGAGGAAACGTCGAGCGGCGCCTGGAGAAAGCCGATGACGTTCTCGTGCGTATCCTTCGGGATACCGCCCGGACCGACCGAGACGGTGAAGTTGGGATACGGAATGCACGTCACGCCCTTGCGCAGGTACGACGTGAACGTCAGCACGTCCGACCAGACGTAGCCGACCGCGACCTCCGGCAGCAGCAGCGGCGGAGCCGGGAAGGTCCCGTAGTCGGTGCTGTCGCAGTGGACCTCGCTGGTGACGAGGTTCGCCCGGCCGCCGTTCGGGATGGGCACCACCGGCACGAGCTCGCCGGCGTCGGACTCGGTCAGAGAGCCGCTCATCTTCACGAGCGGCGGCAGCGTCATGACGTACGCCGCCGCCGGGGGCGCCTGCGGGAGCTTCAGCGAGAAGGTGTACCCGGCCCCGCCGGGGTACACGGTGCTCCCGACGTCGGTTACGGTGGCGTACGGCGTGAACGTCTCGGCGGTGACCTTGAGCGGGACGGTCGCCGAGGTCAGCGAGGGCACCACGCTCGAGCCGTTGACGGCCACGAGCGTGAGGTCGGCGTTGACGAGCTTCGCGGTGACCGAGAAGCCGCTGCCGGACGGCGGGTCGAGGGTGTTCGAGCCCGTGTCGACCGTCGCCGTGACGTCTGTGAGGGGGCCGATGTCCGGGACGGTGACGTCGTGCGCCACGGCGTCGGCGACGGGGAGCGAGTCGTAGGCCAGGCGCCCGAGCAGCGGTCCCGGCCCGCCCTCCACGCCGAAGGTCAGGTCGAGTTCGTACCTGATCGAGTAGGTCGCGCCCGCGGGCACGGCCATCGAGTAGGAGAACGAGCTGGGCCCCTTCTGCACGACGTCGGCCGAGTACGTCTGGATGTCGGCCGGCAGGGACGCGTCGGCGGCCCCGCCCAGAGCGTAGGCGACCACCGCGCCGCCCGCGAAGGTGGCCCCCGCAGGCAGCCTCGCCATCGCGACCGTCCCGTGCAACAGCGCGCAGTCGGGCATCGTGAAGGTCACCGGTCCGCTCGCGGAGAGCGACTGGCTCGGCAGGAAGACGCTGGAGCACACGTGCGACCCCCCGGCGTCGCCAGCGTCGCGCGCGCCCGCGTCGCGGGGCGCGGCGTCGACGCCCGGCAGGGTCGAGTCGGTCGGGCCGCCGCCGGGCGACGCGTCGCTCGCCCCACCGGCGTCGGCGAGCGGGTGGATCACCCCGGTCGAGATGTCGCCCGAGCCCGTCCTCGGAGCGCTGCTCGAGCACCCCACGAGCGCGGCGATCGTCAGGCCGCGCAAGACGCTTCGACGCGTGCTCATGGGGCGCCTCCTCGGTTCACGATCGCTCACCTTATCCGAGGCGCCGGGCGGCTGTCATCGGCGTGCACGCGCGAGATCGACCGCGCGCCAGAGGTACCAGCTCGCCACCGTGCGGAAGGGGCGCCACTTGTCGCCGTGACGCGCGACCTCCTTCGGCGTGGGCAGGGCGCGCTTCCCGTAGGTGAGCTTGAACCCGTGGCGGACGCCGTAGTCGCCCGCGGGGAGCACGTCGGGGCGGCCCAGGCGGAAGATGAGGAGCATCTCGACGGTCCACCGGCCGATGCCGCGCACGCTGACGAGTCTCTCGACGATCTCCTCGTCACCCATGGCGTGGAGCTCCCGGACCGATGGCACGACGCCGTCGCGGGTGCGCGCCGCGAGGTCGCGCAGCGCCAGGACCTTCGCGCGCGACAGACCGGCGCCTCGCAGCGCGTCGTCGTCCAGCGCGAGCAGGAGCTCGGGGCGCACGCGCTTTCGCGGGAACAGGGCGCGGAGGCGCCCGTGGATGGTCGACGCGGCCTTGCCGGTGAGCTGCTGGTAGACGATCGACCGCGAGAGCGCCTCGAAGGTGTCCTCTACTCCGTCGACCTCCAGGGTGAGCGGACCGACCTTCTCGATCACGTCCCCGAGGCGCGGGTCGCGGGAGGCGAGGTGCGCCACCGCGGCCTGCCTGTCGAAGGTGGGAATTCGCATGAACCCCTCGATGATGGCACATTGGGCGGCGTGCCGGCCCACGGGTCATCCTCTCGCTTCGCGGGCGCCGCCGCGGCGTGCCTGTCGGTGGCGGCGTGCCTCGCCATGGGGCGGGCGCGACCCGCGTCGGCCCAGGCGCTGATCGCTGCGCCCGAGCGCACCGGGGTCCTCGACGCGCTGCGCACCGCCGACCTGGTCAGCGTGCGCGCCATGGATCCGACGGGTGACGCCGCGCGCCTCGCCGTGGACGGGCGCGACGAGACTGTGTGGACGGGCCGCGCCGGAGAGCTGCAGTGGAGGTGGGTGGCGCAGTTCGCGCGCCCGATCCACCTTGCCCTGGTTCGCGCGCGCTTCGGAGCCTCGGCGACGAGTGGAGTGCCGACGGCCTTCCGGTGGGAAGTGCGCCCCCCCGCCGACGACGGACGAGCGTGCGAACCCAACCCGGCGTCGAGCGAAGACGGGTGGGTCGCGCTGGGCGGCGCGTCACGAGCGACCGTGACCTCGGGGGAGCCCCTCGCGCGGGCCACGCGCCAGTCCTGGTTCGTCGACGCCGAGGCGTGCGCGCTGCGGCTCGTGGTGGACCGCACGAACGCGGGCCCACCGGTGCTGCGCGAGATCCAGGCGCTGGAGGGTGCGCGCGACACCCTGCGCGGCGCCAGCGCGAGCGACGACGGCGCCTACCCGGGCTTCCCGGCCGGGAACGCGATCGACGGAACGTACGCCCGCCGGTGGGCCGGCGCGCCGGGCCGGTCGCGCTGGACGCTCCGCGTCGACCTGCCGGAGGCGCTGCCGATCGACCGCGTGCGCCTCGTCCTAGGCTTCGACGCGACCAGCGTGCCGCGCCCCGACGGCGGCCGCCGGTACGCCGTGGCCTGGGGGCCCGTGCACTACTCGCTCGAGGCGAGCGAGGACGGCCGGCAGTTCACCTCGCTCGCGAGCGAGCCGCAGCGGCCGGACGGGACGGTCCTCCCGCTCCGCCGCCGGCTCGTCACGCTCGCCGAGCCCCTGCGCGTGCGCGCCCTGCGGCTCGTCATGACCGGCGCGACCGGCCCGGACGGAGTGCCCGGGGCCGGCGCGGTGCCGGTCGTGCGGGAGATCGCCGCGTACCGCGCGGACGACCGGCGACCGATCCTGGCGGCGCCGTGGCTGCTCAGCGTCAACGCGAACCCCACCGGCGAGTCGCGGCTGACGCCGGGCGGCCAGATGTGCAACGACGCGTACCACGCGAAGTTCCTGCAGCGCCGCTTCGCCTTCCTCGTGCCGGGGCTGGAGAAGGACGACCGGTTCGCCCGGGCCCTCGGCGATCACGGCGAGCCCCTCGACGCGCCGCCGAACGACGAGGCAGGCGAGGACCTCGAGTCGATCGAGGGCGACGACCCGCAGCTCGACGCGCGCTTCCTCTCGCAGAGCAGCCCGCCGCCCGTCGCGATCCTCAGCGGCTCGAACGACTGGGACTACGCGCCTGACACCGGGCCCGACCCCGGGCACCCGAAGCGCTGGCGCTGGGATCCCCTGCGCGACGCTCGGGCGGGCGGCATGGGCCAGCTGGCGACAGCCGTCCGCAACCGGGTGGCGCCGTTCCTGGGCTTCTGCGGGGGCGCCCAGATCCTGGCGCTCCTCGAGGCGCGCGGACCCGAGGGCGGCTCGCCGGAAGACGACCGGCGGCTGCTCGATCGCCTGCTCCGGCGGACGACGGGCAAGCCGATCCGGGGCTTCGCGAGGCAGGCGGACGTCGAGCGCGCGTGGCCTACGGACCCTCACCCGCCGCGAGCGAGGGTCCAGTTCGCCGCGGGCGACGTGCTCTTCGCCGACCTGGCCGGCGCGGCGCGACGGTCGACGACCGGAGCGCTGCCCGAGCTGCACGCGGACGCCATTCGCCCCGACGCCTTCCTCCCGGGCGCCCCCCTGCAGCGCTTCGAGGTGCTCGCGGCGAGCTCGTTCTGCGCGCCCGACGTGGTGGCGGCAGGCCCGCGCGACGGGGTCTTCCCGAACCCGAACGGCGCCGGCTGGTGCGACACGATCCCCGAGGCCTTCCGCTCGCGTGACGCCGCTTGGCCCGTCATCGGCGCTCAGTTCCACGCGGAGCAGCGCGACTTCACGAGCGCTGCGCCGGACGACCCGCCGGAGTCGGTCGCCGACCCGCGCCTCTTCGTCGCGGCGGCTTACGAGCAGATGGTCGACGCGTACGTAAAGCTCGCGCCCTGAGCGACGGGACTGACGGTAAGATCGGCGTCCGATGGACGCCAGACAGCTGAAGGAAGCCTTCGAGAAGCACGGGATCCGCAGGGTGAAGGTCGGCGGGTTCGACGTCGACGGCATCCTCCGCGGCAAGTACGTCGCGCTCGACAAGTTCTGGGGAGCCTTGCAGGATCCGATCGGGTTCTGCGACGTCATCTTCGGCTGGGACGCCGCGGACGTGCTCTACGACAACTCGCGGTTGACCGGCTGGCACACCGGCTACCCGGACACGCGCGCGCGCGTCGACCCGTCGACCTTCCGTGTGCTCCCCTGGGAGCCCGACACCGCCGCGTTCCTCATGGACTTCGTGCTGGAGGACGGGTCGCCCCACCCCGCGTGCCCGCGCGGCCTGCTCAAGCAGGTCATCGAGCGAGCCCGCACCCTCGGCTACGAGCCGTCGATCGGCGCCGAGTTCGAGTTCTTCCTGTTCCAGGAGACGCCGGCATCGCTCCACGCCAAGGGCTTCCGGGGGCTCGAGCCGCTCTCTCCCGGGATGTTCGGCTACTCGTGGCTGCGCGAGGGGCAGCACGCGGACCTCTGCCACGCGATCATGGACGACATGGGGCGATTCGGGATCCCGATCGAAGGCCTTCACACCGAGACGGGCCCGGGCGTCTACGAGGTCGCCATCCAGTACGACCTCGCGCTCCAGGCGGCGGACAAGGCGGCGCTGTTCAAGACCGGGATGAAGCAGATCGCGTCGCGCCTGGGCTACTCGGTGACGTTCATGGCGAAGTGGAACCAGTCGCTGCCGGGCTCGAGCGGGCACCTCCACCAGTCGCTCTGGAAGGACGGCAAGAACGTCTTCTACGACCCCGCGGGCGCGCACAAGCTCAGCACGGTCGCCAGGCACTACCTCGGCGGCCAGCTCGCCCTGATGCCCGAGCTGACGGCGCTCGTGTCGCCGACGATCAACACGTACAAGAGGTACGTACCCGGGGTCTGGGCGCCGCTCAACGCGAGCTGGGGCGTCGAGAACCGCACGTGCGCCATCCGCGCCATCCCGGGCAGCGCGAAGGCCACGCGCCTCGAGCACCGCCAGCCGGCCGCGGACATGAACCCGTACATCGCGATGGCGACCACGCTCGCCGCCGGCCTGTGGGGGGTGGAGCACCGGACGGAGCCGGCGGCCCCGGTCGAGGGAGACGCGTCCGCCCGGGCCGAGCTCTCGCCGCTGCCGCGCACGCTGCGCGAGGCGACCACGATGCTCGCAGCGAGCCCGCACGCGCGCAAGCTGCTGGGCGACGGCTTCGTCGACCACTACGTGCGGACGCGGGACTGGGAGTGCCGCCAGTACGAGCGCGCCGTCACCGAGTGGGAGCTGGAGCGGTACTTCGAGGTGATCTGACGTGCTAAAGCTCGCTTCCATGAGCGAGCCGTCCGTCACCTGGGCGTTTCCGACCACCATCGTGTTCGGCGTCGGCGTGGTCTCCAGGGTCGCAGAGCACGTGGAGCGCATCGGCGCCCGTCGCGCGCTTCTGGTGTGCGATGCGGGCGTCGCCAGGGTCGGCATCGCCGGGCGGGTCCGCGAGCTGCTCGAGGCAGGCGGCGTGGCCACGGCGGTGTTCGACGCGGTCGACCCGAACCCCGTCGAGAAGAACGTGCACGACGGCGTCGCCGCGTACCGCGCGCACGGCGCCGGCTGCATCGTCTCGGTCGGGGGTGGGTCGCCCCTCGACGCGGGCAAGCTCATCGCGCTCAAGGTCACCCACGACCGCCCGCTGGCCGACTACGACGACGCGGTCGACGGCGGCCGCTTCGTCGGTCCGAACGTGCCCCCCATCGTGACCATCCCGACCACGGCCGGCACGGGCAGCGAGGTCGGCCGCTCGGGCGTCGTGACGCTCGCGGCCACCGGGCGCAAGACGGTCATCTTCAGCCCCCACCTGCTCGCCAAGGTCGCCTTGCTCGATCCGGAGCTCACGCGCTCGATGCCGGCGCGGGTCACGGCCGCGACCGGCTTCGACGCCCTGACTCACTGCCTCGAGGCTTACTGCTCTCTGGGCGACCACCCGATGGCCGACGCGATCGCGCTGGGCGGACTCGAGCTGTGCGCCGCACATCTCGCGCAGGCGGTCGCGCGAGGACACGACCTGGCCGCGCGCGGCGCGATGATGAAGGCCGCCATGATGGGCGCCGTGGCGTTCCAGAAGGGGCTGGGGGCTTGCCACTCGTTGGCCCATCCCCTGTCGAGCGAGAAGGGGCTGCACCACGGCCTCGCCAACGCGCTGTGCTTGCCGGCGGTCGTCGAGTTCAACGAGTCCGCGGTGCATTCGAGGCTCGACCGTGTCCGCGCGATCCTGGACCCCGCGGCGAAGAGTTGCGCGGCGGCGGTGCGCGCGCTGCGCGAGCGGGTCGGGTTGCCGGCCGGGCTGCGCGCGGAAGGCGTGAGCGAGGCAGACATCCCCGGGCTCGGCGAGAAGGCCGTCGAGGACGCCTGCCACCAGAGCAACCCGCGCAAGACGACGCGCGAGGACCTGGCCGCACTCTATCGCGCCAGCCTCTGAGCCTCCCTCTACATCGAGTCTGACTGATCGGCCGGGCCCGTCGCGCCGAGCGCGTCGTAGAAGTACCGGAGCGACAGCACGCCGAGCGTGCCCGCGTGGTTCGAGACCAGATCGCGGCGAATGGCGACCTCGACGCTCCAGGTGGGATCGATGTACCCGAGGCCCACCGACGGGGCGCTGATCTTCGTGCCTGCGTCGTACCGCCAGCCGCCGCGCAGCGCGTAGCGATCCGCCAGGAACACCTCCGCGCCCGCCATGAGGCGCCCGCGGGCGGCGCCCCACGTCGTGAAGTCCAGCAGCCCGTCGGCCTCGAGCGCCCACGTCGGGGTGGAGTAGCCGATGCCCGCGCTGCCGGTCGTCGGCGCCAGGGCGGTGCCGGGGTTGGTCAGGTTGTGACCCACGACGCCGATCTTCAGCCCGTCGACGACGCTCACGGTCGCGCCGAGGTTCAGCGTGAACGAGTTATACACCGGCCCGTCCGACGTACCGTCCGACGCCAGGCTCGGGCCGAAGGGGCCCGAGCCGACGGCCTGGTTGACGTGAAGCCATCGCCCGGTCGCGCCGAGCGAGAGATGGTCGCCGACCGGCATCGCCAGCGCGCCCCGGACGTCGGTCCACACCCGGTGAATGCCGCTCGGATCGAAGCGCGAGAACATCGCCCCGAGCCCCCCGGCAGCCTTGCCCAGGACGGAGTCGACGACGGCGAGCCCGAAGGTGTCTCGCTTCGCCTCGGGCGAGTACTCTCCGAGGGCCTCGATGTGATAGACGCGCGCGAGCGGCATGTTCGCGGGATTGAGATAGAGCGCCGTCGTCGACACTCCAAGCGCGTCGAGCGCGCCGCCCAGGGCAGCCGACCGCGCCGTCTCGACCTCTCCCAGGTCGTACGCTTGCTCCGGCGAGGTCGACAGGGACTCCGCGCGGACCTGCGCCGCCGGCAGAAGTAGCGTCACGAAGACCGCGGCGCCGAGCGCATTCGCTTTTCTCCGGATGCGCACCGCGGGCACCCTAACAGCGAGGCGAAGCGCACACGAGTTTTCGACCCACCGGGCGCGCCGCGCTCGCAAGCGACGCGCTTCGCGGCGTGAAACCGGATGCGTCACTTCCCTGTTTCGAGAAAGACGCCGGTCCGTCGACTCTTGACACGCGGATGCAGCCAAAAAAACCTTCGGGCCAGGGAAGGCCTGAGCGCCTCTTATCGGATTCGAAAGCCATGACGCCCACTTCGCCCGCGAGCGTACCTCGGCCCCCCCTGCGCAAAGTCATTCGCGGGTGGTCTACAAGGAAAAAAAGGCTGGTAGAACAAGCTCTTCGCATATTTCGAAACGAAGGCATGGACGTGTGCAAATACCCGGTGGTAGCTCCATCCTTGGCTCGCAGCGGCCGAAGCGATTCAGCCGGTCGGTTGTCTCTCGACGGTACGATGTGGGTAGAGGTTTTGCTCAGCGGGGGGGTAGCGCACGGAGCGCCACCGATTGATGTCTCCTCGGAGGAGCGACGCCGGAGGTCTCTCCACAGGATGGGGATAACTTGTGGTCTCGGTCACATCTGGTTGGACAATCGCGCACAATGACGGTTCGGCAACGTAACGTGAATACCAGGCTGATTTTCGGGGGATACGGTGCAAGCGCGGATGCAAACTGACGAGCAAGTCGGGCTGGAGTCGTCGTCCACGGTCGCCCTCACCGGCGCCCCCGTCGACGTCCCACTCGTCGATGGCGGGCCCCACACGCTCGCGGAGGGAGTCAACCTCTGGGCGCGCGCGATCGCATTCACTCGCGAGAAGTCGCCGGCGAGCTTCGACCAGTGGTTCTCGGGCGTGCAGTTCGACGGATTCACCGACGGCGTGCTCAGCCTGCGGGCGCGCGACGAGTTCGTCCGCCAGTGGGTCGATGACTACTTCCTCCCGACGGTGAGCGATCAGCTCCGCGCCGACACCGGCCTCAGCATCCAGGTTCGCTGGAGCATCGACAGCGCGCTCGCGCATCCGGTCTCCTACCGGCCCTCGTCGTACGCGCCCGTCCGGCCGCACGCGCTCTCGCTCCGCTCCCCCGCGCCGGAGGTGGGAGGGGACGTCTCTCCCTCCCGGCCCGGCGAATCCGGGCTGCACCGCGTGGCGCAGATCCCTCCGCCGCCTCGAGTCTTCTCGGTCGCGCCGCCGATCGAAGGGCTGAACGCCAAGTACACGTTCGCTAACTTCGTCGTGGGTCCGTCCAACCAGCTCGCGCACGCCGCCTCGATGGCCACGGCGGGGGCGGGCGGACGGCGGCACAACCCGCTCTTCATCTGCGGCGGCACGGGTCTCGGCAAGACGCACCTGATGCACGCCATCGCCCACCGCGTCCGCGACGAGCGACCGGAGACGCGCATCGTCTACATCAGCGCCGAGAAGTTCGTGAACGAGTTCGTCCAGGCGCTCACCGACCAGCGCATGCACGACTTTCGCGCCCGCTATCGCGACAAGTGCGATCTGCTCCTCGTCGACGACATCCACTTCCTCGCCGGCAAGACGCAGACGCAGGAGGAGTTCTTCCACGCGTTCAACGTCCTGCACCAGGCCGGCAAGCAGATCGTCGTCAACAGCGACAAGTACCCCCAGCAGCTCGACAAGATGGAAGAGCGGCTCGTCTCGCGCTTCCAGTGGGGCCTCGTGGCCGACGTCCAGGCGCCCGAGCTCGAGACGCGGGTCGCCATCGTCCACAAGAAGGCGCAGCTGGAGCACATCGAGCTGGCGGACGACGTGTGCCTTTACATCGCCCAGAGCGTCCGCAACAACGTCCGCGAGCTCGAGGGGACGCTCATCCGACTCGCCGCGAAGGCGTCGCTGCTCGGCAACCCGATCGAGATCGGCTTCGCCCGGACCGAGATCGCGACGACGGCCCTGACGCGCCCGAACGAGGCCAGCGTCGAGGACATCCAGCGGATCGTGTGCCACCACTTCAAGCTGCGCTCGACGGACCTCGTGTCGCAGGACCGCCACAAGAGCATCGCCTTCGCCAGGCACGTGGCGATGTACCTCTGCAAGCAGCGGCTGAAGTGCAGCTTCCCCGAGCTCGGCCGCGC
>PLYU01000309.1:10397-10819 GCA_003153495.1 Myxococcales bacterium
GCTCTTCGAGGCGGCGGCCGGGCTGAGGACGCCGAGGCGCGGAGAGGTGCGGGTCGAGGGTGAAGCCCCGCTCGACGCGGTGCGCTCGGGGCGCGTCGCCGGGGCGCCGCTCGATCCGCCGATGCCGCCGCGGTGGACGGTGCGGCAGTACGCGACGTGGAGCGCGAGGCTGGCCGGCCTGGCGCGNNGCCGCGGCGCTCGCGACGGGCGCGACGACCCTGCTCGTCGAAGACCCGTTCGCCGACCTGCCAGAGGAGGTGGCGACGAGGTTCGCGCGCACCGTGACGCGCGCGCTGGGCGACCGGCGCACGGCGTTCTTCGCGGCGCGGGTGCCCCTGGCGTCGCCGGTGGTCCTGGCGGCGGACGAGGCCCTGGTGATCGAGGGGGCGAGCGTCGCCGCCCAGGGACCGCCCGCGGAGCTC
>PLYU01000274.1 GCA_003153495.1 Myxococcales bacterium
CCGCCGCGTGGGCGGCGGGGCCCCCGGCTTCCCCTGCCGCCGCTCTGCGGCGCGCCCCTCGCGCTCGGCCTGCCGGCGAAGAGCGTCGGCCTCCAGCTCGGTCACGAGCGCGGCGCGCAGCCGCGCCGCGCACGCCTCGTAGAAAGGCGACATCAACCCGGCGGCGCTGCGGACCGGGGCCTGAGCGGCGTCGGCCACCCCGACCTGGAGCTGCTCCAGCGGCCCACCGCGTCCGCAGCGTCGAGGGCCGGGGCGGGCAGGTCCGCCGCCCCGCCGCCGTCCTACCGTCACCTCGGCCCATAGCGCCGCCATGGGCCCCGAGCGCGTCGAGGCGGGCGCGCGTCCGTGCTGCGGGTTAGCCGCGCGCGATCTCCTGGCGCAGCTCCTGAAGCACACGGATCGCGGCGTCCACCTCGGCCAGGACGAACCTGCCTCCGCCGCTCCCGGTACGCCCGGGCGCGGCAGGCGGCCCTGCACGCCCTGGCGCCCTTCTGGAGCTGGGAGGGCGTGTCGCGGCGGGATAGCCCAGCCTCCACGTTAGCACCGCGACGAATCGACCTCGTCGAGCCCCTCGCGTCGCGCTTCCTGGTGCGTTCACTTCGCGCCGCGTCGCACTTCGATTTCCGCGGCGTGCTCGTAGTACCAGGCGCACGCCTCGGTGATGACCTCGGCCAAGGTCGGACGCGTCTCGGCGTCGACCGTGGCGACGGTCCCCTCGACGTCGTCGCGGAGCACGTCGTAACTGTGCTTGTGGTGAAACGGCTTATGGCCCGGGTGTGCCTCGTCGTCGTGCGGTCCGCAGTAGCGGAGCAGGTTGCCAAGCCCGTCGACCATGACGTGATAAGTGTACGCGGCGGTCTGCACGATCGCGCTCTCGCCCTCCCCGTCGAGGATAGCGAGGCGCTTGGCGACGTCGATCGTGATGCCGCCCGCGCACTGAATACGGCCGGACATGAGCAGGCCACGCGCGACGGGCTCCACCGTGAGGCCGTCGCAGCCGCGAAGAACGCGGCCCGCCCTTTCGAGGGCCCGCATCGCCGCGGCGTGGATCTCGAAGTACTTACCGACCTCGATCGGCGCGTGCTTACCGGCCAAGTGCGTCGAGCAGTACGAGCCAGCGCGCGGTGTCGGCGGTGTCTAGCTTGCCGGTTCGCACCTTCGCGCGCATCTGTTCGGACGTCATCTCGTAGCGCTGCTCTAGCTGGCGGATCTCGGCGGCGACGCGCACGCCGTTGGGACGACCGGTCGTCAACTCCACGAGCGCCGCGCGGCGCTCCTCTGGGGCCATCTCGGCGAAGTCTGCGAGCGCCAGCATAAGGCAAACGTAATATGCGCCTGGCGCGCGTGCCGAGCATTTTACAAACCATGAGCCACCCGGCTCGGCTGCTGGCCCGACGGTCGCGCCTGTATGAATATGAAAACGTTTGCCTTTTCTAATAATGCGGTTCTCTTGCCGCCTTGCACGCCCTTAGGGGTCGGTAGGCACCTCCGCGCGCTGCCGGCGTGGCGCTCCGTACCTCTCCCTTGCAGCGCGTGCACGTGCACGACCGGCTACTGCGAGGCGTGTAACATCGCGTCCCATCTCGTGAATATCTGAGGGACTGGGCTCGTCTACCCGACGATGAAGCGACGCGCCTGCCCCCCGGTCGCGACCCTCGCCCTGCTGGCGGTCGTCTGCTTCGTCTACGCCACCGAGCTGGCTGGCGACGGGCTGGCCATCTGCCGCGAGTTCGGGCTGACGCCCAGCCACCCCACCGTCGTCGGGCTGTTCGCCTCGATGGTCCTACACGATCCGGCGAGCTGGCAGCACGTCCTCGGGAACGCAGTGATGCTCTTGGCCGCGGGCGTCACGGTCGAGAGGGCGCTCGGCCACCTGAGGCTCTTGACGCTCTTCGCGGCGGCCGGCATCGGCGGGGCCTTGATGCACGTGGCGGCCGACCCGACCAGCGTCACGCCGATGGTCGGCAGCTCGGCGGCGGTCTTCGGCATCCTGGCGAGCCTCGGAATGCTCTACCCGCGCACGGTCGGCTTCGTCGCGACCTGCGCGGCGTGGAACATTTGGCAGACGGTCACGGGCAGCGCCGGTCAGGTGGCGACGGCCGCGCACCTGGGCGGCTTCGCGATGGGCGCGCTGCTGACGGCGATCGTCTTCTCGCGGCAGCTCGCGGAGATCCGGGGCTGGCGGCGGGCTCCACGATCGGCGCGGGCCGTCGCCGCAGCGCCATGGTAAGAATAAGCCCGCGCGCGCGCTGGAAACGGCCGAGGGCGTTGACCGACGAGGAGGGCTCGCCGATGACGCGAAGAATATCAGGCGACCGCGATTCCGCACCCTCGGGTGCGGCAGCAACCGACGCGACGCCGGACTGGGCGCCGGCGATCGTGGTCATGCCGGAGTTGCCGGGGGCCGTTCGGCGCCTGCTGGCGACGCCGCTTCACCGAGTCGCGGCGTCGTCCACCGACCGCGACGCGCTCGCGGCGGCGAAGATCGCACCCGCGGCGCCCGCGAAGCTGGAACGGTCGCCCGAGACTGAGAAGAAGTCTCGCGTGCCGATCACAGGTTTCGTTTCCTACAGGGACGTGATGGAGGCGATCCGGTGCAGCAAATCGGCTGCGTACCGGCACCTTCGCAAAGCGGTCGGGCGACCCAATGGCACCCACAAGGCGCTGCGCGCGCCCGTCGACATGTGGGAACGCTACGCCCGAAGGACGTTAGGCCGATGAGCGAGCACCTCTTTCGTCGGGGCCAGGGCCGCATCTGGTACGGATGGGTCAACACGCGCGGGCCGGACGGCAAGTACAAACGCGAGAAGCGCTCGACCGGCGTCGCCGACAAGCAGGCAGCCCGCAAGCGACTGGCGGAGTGGGAGCGGGAGGCCGCCGACCCGAACGCCGCGCAGCTACGGCGCGAGAAGGGCGCCACGCTGAAGCAGGCGTTCGATCTGCTGCTGGACGACGTGCGGGCTCAGACGAAGCGGGCAAAGGATCCGAGGAGCGCCGACACGGTGAAGTTCTACGCGAAGCAGGCGCGGGCCTGGTACTTGTTCGCGGCCTACGAGTTGAACGAGACCGAGGCGGAGGAGAGGAAGGCGCTTCGAGAGCTGCCGAAGGATCGAAAGGCGGAGCTGATCGCCATCGGCGAGTCGTGCCCTCTCTCCCACGTGGACCCGAAGGGCGGCTTCGTGGACCGCTTCATCTCGTGGCGACGCAGGACCGGAGTGGGTGAGTACGCGATCAGCAAGGACCGCGCGACCCTGCGGCCCGCCCTGCGCCTCGCCAAGAGGCAGAGCTTGTGGTCGGGCGATCTGGACGTCGTCTTTCCTCGCGGCTTCGAGACGCACTACGAGCCCGGTGAGCACTACGTGCGGACGCGCGAGGAGGCCTGGACCCTCATCCACGCGTTTCTCGACAAGGCTCGCGCGGCGGTCATCGCGTACGTGCTCGCGCTTGGAGCCGAGCCGCGTGCCATCGATCGGGCTCTACGCATCGACGTCGCCGATCCGAAGGCACGGATGGTTCCCGTGCACGGGACGAAGCGGCGCACCCGCGAACGGATCGTGCCGGCGCTCTTCGGCTGGCAGCGGGAGCTACTCGACTTCGCGCGCGAACACGCGGACGGTGCCGACGGAGCCCTCTTCTCGGAGTGGTCGAACCTGAGGCGGGTCCTCGGTGAGGCCTGCGAGCGAGCGAAGATCGAGCACTGCACGCTGACGGACCTGCGGCGCACATTCGCCCACTGGATGAAGAACGAAGGCGTACGCCAGGAGGACTTGATGGTCGCCATGGGCCACTCGTCGAGGAAGATGCTCGACAAGGTCTACGGGACCGCCAGGGGGGACGAACTCATCGAGCGGTTCGAGGAGGCCGCCGCCGAGCGCAGGGCCGGCCTGCGCCTCATCGACGGGGGCAACGCGCGCAAGGGGAAGGCGGGCGGCGGGACCCCCACCTGAAAAAAAGTTCTCGGCGCGGACTGTCCCACCGGCGTCCCATATGGCTCGCCGTTTCTCACGATCGAGCCACAATTACGAGGTTCGGCCAAAGATACGCTGGGATTGAAAATCCCCGTGTCGGCGGTTCGATTCCGTCCCCGCGCACCAGGCGAGACAGCGGAAACGCCGGGAATCGGGCTCGATCCGCACTGGGCGGGAGTGCAGGGAGACGCGGGGAGTAGCCCCGAGGCGTCACACGCACCGCCCATTAGCAGCCCACCCACGGTCTCGGGAGGCGACGGCCTCCACGTGCTCGCGGTCGCGTTCCTCGAAGCGGTGAGCGCGGGAGACGATCGCGCCGTCGAGCTCGCGGCGAGCCTGGCCGAGCACACGCTCGAGGAGAGCGGGGCGCGCCTCGCGCTGAGCGTGCTCGACGGCGGACCTCTGAGCATCACGCGAGCCATCCGCCTCGCGGAGCACGTGCTCAAGGGGTTCGCCGGGGCAGATGCCAAAGGCATCGCGTCCGGAGGTGCGTCGTGACGGCCGCAGCGCGCGCGGCGGGCTCCGTAAGGCCCGCGAGCGCGCCCGCGGGGCGCGTGGAGGGCAGGCACCTCCGGGCGAGCTCGCGGCCGTGATAGCGCCGCCGCCCGGCTGCGCGGGCCCGCCCGAGAGCGAGCCCCCCCAAGTGCAGGGCTGGCGCGCGATGACCCGCGAGCAGCGTAAGGCGTGGGTCGACAAGCACGGGTTGCCCGCGAGGCCGCCGGGGCGGCGATGGCTCGTCGCGCCGATCGTCGGCCCGCTGATTCAGCGACTCACTCGCGGCGCGCTCGGATGGTGCAACGCGACCGCTGCGGCGCTCCGGATCATGACCTTTGTGGACACCGGCTATGTCTACGGCGAGAGGTCGATCCCTCGCTTCATCGCACGCGAGCACGATCGCGGCCGTGGCAAGCTCCAGCACAAGCGCATTCCCCCGGGCGCGTACTTCGGGCGGACGAAGAAATGGACGCGCAACGGCACGCAGCTCAATCGATACGAGAGCGAGGCCGAGCGGCGCGAGCGGCTGTGGCGTGAGAAGGTCGAGCGCCGCAAGCAGAGGCGCGATCGCGCGCTCGGCCGCCACCGCCGGCCCGACTCCTCACCGCGGCCGCCGGCGCGCGTCGCCGCCGTGCTCTCTCTGCCGAGCCGCTCGCCGGCGCCGATGGGCGACCTCGAGACGAAGCGCGCGATCGCCAACGTGCTCGCCGCGATCGCGGCGCCGCCGGCTCCGACGTCGCCGACGTC
>PLYU01000378.1 GCA_003153495.1 Myxococcales bacterium
CGCCGGCACGTCGCTCGGGCTAGGCTGTGCCGGTGCTCGCCGCGATGGTCCTCGCCGCCGGTCTCGGGAACCGCCTGCGCCCGCTGACGGACCTCTGCGCCAAGCCGCTCGTACCCGTCGGCGACCGGCCTGCGCTCGAGCACGTCCTCGACAGGCTGCGCGGCGCCGGAGTCCAGCGGCTCGTGGTCAACGCGCACCACCGCGCGGAGGACGTGAGAGCCTTTGCGCGGCGTCACCAGGGCGAGGTCCACGTCTCCGATGAGCCCGAGCTGCTCGGTACGGCGGGCGGTGTCGCGCGAGCAGCCGACCTGCTGGGGGCGGGAGACGTCGTGGTATGGAACGGCGACATCCTCGCGGAAGTCGACGTCCGCGCCCTGGTGCAGGCCCACGCAGTTGGCGCTGCCGCCGGGGCCGTCGCCGCGACGCTCGTCGTGCAGCCGCGCGCGCCGGGGCAGGGGACCGTGGGCCTCGACCGGGACGGCCGCGTCGTTCGCCTGCGCGGCCGGCGCATCGCCGAAGAGGCGAGCGGAGGAGAGTTCCTCGGCATCCAGGTGCTCGGCTCGGCGCTGCGCGTGCAACTCCCGGACCGCGGCTGTCTGGTCGGGGACGGGTACATCCCGGCGCTAGAGGGCGGCGTGCTCCTGCGCGCGTATGTCCACGACGCGCCGTTCTTCGACATCGGCACGATTCGCCGCTACCTCGAGGCCAACCTCGCCTGGCTCTCCGCGCGCGGGGCAGCGCAGTGGATCGCTCCCGGGGCTCACGTCGCCGCGGGCGTCGCCCTGGACCGAGCGATCGTCGGGCAGGGCGCGTCCGCGCGCGGCGCAGGCGCGCTCGAGCGCTGCGTGGTCTGGGCAGGGGCGGACGCGGTCGCGCCCCTCGCCGACGCCGTCGTCGCGCCGGGGCTGGTCGTCAGTGCTTGAGCACGAACAGCCACAGGATCGCGGCGGCGAGGATCCCGAGCAGGCCGAGCAGGATGAGCACCATGCCGACGGTGTTGCCGCTGGAGCGGCCGCGGCCCCCCGCTTCGAGCGCGGAGGAGAGCGACACCCGGAGGCCGCTCTCCGCCAGGAAACCCTGGGCAGACTCGAGGAACTGCGCGTAGGGCTCCGGGTCCACCGGGACTCCCTCGTTGAATCGCTCTCGGTAGACCGCGTCGAGGTAATCCCACGTGCGAAGCTCGGCCGTCCCTTCGTGCTTGTTCACGCGGCCGACGACGAGCTTGGACAGGTCGGGCTCCGGCGGCAAGAGGAGCAGATGCTGCGTCGCCTGGGCGCCGCCCCCCGTCGATGGCCCCTCGGGCGCCGTCATGTCGGGAATGTAGCCGTGGGGGCCGAGGCGAAGCGCCCCGAGCGCCGTGCGGAAGTTCTCCGAAAGGCTCGTGAGCTCCAGGGAGGTCGACGTCTGGAAGGCACTCCTGTGCATACTCTTCCAATATAGCCCCTAACCGGGCGCCAGAAGCCACTTTACGGCGAGCGTGCTACACGGGGGCGCACAAGCCCGCATTGACCATCGCCATCGCGCTTTCCGTCTCGCCGGATCCGCTGGCCATCGCCGCCTCCCTCGCAGGCCGGCCGGGGCTCGCCGTCCTGGCCAGTCGCCCGCAGGGGGCGCCGCGGCCGGGCGACGCGCGCTACAGTTTCGTCGCATCCGACCCGGTCGAAGCAAGCGACGAGCTCGTGCCGGGCGGTCACGAGCGCAGCGCCGGCGCGTGGGATGGCGCCTCCCCCGGACCTCGGTGGATAGGCGTCGCGCCGTACGAGGCCCTGCGCGGGATCGAGCGGCCCGGGTGGACGCGGCATCCGGACGATCGGCCCGCGCATCTGCTCTCGAAGCCCGCGTGGCGCCGGTACCTCGCCGTGATCCGGATCGACCACGCCACGGGCCGCGTCGCCGTGGAGGGCGACGACGAGGCGAGCGTTGCCTCGCTGGCGCGCGCCGTCCGGTCGACGCGCCCGCCAGGCGGCTTCGGGCTGCGCGTGCTGCCTCCGGACGAGCCGGACCGCGCTCACCTCGAGCGCGTCCGCGCAGCGCTCGAGCTTATCGCCGCCGGCGACCTGTACCAGGTGAATCTGGCGAGGAGGATTCCCCTGGCGCTGGAGGGAGATCCGCTCGGCCTCTTCGCGTCGCTCCTCGAGGCCGCTCCTGCGCCCTGGGGATTCTTCCAGGATCTCGGTGAGGTGCTCGTCGTGGGCGTCAGCCCGGAGCTCGCGTTGTCGGTGAGGGGCGACGAGCTACGTACCTGTCCGATCAAGGGAACTCGGCCGCGCGGACGAGACGCCACCGAAGACGTTCGCATGGCCCACGACCTCGAGGCCGATCCGAAGGAGCGCGCCGAGCTCGCGATGGCGATCGACGTGCACCGGAGCGACCTCGGGCGGGTGGCCGTTCCCGGAAGCGTGAGGCTGACCGGCGGGCCCCGGGCGCTGCCCGGGCGGACCGTCTGGAGCCGCGTCGCGGAGGTGGTCGCGCGCCGGGCCGACGGGGTGAGCCTCGAGGACGTCGCTCGCGCCGTGCTCCCGTGCGGGAGCGTAACGGGCGCCCCCAAGGTGCGGGCGATGGAGGTCATCGCGAACCTCGAGCCGTGGCGGCGAGGGGTGTACGCTGGCGCTTTCGGCTACGTGGCGCGCGACGGTGGTCTCGAGCTCGCGATGGCCATCCGGACCATCCAGGCCGGGGAGGCGCGGGGCGACCGGGAGCGTGCGGGCACCTACTTCGCCGGCGGCGGGATCGTCGCCGACAGCGACCCCCAGCGCGAGCTCGAGGAGACGCGCTGGAAGGCCGCGCAGCTCGTCAGGCTATCGATGCTCGGGAGAGGGTAGCCTCCCCACCCGAGGATGCGCCGATCGTTCCCCCTGCTGCGCGCGGCGCTCGTCGTCCTCACTGTCGCGTCCGCGTGGCTCACGGCGACCGCCCTGCACGTGACGACCGACCTCTCGGCGCTCTTCCCGGACTCCGGCGAGGCCGCGGCGCTGGCGCGCTGGACGCGCGCCTTCGGCGGAAGAGACCCGGCGATGGTGCTGGTGCGGGGCGAGCGATCCGAGGACGTCGCTCTCACGGCGGACGCGATCGCCGAGGGCCTGCGGCGAGCTCCCTCGATCTCCAGCGTCGTGGACCGTGTCCCCGAGCCGCCCCGGTCGCCTGCCGACCCGACCCTGGCGTGGGCCTTCGCGGGGCCCGAGGCGCGAGCGCGGCTCGCGGAGGCGGTCACGCCGGAAGGCATGAAGGCACGGCTGGACGAGACCCGGGCGCTGCTGCTCGCCCCCGCGTCGGACGACCGGACGCAGGCGTGGCTCGCCCGTGACCCGCTCCGTCTGTCCCAGGTGCCCTGGGAGTCGAGGGCCGAGCTCGCATCCGGCGTGGCGGCGAGGCCGGGCGAGGTGTTCGCCGCGGACTCGGGCAGGGCGCGCCTGGTCGTGGCCGTGCCGCGAGGGAGCGCGTTCTCCTCCGACGAGGCACGGGCGGTCGTCGACGACACGGACCGTGCGATCGCCGCGGCCTCGCGGCCCGGCGTGACCACCGAGCTTGCGGGCGGACACGCCATCGCGCGCGCCACGGAGCTCATGCTCAAACGCGACCTCGTACTGAGCGGGGCGCTTTCGGCCGTGCTCGCGTCCCTCGCGTTCGTCGCGACGTTCGGGCGGGCGCGCGCGCTCCTCGCCGTGCTCCCGCCGCTCTTCCTCGGTACCCTCTGGACCACCGGTCTCGCGGCGCTGCTCCCGGGCGGCCTGAGCGCGGTTGCGATCGCGTTCGCGGCCGTCGTCGTCGGCGTGGGCGTCGACACGGGCGTCCACGTGTATGCCGCGCTCCTCGATGCGAGGCGCGCCGGGCACGCGGGCGCGGAGGCGGCGCGGCAGGCTCGCGCGACGACGTGGCGTCCGACCTTGACCGCCGCGGCGGTCGCGGCCGTAGCCTTCGGCGCGCTCGGGTTGAGCGGGCTGCGCGCCATGAAGGAGCTCGGGCTCCTGTGCGGCTGCGGAGAGCTGCTGACGGCGGTCGCCATCATCCTTCTGACCCCGGAGATCGGCGCCTGGCTGGAGCGCGGTCCGCTCCCTGCCGAGCGGAGATCGCGCTGGGTGGACTGGGTGGGCCGGGTGACGTCGACCCGCGCCCGGGCCCTCGGCGCGCTCGCCGTGTGCTTCGCCCCGATCGCCGTCGTGTCGATCGTCGGGTGGCCGCGACCCGCGGACGCACTGGTCGCGGTCCGCCCCCGGGCGCTGGCCCCCCTCGTGGCCGAGGAGCACATTCACGAGCTGCTCGGGGGCGTGCCCGGCCAGTGGGTCATCCTCACCGCGGACGTCACGGAGGAGGGCGCGCTCGCTCGCGCAGACCGGGTCGCCGAGGCACTCGAGCCCCTCCGGTCGGCCCGGGTGATCGACGGCTTCGACGCCTTCGGGTCGTTCGCTCCCTCTGCCGCCACGCGTCGCGCGCGCCTCGCGGTGCGCGATGCGCTCGACCTGCCGTCCCGCCGGGCCGCGTTCGAGTCTGCGCTGCGCGGGGCGGGGTTCGACCTGGATGCGGTCGCGCCCGCTCTCGCGGCGTTCGCGCATCCATCATCCGCCCTCGCCCTTGCGAGCGCCGGTCAGGACCGGCTCTCGCCCTGGTTGCTCGCCCGGCACGTCGCCGCCGACGGCGCCGAGACCCTCGTCGCCACCTACGTCCGCCCGACCGGCGAGCCGGCCGCCGAGGCCCGTGCGCGCGCGGCCATCCTCGAGGCGGACCCGCGCTCGGTCATCACGGGATTCGCTGCAATCGACCGCGCGCTCCGGGCCGCCCTCGCCCGCGACCTCCTGGTCGTCGGGGGGCTCGTCCTGGGGGTGGTGGCGGTGGCGATGCGAGTGGCGTTGCGGAGCGTCCGGGGAGCGCTGATCTCCCTGGCGACGCTCGCGTGCGAGATGGGTGCCGTCGGCGTGGCGATGCGGGTCATAGGGGTTCGCTGGCACGTCTACGACGCGCTCGTGCTCCCCGTTCTCTTCGGCGTGACGATCGACGAGTCGATGTTCCTGCTGCACGCTGCGCGCCGCCGCACCATGCAGCACGCGCTGGTCACCCAGGGACCGCTGGTCGCCGCCACCGCCTTGACGACCGCGGCCGGGTTCCTCGCGCTGCTCGTGTGCCGGTTCGATGGCCTGCGCGATCTCGGAGCCGTGGGCGCGCTGGGGGTGCTGGCGGGGCTGGTCGCGGCGGTCGTCGTCGTTCCTGCGGCCAGCCGCGCGCTCGGCGGGGGGGGCGAATCGGCGCGCCGGTGACGCGCCTTGCCGCGTCCTTCTCGCGTCGCTCGCACCTCTCGGGCTACGATGCCGGCTCCTTCGGCTTCGGAATGCACTCAGGCAGCGTCAGAAAGAGCGAGAAATGAGCCTCGTCGATCACGTCCGCGAGGCCGTGGCCTCGGCTCTCGGAGAGATGGCGCGTGCGGGCGAGCTGGGTGACGCCGGCGCAGGCGCCCTCGACGGGGCCACGTGGCTGGTGGAGCGGCCGAAGCGTGCGGAGCACGGGGACCTCGCGACCAACGTCGCGCTGGCGATAGCGAAGCGTGCGGGCAAGCCGCCGCGGGCCATCGCCGAGGGCCTCGTGCGCGCGCTCGCCGGTGGGACGGTCGTCGCGTCGGCCGAGGTGGCTGGCCCCGGCTTCGTCAACCTGAGGCTGAGGCCGCGGGTGTTCCAGGCCCAGATCGCCGACGTCCTGCGCGCAGGAAGCGCCTGGGGGCGGGCGCCGGCAGCCACGGGCGAGCGCGTGAACATCGAGTTCGTGAGCGCCAATCCCACCGGCCCGGTCACCGTCGCGAGCGGGAGGAACGCCATCCTCGGCGACTCGGTCGCCCGCCTCCTCGAGGTGGCCGGTCACCGCGTCACGCGAGAGTACTACGTGAACGACCGCGGGAATCAGGTGCGCGCGTTCGCGCAGAGCGTCCGTGCGGCCTCCGAGGGACGCGAGCCGCCCGAGGACGGGTATCGCGGCGCTTACGTCGCCGAGTTGGCGGCCTGGCTGAAAGCCCTCGATCCGACCCTGCTCGCCGGCGGCGATCCCGAGACCCTCGATCGCGCGTGCGTCACCTGGATGCTGCGCGGCGTACCCGGCTCGCGCACGCTCCCCGGCATCCGTCCGAGCCTGGCCGATCTGGGGGTGTACTTCGACGTCTGGTTCAGCGAAGACTCGCTCTACCGCTGGGGCGCGGTTCCCGCCGTGATGCGCCGCCTCGAGGACGGCGGGCACCTCGTCGAGAAGGACGGCGCGCTGTTCTTCAAGGCGCCGGACGGAGCGCTGGAGGACAAAGATCGGGTGGTGCGCAAGAGCAGCGGGGAGTGGGCCTACTTCGCATCCGACATCGCCTACTTCGCAGACAAGATCGGTCGGGGCTACGACCGGCTGATCAACGTCCTCGGCGCGGACCACCACGGCTACGTCGCCCGGGTGAGGAACGCGCTGACCGCGCTCGGCCTGCACGAGGAGCGCTTCGAGGCCTTGCTCTATCAGCTCGTCTTCATCACCAAGGGCGGCGAGGCGCTCAAGAGCAGCAAGCGCGCGGGCAACATCATCACAGTGGACGAGGTGATGGACGAGATCGACGAGGCAGCGGGTCGCAAGGGGGCCGGCCGTGACGCCTTGCGCTTCTTCTTCCTGTCGCGCTCCGCCAACTCGAACGTCGAGTTCGACATCGAGCTCGCCAAGAAGAAGTCCCTCGACAACCCCGTCTTCTACGTCCAGTACGGCCACGCGCGCCTTTGCTCGATCCTGCGCAACGCCGAGGCGCTCGGTCTTCGCGCCGGCGGCGACCTGGAGCCCCTCGTGCATCCGGACGAGCTGGCCATCGCGCAGAAGCTCGGCGACTTCCCGGCGGTGGTCGCGGAGGCCGCTCGCTTGCGCGAGCCGCACAGGGTCGTGTTCTACGTGCAAGAGCTCGCGCGTGACTTCCAGAGCTACTACACGCGTCTGGGCGACACCGATCCCATCCTCCCGCGGAAGAGCGTGACCGCGCGCCCCGGATGGGAAGCCTCCTGGAACGTCCCCAAGACGGGCGCTCGGCTGGCCTGGATCGAGGCGATCCGCGTGACGTACGCGGAGGCGCTGGGTATGGTCGGTGTGACCGCGCCGCAGCGAATGGACCGCCCGCCTGAGGAAGCCGACGAGGCGTGACGCGCGGAAACTTGCCCGGAGACGCCCGCGCGCGTTACCCACGAGGTCAGGCATCACGATGAGCGAGCCCGGCGGCATCCGTAACCTCGATCAACTGGAGGAAGAGGACGACGAGCCGCGCATGCCGCGGAGCGCGACCGTCGCGCTCGTCGTGCTGGGAGGGGGGTGCGTGGTCTTCGCTGCGCTGGCGCTCGGCGGACGGGCGAGCCAGCCCCAGGCGAAGACCGACCCGCTCGGCGAGCTCGTGTCGCAGCGCGATCGCGGTGCGCCGCCGGCTCCGCGCGCGCCGGCCGACCTCACGCAGAGCGACGTCACCTTCCCGAAGATGCTCAGTGACCGCGACAAGCCGCCGACGGCCCTGGCGGCCGTTCATCCGGGTGAGGCAGCATCGGTCGCGTCGCCCCCGGCGCCGAGCCAGCCGCCGCCGCCGACAGACCGCCTCCCGGTGGTCCCGCTTCCTGCGCAGAGTGTCCTGGAGGCGACGCCCATCGTGAAGCGCCCCCGCGACGCCCTGACCAGGGTGGCGAGGGACGCCGCGCAGATGGACGCGCCGCCGGGCGGCGAGGCCGCGCCGGCCGGCCACGAGGGCGGATATCAGCTTCAGGTGTCGAGCTTCCGCGGGCAGGGAGACGCCCAGTCGTTCGCCGATCAGCTTCGCGCGCGCGGCCACAAAGCCTACGTCGTCGAGGCGCATGTGCCAGGGCGTGGCACCTGGTTCCGCGTCCGTGTAGGGCCTTTCCCGACCCAGCACGTCGCCGCGCAGTACCGGACGGGATTCGAGGCGCGGGAGCACGTCGTCCCGTTCGTCGTCCCGCCGGAGACCACGGCGAAGGCCGACCATCCGAGGTAGTACTGATCGCTTTTCTGGACGGACGTTCAGTGCATTGCTAGGGTCACCGGCATGACCTTCGATGCCATGGTGTTGCGGGCGATGTTGCGGTTGGCCAGGCGGCGCGAGGCAGCGCTGGACGATGCTCTGGCGCAGCGAGTGAGCGGGCCGCCCAGCGGGGTCCGCGGCGCGCTGAGACGGCTCGAGGCGAGCGGCCTCGTCGAGCGGCGGCGCGATGGGGCCGCCAGGCTGACGCTGTCGGGGTTCGCACTTGCGGTGGCGCTGCTACCTCCGGCAGCCGGCCGCAGCAGTCGTCGCGTCGCCCACGCTGCATGATGAGGCGGTCGCGAGCGGGGCTGTCACGGGGACGGTGACCGATTGGTGATAGCCTCGCGTCGATTGTCCGACGCGCTCTCCTCCCAGTGGCTCGTTGCGGGCGTCGCGCTCGTGGCTGCCGCGGTCGCGCCGCTCGGGGCCACGGCGCTGCAGGCCGCCGTCGAGAGGCGCGTTCGCCGGCGCACGCTCGCGATCATCGCGCGCGCCGGGGCGATCCCTCCGGGCACTTCCGGACGCGGGCGAGGCGAAGATGCTCCTAGTAAGCGTGCCGTCCGCGCTGTACGCGAAAGTGAGCGCCGCGAGGCAGACGAGGGTTGATCGAAACCGCGTAGGCCTTAATCTACTCGAGAGGTGCGGGTGATCGGATGGCTCGTCTCTTCGGAATCATCGGCAACCGTCCGGATCTGACTGCGCGCGTCCTCCAGTCCGAGGCCGCGGCGCTCGGCGCACGTTCGAAGGGCCCGCCGCTCGGCTGGGGCCTTGGCTTCTACCAGGGCGGCGAGGTGCTCATCCGACGGCGTCCCATCGACGAACGTCAGGATCTCGACGTGGCGAGGCTCGCCGCCGACGTTCGGGCCGATCTCCTGATGGGGCACGTGCGCCACGCGACCGTCGGCGCCCTGCGAACCGAGAACACGCATCCCTTCCGCTACCGCCAGTGGCTGTTCGCCCAGACGGGGACGGTCGGTGCCGGGCTCGGATTCGATCGGGTTCGCGACCGGCTGCTCGCGAGCGTGCCCGAGTTTCTCCGCAGCGGCATCCGTGGGGAGACCGACGCGGAGGTCGTGTTCCACGTCTTCCTCTCGTTCTTGCACGACGGGGGGCTGCTGAGCGACGCACCCGGTGACGGGGCGCTGATGCGCGAGGCGTTGCGGTCGAGTCTCGCCGTCATCGACGGCATGATGGGAGAGGGGGGGGCCGAAGCCGCCAAGCTCAACCTGATGGTGTCGAACGGGCAGGAGCTCGTCGCGGTTCATCGCAGCGAAGCGCCGATGTCCCTGCGCGTCCTCCATGGCAAGGTCGACGCTGACATCATCATCGGCGACGATCCCTTGCTCCGCCGGAAGATCCCGGAGCTCGCGCGGATGCACTTCACCATAGCGGCGAGCGACTTCGACGACGCCGTGCCGGGCGGTCGCTGGAAGGCCGTTCCCGATTGTGCGATCGTCACGATGCCGCGTGACGAGGAGCCGCGAATCGAAGCCCTGTGAAGCGCGTGCGTTGCTCGCGCTCGTGACTCTGCTCGGGTGCGGCGGCGCGCCCGGGCACGTCGAGGCGCCGTCGCCTTCGTCGACTCGCCCCCCGCGCCGTCCTGACGGGGTGGTGCTCGAGGCGGCGCCGGCGCTGCCGCCGCCGGTGGCGCGGGCGGAGGCGCGCGGGGTCGTGACTCTGCGGCAGCCGCCGCGCGACGAAGTGGTGCTCGCGCTGGTGCAGTCGTTCGTCGATGGCTGGCAGCAGGCCTCGCTCGACACGCTCGTCGCGTTGCTCGCGCCGGAGGCGGGGCCGATCGAGGGGCGCGGGCGAGGCCGCAGCGCGCTCGTCGACAGCTGGCGCCAGCGCCTCCAGGCCCATCCCTACGCACGCCTCGCGGGGGCGCAGCTCGTGCGGGCGGACCGCATCGGGCGCTGGGACTGGGAGGAGCTCGATGCTCCCGGCACGCCGCCTCGCCCGCAGGAGATGCGTCCCGGAGAGATCTATCTGCGCGTGCCGCTCGAGGTCACGCGCGTGGCCGGCGAGAAGCTCTTCGGCGACGTGATGGTCATGCTCCTCCGCGCCGACGGGGGCAAGCTCGCGATCGCGGCGTACGGCGAGGACGATTCGCTCTAGACCGGTGTCTTTCGGCCGATCCC
>PLYU01000369.1 GCA_003153495.1 Myxococcales bacterium
CCTCGCTTCCGGCTCCGCCGGAGAGGCGCTCGACCCCGGGGGGCGGCCTGGGGGGCGGTCTCGGGCGCCCAGGGGGATCACGACATGAGAATCCAGGTGGACGAGCGGGCATCGAGCGGTGGCGAGCACGGGGGCCGGGGCACGACGGTCGTCAAGGGCACGCACGGCAACGTGGGCGTTGCGAAGGTCGGAGCAGCACCCATCCGGGCGATGAAGCTCGGCATGAAGCGAGAGAGAGAGCTCTTCGTGGCCCCCTCGCTGGCCGCCTAGCAGAGCTTGCGCGGGCATTTGGATGGGCCTTCGCGGACCGTGCGGTGAGGTGAGGGGCAAGGCTTCCCCAGCCGTCCCTCGACGGCAACGACCCCGGCTGATACAGCCGTGGCTCATGGGCGCACCATCGAGTTGGCCGCACCGTCGCTCGGACGGGAGCCCCGGCGACTTCCCCGCCGTCGCCTTCGCGGTCTGTCTCGACTGCGGCGTGGACATCGACGGCTGGCGTGAGCGCCTGCTCCCGGTCCGGAACGGCACCCTCGCCGTCACCGAGCGCGGAGAGCTGGCCCTCGATGTCGAGCGCGAGGGAGCCTGCCCGGAGTGCGGCAGCGGCAGCGCCGAGATCCGCGTCGAGGCCCGTCGTCAGCTCTGCTCGTGACTGACGCCACGATCCAGAAAGCAGGGGGAGCCGCGAACGCCATGAAGAAGCCATCGCAGGTCGAGGACAGCGCCCCCGAGTCAGGCGCCACGTACTCGTGGGTTTCCGAGATCAACAACCCCCTCGCCGTCATCGTCGCGAACGTCGAGGACGTGGCCGAGAGGCTGGCGTCGGAAGAGCCAGACCTTCGGGCCCGTGTGCAGGAGGTGCGCGAGCCGCTCGACGAGATCCGGGCGGCAGCCAACCGCATCCGCGATGTGGTGCGGCACATGGTCGCCAATCTTCCGACCCTTCCACCCCCTGCCGGTGCGGCGGGAAGCATCAGGCCACCACCCCGTGCGCGTGACGGGGAGCGCCCGTCTACGCCATCTACGCAACCGCCGCCGAGCGGTACGGCCAAGCGTCTAGCGCGCATCCTCATCATTGACGATGACGTGGCCTTGGGCCGGGCACTTCGCCGTGTCCTGCGAAACTACGATGTCGTCGCACTGGCCAACGCACCAGACGCTTTGGCCCGCATCTCGGACGGGGAGCGGTTCGATTTCATCCTGTGCGACGTGATGATGCCGGAGCTGACGGGCGTGGACTTCTACGAGAAGGTCGTGCTCTTGGCTCTCGATCAAGCCGAGCGAATCGTGTTCATGACCGGCGGGACGACGAGCGACCGGACGGCGGAGTTCCTCTCGACCACCACCCATCAGGTCCTTCAGAAGCCGTTCGAAGTTCATGGCCTTCGCAAGCTGGTCCAGGATCGGCTGGCGGGGATCGTTCGAGCATTGCCCGCCGGATCCTGACTCCTCCGGTCGTCCCCGTGCCTCCGGCCGTCGTCCTGCTACGATTTCTCCGGGGGGGGGCACGAGGTCGGGCCCCCCGGGTGCGTGGACGGCGATGGGCTTCCATCGCGCGACCGTCGGACGGAGAGATGATCGGATCATGGCACGCGGCGGCTGTCTGTCCTGAGAGACGCGATCAATGTCGTGCTGCGGCGCCTCGCGGGTCTGCCGCCGTCACCCGAGATCGAAGACCTGCGAATCCGGGCTGGCGACTACCTTCAGCAGACCCACGGGTGGAGCCGGTGTCCGCCTCCCCCGGAAGACCGCGACCGGGTGTCGAAGCACCTGCTCAAGCTGCACGCCGAAGTGGCCAGGCTCGAACGGCAGTGGACCGGGCGTTGAGGCGAGGGCCTCGTCCGACGCCCGCTGGAAGCAGACGATCGCAGCAGCGGCTGGGTGCCTGAGCCCCAGAGTTCGTGCAGCGCATCCGATCAAGTTTGCGATTTTTCCTGACCCATCGATCGAGGAATTGGCTCGGAACTGCGCGAAATCACAGAGGAGCGATTCCGCTAATGGAGAATCGTTCGCAAATTCGACCGGCGCCGCTCACGCCTACGAAACGCTGCTTTTCCCCGCGTAGCGGCGCGACTACCGATCACGCTGCACGAACCCTGGAGCCCCGGCTCACCCCACGCCGATCACGGCCCTCACCATCGCCCGCTCCCCCGAGAGGATCTCCATCGCCGGCCCGAGCCCGATCTCGGCGGCCACGGCCCGGAGCAGCATCTCGGCCTTCGACGAGGTTGTGATCGGCCTCGACACGGCGGGGGCCTTGCGGGAGGTCGTCGCTCCCGTGGTCGGCTTCTTCGCGGCCTTCTTCTTGCGCGCCGTCTTGTCGTACCCGCGCACGTTGTAAACATACGTCGCCGTGAGCCTGACGCCGGCCGCCTTGCCCTTCGCGACGATCTCCTTCGGGGACAGGCTCGCGTGGGCGCGCACGAAGTCCGCCTTGCTGATGGTGGCGGGGCTCTTCACGATGGCGGCGCTCGACCTCGTCGTCGGGGTCTTCTTCGCTTTGGCCTTGGTCGCCTTCGAGCCGCCGCGCACGTTGTAGACGAGCTGGGAACTGAACTTGATTCCGGCGGCCTTCCCCTTCGCGACCACTTCGGGGCCGGACAGGGACGCGGGCTGGGAGCGGATGAAGTCGGATTTGTTCGGCGTCTTCTTGGTGCTGGTCTTCTTGGCGGTCTTCGTCTTGGGCATCGTCTTTCCCCGCGTACTACCAGAGTCTCGGGCGGGCCGTCATCTGTGTTCCCGTGACCGGCGAGGCCGCCTTCCGCTGCACCATTGACCGTGCTCCGGACTCTCGCGACCATGTTCGTCATGGGGGCGAGGAATCCGTGAAGGTCTCGGTGGCGGCACTCGGCGTGGCGTGTTCGGCCCTGATGGCGTGCTCGTCGTCCAGCTCGACGGGATCGGGCAGCTCGTCGGGACCGGGGATCGATCCATCGACCCGGCTGGCGGACCTGACCCCGGCCGAACGGGCGACGCTCTGTGACTGGTCAGCGCAGCAAATGGGAGGCTACGATCTCAAGATTCGGTGTGACGATGGAGGGGACTACGAGACACCGCCCAGTCAGGCGTGGTGCGTCGCCCATTGGGCCTTGGGGCCGAATTGCTCCGCGACGGTGGGTCAGGCCGAGTCGTGCCTCCAGTTGGGCATCAACTCCTGCGACTCTCCGAGCGTGAGATCCTCACCAGACTGCCTTGCGATGACCGCGCCGGGCTGCACGACCTCGTCGGACGCTGGCACGGGCTCCGGCTCGGATTCGGGACCGACCGTTTCGCCGGACGGTGGAACGGGCCCGCAGATTTGTTCGGGGAGCACCACCGCCGATGGTCAACCAGCGGACGATGCGGGCGCCTGCTCGACCACCGTGAGCTGGCCTGTTTGCTCGAACGGTAACACCTACGAGGTTGATTGCTCTTGCCCCTCGGCCACCTGTGTCTGCAAACAGAACGGCACCGCGACCGGGAAAGTCATCGCGTTCACGTGCCCAGCTTGCACCGATCCGGGCCCGACGTGGCAGCGGTGCGGGTTCCCGCAGTAGCCGTCCACGGCGACGGGCTGTCTCCCCCAGAGATCGTGGCGCCGATGTAGGTGTCGGGGGCGCGGTCGAGCCCGGGAGAGAACCCGCAGGATTCCGGGTTCCACGCCAGTCGCCGGAACGCGCTCCGGGGAATGGAAGGCACGGCCAGCTCGGCGGAGGGCGTCGTCTTGCACGAGGTCGTCGGGGCCAGCCTCGTTCTGGGATACGCTCGACCTTCCGCCGTGCGCTCGACGCTCGACTCCATCGCCGTGACGCTGGCCGTCGCGGCGGGCCTCGCAGGGGCCTTCCTCGCCACGGCGTGCAGCAGTTCGCCGCCTGCAACCAATCAGAGCGGGACCGACGCGGATACGGATGCACCGCCCGCCGGCCTGTACGACGGGGCGGGTGCTGGCGGCGACGCCGGCATCATGTGCTCGGACTCGACAGCCTGTGCCAGCGGTCAGGTTTGCTGTGGCGCCGCCAATATGACAACGAACTGCCAGGCGGGTCCGTGTCCGGACGTGCTTGGGATGGGCCCCATCCAGCTGTGCAACACCTCATTCGAGTGCTTCACTGCGGGCGACATCTGCGAGCCCATAGGTTTAATGCTCCCGGCCAAGGAATGCCGCACGCCGAGGGGTGACGGCGGCGAGGGCGGCTCGTCCAGCGGCGGCGACACCGGCACTTCCGACGCACCGACCGACGACTGATCGCCGATCGCCGAATCCACGAGCGAACCCCTGGTGCAAGGCGGGTCGCACGATCAAGCGGGGGCATGGTGCCGTGGCCGTGGCCACGTGGGCCGCGCCACCGCAATGGGCAACGCCTACGACAACCAACGCGACGACGAGCGCTGGAAGCGAACGGACGATATCGGGCCTGTGGATCACGATGACCTACCCGCCGTCAGCCCCCGCATCGGGCCCGGCATCTGGCCCGCCTGCGTCCACGGAGCCAGCGTCTCCCCCGCACGGGCCGCAATCGAGCAGACCTCCGCACCCGTTGGGCGGATTGCCGCACGCGGTGTAGCCCCCTCCGATGCACGACACGCCCACGCACGTGCCCGCGTCGGCTGAGGAGCACGTGACCTGGCACGGGCTGCCGCCGTCCGGCATGTCGCAGGTGCCGCCGCAGCGGCGGACTCCCCCTCCTCCGCAGAACTGCGAGACCGGGCATGTGCCGCATTCGAGACGGCCACCGCAGCGAGAGATGTCGATCCACTCTGCCAGCGCGGCGGACGCCTCGATGTTGATCCGCGCCATCTCCGAGTCGCAGATCCGGCTCGTCCGTGGCGTACGCGCCTCGGCCCAGACGGGCTTGGCGGCGTCGGCGAGCACGGCGACGTACGAGCCCCACCGGAGAACGACGGCCGCTGCCACCGCCCCCTCGTTCTCGTCCGTCCAGCCGATCGGAGGCGCGGGCGGGTCCGGCTGCGCACGCAGGTAGTCGAGCACC
Organism: Myxococcales bacterium; assembly: GCA_003153495.1. Classification (GTDB taxonomy): domain Bacteria; phylum Myxococcota_A; class Polyangia; order Polyangiales; family Polyangiaceae; genus Palsa-1150. Next base: position 4,968 of record PLYU01000369.1, read on the forward strand.
TGGCGGAAGAGGGTGATCTTCCCCGAGTCGATCCTCGCGGCGTCGGCCATCGCGGGGGCGACGGGTCGCGGCGAGGCGTCCGTGGCCGTCTCACTCGCCACGGGTGCTGCACCCGACGCGCACGGGCGCGAGCAGCGCTGCCGCGCGGAGCCGTCTCACGAGCGCCAGCGCACGGCCCATCGTCATCCCAGCATCCCTGGGGGCCTCGGGCGCTTCCGCGCGTGGCGCCCGCACTGGTGACTGCCGCGTCCGTGGAAGCCACCGTCCGGGCGGGCGACGTCAGCGGGCCACTGCGATGCTGAGGCGGCGCATGTACGTCAAGTCGGCCGTCAAGCACCGATCGCACAATCTGCTCGTCGAGCTTCGTCTCGTGGACGACGAAGGCGCGCTCGAAGGCCGGGTCGACGTACCTCTTGGCCGCGTGTTCCGCCAGAAAAAGTGCGGGGAAAGTCCCCGCGGATCGACTCAGCACTGCCACCCAGCCCCTCGGCGCAGTCGGCCGGCAGGATGCCGAGTCCGGGTAGTGGCCGGAGTTGATCCGACATGACGCGTGGCGTCATGTGACGAGGGCAGGGCATATGGCTAGGCTTACGCCCATGGTCACGCCGGAGCGGATCAAGGAACTGGACCGGGAACTTGGGGAGATCGCCGACGAGCAGGCGGTCGCAGAGAAGCGGCATCGCGAGGACGTCGAAGAGGCGAGGGTGTCGGGCGATTACGAGAGTCTTCGTGAAAAGACGAAGAAGTACGTCAGCGGCACCGACGCTCGCGCGCTCCGTCATCAGCATGCTTCTGACGAGCTGGCATCGTCCGTGCGGCACGATCAGGCGTAGGCCCGCGTCGCGCCGCTCGGGTGGTCCGTGAGCGCGAAGACCTTCACCGCGCCCTGCCATACGACCTCGCCCTTGAACCGCTCGTCGACCTCGACGGCCTCGACGAAGCGGGCCGGCACGCCGTGAAGGTGCTCGACGTCCTGGCGCAGCTCGTCGATGGAGACGTCGTCGTCGAAAGGGCGGATGCCGGCTGGACCGGTCACGTTCGGTTCTCCCGAGCAGTCATGAACTTTAGGAGGCACTCCCGAAACTCATCCCAAAGCTCCTCGCAGCGCCGACTACGCGTGTCGGTCGAGTCGCCTGAGGCCGTCGCCTCTGCGTAGTAGGCATCCCACGCCTTGCCGGTGCGTTGCAGCATCCTCAGGTAGACCACGGAGAGAGCATAGCCATCTCACCCGCCAGCCGTCACATGACGCCGCGCGTTAGCGCCGCTCAAAACCGACCAGTACCCGGTCGGCGATCGAGGCTTCGCCCAGGACGTGCGCTCGCGAAGAATGCACTGCGGCCCCCGAATCCGACAACTACCCGAGTCCGAGGTGATAGCGGTCCCTGGAGCGCACCCCCGTCGCGATGAGCCAATCGCGTGTCACCCGCGCGTGCCGCTCCGGTGATTGCGAGCCGGACGGGCGCCGGTGCGAGGCGCAGAGCCTCGCCGCGCTCACGTGCGTGAGTCGAAGCGACTTCGCGCAGACGCGCGGTGAGCGGCGCGTGCGGACGGCGCACGCTTCAGTCCTCGTCGTCGTCTTCGTCGTCCAGGAGGCCGGCCATCTCGACGAGGTCGTCCGGCCCGAGGTCGTCGGGGTCTGCGTCGATCGCGGCAGCGAGGTCTTCGACGTCTTCCAGGGTCACTCCGAGGGTGATTGCGGCTTGTTCGAGGTCCATGCGTCGACCTTGCCACGGCCCGGGCCGTTTGGATCATCAGGTCCCGTGGAAAGTGCAGCACTTCGCGGCGATCCAGCGCTTCCCCGGGGATTCAGCCGCAGCAAGTGCAGCATGATCTTCGTCGCCGGCGTCGGCGAGGTCGGGGCTGGCTCGCGTCGATGGCCAGCGGCGGAAGGGCGGCGAGCGCACGCTCGATCGTCGAGATCGACAGCACGGACCAAGCCTGCGGGATGCTCGTGCTGGCGTCCCTCGACGGTCTCGCCCACGTCCGACCTGGCTTGCTGTCTCGCGCGCGGACCGCTTCGCGGATCAACGTGAACGCGACCGCCGAGTCGCTGGTGCCCGAGTCGGCAGCCATCCGGCGGAGGCGAGCACGCAGGGGCTTGCCAACGGACACGCTGATCCGAACCTGATCCTCGTCCTGGCCCGGTTGTCGCCTCCGTCGCCCGTGGCGCAGCCCGGCGCCCCGCCGATCGTCTTCACCGTCGCCGCTCATGGTCCGGCACCTACGGTAGCCCAGGGCCGCCAGTCGTCGACAGCCCGACGAAGGCGGGCGACCGCGACGAAGACGGCCCCGGCGCAGAGGCCGCCGATGTGCGGGGCGCCAGGGGTGCTCGTGGGCGCCTTCGTGGACCGGCCCCGCGCTCGTGAATATTCGCTCACTTAGCCCGTCCGACCGGGATGGCGCACCGCGCTCCCGCCCCGTTGCCGCTTGCGACCGCCGGCCTGGTCGCCACGAACGTCGCCGTCTTCGCCGCGGAGCGGGCCGGTGACGGGCTGGCTATGTGCCAACGGTTCGGCTTCGTCCCGGCGCGCCCGACGCTCGGTAGCGCGCTGACGTGCGTTTTCTTGCACGATCCCACGACTGTCGCGCATGTCGCCGGTAACCTGCTCGCCTTGGCCCTCTTCGGCTTCATCGTCGAGCGGGCGCTCGGGAACGCGAGGTTCGCGCTGCTGTACGGGCTCGGGGGCATCGGCGCGGCCGCGTTTCACGTGCTCGCGTACCCGGGCTCCGACGTCCCCGAGGTCGGCGCGAGCGGCCCGATCTTCGCCGTCATGGCGGCCGCCGCGATGCTCCGCCCTCGCCTCGTCGGCTTCGTCGCGGTCTACGCGGGGTGGAACGTCTGGCAGACGGTCACCGGCAGCGCCGGTCAGGTCGCGACGGCCGCGCACCTGGGCGGCTTCACGACCGGGGCTCTGATGATGGGGACCGTCTTCTCGCGGCAGCTCGCGGCGGTCCGGGGCTGGCGGCGGCCGCCGCGCGTAGCGAGGGAAGTGGCAGCCGGGTAGGCTCCGCAACGAAAAGCCCCCGCGCCGCTGGAAACGGCCGGAGGCGTGACCGAAGCAAACGGGGTGCTCCGATGGATCAGAAGGTACAGCGCGCGACCGTGGGGCGGTAGTCGTGCCGCGCCAAGCAACAGGGGGAGCCTTCGAGAGCCGGGGGAAGTTCTTCGCCCGCGTGACCATCGCCCCGAAGCAACGGAAGGCCGTGCTGGTGACGACGTGCAAGTCGCTCGGGGAGGCGGAGACCCGCGCGGAGCAGATCCAGGATCTCGTAGACCGTCTACGCGAGACCGGACACGAGCGCGGAATCGATACCATCCTGACGACCGCAGCGATCCAGGACGCGGAGGGCATGCGCAAGATCGCCCGCATCGTCGAGCGTGTCATCGCTGGGAAGGAACCGCCCCCTTGGGATCGGCCGCTCGTACTCGGGGGCGAGACGTTCAAGACGTTCGCAGGGAAATGGACGTCGGGCGACCTCGCCCGCCTCTACCCCGATCACATCGAGGTCAAGGCGTCCGTGCAGGACGACATCGAACGCCTCAAGAAGCACGTCTACCCGCACGTCGAGGACGTCCCCCTCGCCGCGTTCACACGCGCGCATGCCGATGGCGTCATGGCAAAGCTGCCGGCAACGCTGAAGCGCGGCACGCGCCGGCAGGTGGCGCAGCTTGTCAACCGCGTGCTCCGACTGGCCGTGTTCGCCGGTGAGATCACAGCGTCGCCCCTCCCGCCCGGCTGGCTTCCCAAGGCGCCCGACGTGGACGCGCTCGCGAAAGAATCGCTCCTGCCAAGCGAGGAGGAGAAGCTACTGGACGGGCGCAACAACGCGGGGGAGGTGGCGGTCCCGCTCAACTACCGCGTGGCCTACGTGTTCCTCCACCGCGAGGGCATGCGCAAGGGCGAGGCCGAGCACCTGACGTGGGGGGACGTGGACCTCGACCGCGGGCTCGTCTCGCTGGACGAGAACAAGACGGACCGCCCGCGCTCCTGGGTGCTGAGTCCGGGCGTGGCGGTGGTGCTCGCGGCGTGGAAGAAGAAGAACCGCAAGACGAAGGCGTCCGATCCGGTGTTCGTGGACGTCGCGTGGGACAAGCTCGCGCCCGCCTACCGCGGACACTGCGAGGCCGTAGGCATCGACCGCGCCCGCCTCTTCCAGCAGAAGGCGAACAAGCTCCGCCTGCGCGCACACGACATGCGCGCGTTCTTCGTGACGGCCGGGCTGTTCGCGGGGAGGGACGCGCTCTGGCTTACCGACCGGAGCGGCCACACCACCCTCGGCATGCTCCGGACGTACGAGCGGGACGTGCGCCGCTGGCGGGAACTGGGGGAGTCCCCGGTGGACGCAGCCCTCGCGATCCCAGAGCTCGTCCCCCCTCGTAGCGGCAGCGTAGCGGCAGCAAGCGGTGGTGGAGGGGGCAGCGACGACGACAAGACGAATCGTAAACAATTGAAAGTGCACGGGAAGGGAGTCGAACCCATACGCCTTGCGGCGGCGGAACCTAAATCCGCTGCGTCTGCCAGTTTCGCCACCCGTGCAGGGACTGCGACGGGCAATCCTAGTCGAAGGCGTTTCCGGAGGCTCGCGTTCACTCGAGGGCGGCCCTCGGCGGAGGCCCGGCCGGGCCCCTTCCCGTCCCGGCTCCGGGTGCGCTAGTACCCCTCTGACGATGACCGAGAGCGCTCTGTCGGCCACCCTTCGCAAGGCCCTCCCCGACTGTCTCGCCGCGACCGACTTCCCCCAGCTGGGGGAGAAGTACGAGGGCAAGGTCCGCGACAACTACACCCGAGGCGGGCGGCGGTTCATCGTCGTCACCGACCGGATCAGCGCGTTCGACCGCGTGCTCGGCACCGTGCCCTTCAAGGGGCAGGTGCTCAACCGGCTCGCGGCCTGGTGGTTCGAGCAGACGCGCGCGGTCGTCCCCAACCATGTGGTGCGCGTGCCGGACCCCAACGTCCTCGAGTGCGTGGACTGCACGCCCGTCCTCGTCGAGATGGTGGTGCGCGCGTACGCGACGGGCACGACGTCGACGAGCCTGTGGACGCACTACGAGCGGGGCGTCCGCACGTTCTGCGGGCACGAGCTGCCCGACGGGTTGAAGAAGCACCAGAAGCTCCCCGAGCCGATCCTGACGCCGACCACCAAAGCGCCCAAGGGCGAGCACGACGTCTCCGGCTCGCGCGAGGAGATCCTGGCCACCGGGATGGTCACGGCGAAGGACTTCGACGAGGCGGAGGTCCTGGCGATGAAGCTCTTCGCCGCCGGGCAGACGCTGTGCGCGGAGCGCGGGCTCATCCTGGTCGACACGAAGTACGAATTCGGCCGCACCCGCGCCGGCCAGCTGGTCGTCATCGACGAGATCCACACGCCGGACTCGTCGCGCTTTTGGAAGGCCGCCACCTACGACGAGCGCTTCCGCGCCGGCCAGGACCCCGACCCGCTCGACAAGGACTTCGTGCGCCGCTGGTACCTCGCGCAGGGCTACAAGGGCGACGGCGAGCCGCCGCCCATGACCGACGACGTGCGCGTCGGGGCGGCCGAGCGCTACATCGCGGCGTACGAGCAGATCACCGGGACGACGTTCGTGCCGGACACCGAGCCGCCGTTCGCGCGGATCGCCAGGAACCTCGGGATTGGAGCGAAGGCATGAAGGCCACCGTGATCGTCAGGCTGAAGACCGAGGTGCTCGACGTGCAGGGCGACGCGGTGCGCCGCGCGCTCGGCAAGCTCGGCTTCGAGGGCGTCAAGGGCGTGCGCGTCGGCAAGATCATCGAGATCGAGATCGACGAGGCCCACGCCAAGGCGCCCGATCTCCCCCAGCGCCTGAAGAAGATGGCCGACGAGATGCTCGCGAACCCGGTGATCGAGGACTACGAGGTGCTGTCATCCTGAGCGGAGCGAAGGACCCCCCAGGGGCCTTCCGCGTGCGCAGTTCGGGCGTGGTGAGAAGCCGCGGGGAAGGACCACACGAGCCCTGCTCACGCGGGAGGCATCTGGGGGGTCCCTCGCTGCGCTCGGGATGACAAACGGGGGGCGGCTCTACATCCCGATCGGCGTCGGCATGAAGAGCAGGGCGAAGAACGCGAGCGTGACGACGGCGATGATCGCGCGGCCGAGGCCGAGCGGCTGGGCGCCCGTCGGCGGGTGATCGAGCAGGGTGCTCGAGGGGCTGAGCACGCCCCAGCGGGCCTCCATCGTGAGGAGCAGCGCCAGGCCGGCGAACCATGACGCCCAGAGGGCCGGCGAGGTGCGGTCGCGAAGCATCCCGGCGAGCATGGCGAGGCCGAGCGTGGCGAAGAGGCGGGTGGACGTGGTCAAGCGAGGGTCGTCGCCGCGGGGCCGGGGGCCGCTCGACGACAGCGTGCCCAGCACGGCCAGGACCTCGAACCAGACCAGCCAGAACAGAGAGTCGTTCACGTGCCGGCCGAGGTGCATCAGCCAGAGGCCCGAGCGCAGGTCACGCGCGATGAAGCCCGCGATGCTCACGAAGAAGAACACGAGCATCGAGCGGTGCACCCACCGGGCGAGCCGGTTCTGCCTGGGCCCGAAGAGGGCGAACGCGACGTGCCCGCCGTCGAGCTGGCCCACGGGCAGGAGGTTGATCATCGTGACGAACATGCCCGCCCAGGCCGCGAACGCGACCGGCGAGAGCAGGAGGTCGGTCCCCTCGGGCACCGGCGGCGCAAAGGCGTGATCGAGCAGGCGCAGGAGCAGAGAGTCGCCGAGCTGCATGCCCGCGTCCTCGAGGCCGCTCAGCGGCACCGCCTGCGAGTGAGCCGCACCCCACGCGTAGAGCGGGATCGCCAGCGCCAGACCTGCGAGCGGCCCCGCCGCGCCGATGTCGAGCAGCGCGCGGCGCGTGGGGATCACGCTCCGCATGCGGATGACGGCGCCCATCGTGCCGAACGGCGAGAGGAGCGGGAGCGGGAGAAAGTAGGGAAGGGAGGCGTCGACCTTGTGGATGCGCGCGGCGATGAAGTGCCCGAGCTCGTGTGCCAGAAGGATGCTCATGAGCGCACCGGCGAACTGCGCCGCCTGCGTCAGGGCGGCGCGGGCCTGCTCGTGCGCGCCCAGCGCGTTGACGAGGCCCGTGACGAAGACGCTCGCCACCGTCGCCGCGAAGAGCCACGCGTTCGTGCGCCACGCGAGCGCCGGCTTCGCCGCCGGGACGGGCCTCAAGGGGGCCTCACTTGAGGGCGTCGCGGAGGGCTTCGGCGAGTCGCTCGAATCGGGGGGCAAGCCGGGCATCGATGGTTCCAACGTCTGTGTGCAGCCGAAGCNNTGACCGCGCGCCGCGCGCCGCGCGCCTCGTCGAGCACTCCGCGGGCGAGCTGCGCGATGCGCGTCTCGTCCAGCTCGAGCGCGGCGCCCAGCAGCCGCTCGGCCAGAGCGATCGCCACGGGGACGACCCGGTCCGCGTCGCGCTCGAGCCGCCCGTGCTCGGCCTGGCGCAGCGCGAGCCACCGC
>PLYU01000095.1 GCA_003153495.1 Myxococcales bacterium
GGCTCCAGGCTCCACCAGGTTGCGCCCCTCTCGACACCTTCCCCCCGCTCCGGCGGGGGGAAGGCCGGGTTGGGGGGCCGCGAGAGCCAGGACGGCTTCTTTCCACTAGCTGCCCAACGTCACGGCGCACTCAAACACTCGGCCTCTTTGCGAAAGTAGGGCTAGTACCCCGATTCCGCGGAATGGATGGGTTGGTATCCCGGGAATGTCCGCTCGTCGAATCGGCCGGTAGGTGACGAGCGGCGAGCGCGGGGGCGCTACCGTGCCTCGAGCTCCACGACGAGAGTCCGTCGTACGAGCACGTCGATGCGGTACCCGCAGTCGACGGCCAGGCCCTCGTACACGATGCCGGCGGTCCGCTGTCGTTCGAAGTCGACGCCACGCAGGCACAGCTCGTGACAGACGCACGCCTCGTAAGCCAACTCGAGTAGACCCGGGCCGAGCATTCGATGCACCTCGATCAGCGCTCCGATGATCTCTCCCGAACCATCCTCATACTTCCTGATCTTCTGATCTTTCTGTTCCACTCTCTCTCTTCGGCCGCGCCGGGCCAAGGTTGCTCGCTCGCCCGGCGCGCTCGCGGAACGGCGGGGGCGGCGGCGAGGGGAGCGCGCTCCGGACGGAGAGGAGCCCGGCCCCCCCGAGGGGGAGTGCACCCGGAGCACCGGGTGGTGGGCTCCCCGCGAGGAGGGGCGCGGTTCGTGTCGGGAGTGGCGCAGGCCCGACGAGGAGGAGCGCGGCCCCCTCGAAGGGGAGTGCGCCCGGGGCGCCCGGCGGCGGGCTCCCCGCGAGGAGAAGTGCAGTCCCCCGCGCGAGGGGCCGGCTCGGGGCGCAGAGGGGCGCGGTCCTCTCGAGGGGGGAAGCGCTCGGGGTGAGGGGGGGCGCGGTCCTCGCGAAGGGGGGAGCCGTCGGGGCGAGGGGGGACGCGGCGCCGCTCGGCTGAAGTGGAGCGCTCGCGAGGGGGGACGCGGTCCCGTCGAGGGGGAACGCACCCGGGCTACGGGGGGACGCGGTGCTCCTGACGGGCAGAGTTCCCCCAGTACCGCTTCCGCAACGCTCTCGATCACGCGCTTGCGCAGAGGCGGCATCTTGGCCCGGCGCGGCCGAAGAGAGAGAGAGTGGAACAGAAAGATCAGAAGATCAGGAAGTATGGGGATGGTTCGGGAGAGATCATCGGAGCGCTGAGCGAGGTGCATCGAATGCTCGGCCCGGGTCCACTCGAGTCGGCTGACGAGGCGCGCTTCTGTCACGAGCGGTGCCTGCGTGGCGTCGACTTCGAACGACAGCGGACCGCCGGCATCGTGTACGAGGGCCTGGCCGTCGACTGCGGGTACCCCATCGACGTGCTCGTACGACGGACTCTCGTCGTGGAGCTCGAGGCCCAGCCTCCAAGGACCGTCGAACGCCTGCTGCCGATCCACGCGGCGCAAGTCCTGACCTACATGAAGCTTTCCGGAGCCCGCGTCCGCCGGCTCGTGAACTTCAACGTCCCTTCTCTGCGGCGGGGCCTTCGCCGCCTCTCGCTCCCGCCCGATCTCCTTCCCGACCTTTCTGTGAATCCCTCTCCCCGCCCGAGGTGCTAACGGCGATGGGGGGTCCCCTCGCGTCGAACCGGGTGACGGACTGGTGGCCGGACGAGGGGGTCTCGACCAGCGTGATCAGGGCCAGCAACGTCCCTCCCAGCGAGAGCGCGAGTGGGGAGGGGAGCGCGCTCACAGGCACAGGCCGATGGCATTGCACCCGCACGCCCCCGCGGCCGTGCAGCACTTGGTTCCCAGACAGATGTTGGTGCACGCCGACGCGACGCAGGAACCCCCCGAACCCGAGGAGCCCGACGATCCCGAAGATCCCGACGAGCTGGAGCACGTCCCGCCGCTGCACGTTCCGCCGCTCAGCGTGCAATCCACGCACGCGCCCCCGCCCGTACCGCACGTCGAGTCGCCGCTCTGGCACGTGTTCGACGAATCGCAGCAGCCGGTCGGGCACGAGGTGGAATCGCAGGTGGGGGTGCCGCTACTCCCGCCGCCCTCGCCCGCGGCGTCGGACGAGCCTGCGCCGAAGCCGCCGCTCGAGCCTCCGTCGTCGCCGCCGAAGAAGAAGGGATCGGGTCCGCCGTTGGCGCACGCGGCACCGAGCAGCCCTGCCACCGGCAGGACCATGGCTAGATAAGTCAGGCGCAAGCGAGTCTGCACGCGCGAAAGTTTATTCCCTGAACGGCTCGAGCACTCGTCCCGGGTTCGTCTCTTCGGGTGGCGCGAAGTTGGGGCGGGCTCCGAGCTCAGGCATGCTCGCCGCGGGAAATGGCGTCAGCGACGGCGTCCGCCGTGACCTTGGCGAGCAGGATCCCGTTCCTGTGGTGCCCCGTGGCCAGCCACAGCCCGGGAAGCTGGGAGGCTCCCACCAGCGCGACGTCCCCCTCGACGTGCGGGCGGAAGTTGCTCCACGTCCCTGCGAGCTGCGCCTGCCCCAGCGACGGTACGCACGCCAGCGCGCCGCCGAGGATGGCGTGGACGCCCGCCGCGGTCACCTCCTTCCTGAACCCCGCGTGCTCCATCGTCGATCCGCACAGGACGCGGCCATCGCCGCGCGGGACCACGTAAGCCCCGGGGCCGAAGACGATTGTGCGCACCCGCGGGGGCCGCTCCTCGAGCAGCACCATCTGCCCGCGAACCGGTCGCACGGCGGGCATGGCCGCAGGGACGCCCGGGACCAGCGAGGACCAGCTCCCCGCGGCGAGCACGACCGCGTCCGCTCGCAGCTCTCCCTCGTCGAGGCGTACGCCGACGCATCGATCTCGCTCGAGCAGCAGCCCGTGCACCGTGGCGCCCCCGCGGACGGCGACGCGGTCGCTGCGCGCGAGCGCGGCCATCAGCGCCCGGAGCAGGGCCGGCGGGTCCACCTGCGCGTCATCCGGGAAATGGGCGGCCGCGACGACGTCGGCCGCCAGCTCGGGCTCGACCTCGTGCGCCTCGCGCGGGTCGAGCAGCGACGCGCGCAGCCCCCTCCCCGCCTGCCAGGCGACCTCGCGCTCGAGGTCGGCTCGCTCGGCGCCGGACCGCGCGATGCGCAGCACTCCCGAGACGCGGTGACCGACGTCGATCCCGGTGGTGCCGCGCAGCTCGCGCGCCCACGGGATCCAGGCCTCGCGCGCTCGCAGGAAGAGGTCTGCTTCGCGATCGCGGCCGTGAAGCTCGGCCTGGGCGCCGAGGATGCCGGCGGCGGCGCTGGAAGCCTCGGCGCCGGGGACGGCGCGCTCGAGGACGATGGCGTCGACCCCGCGCTCGGCGAGGGCGAGCGCCGTCGCGCAGCCCATCACGCCGCCGCCGATGACCGCGACTCTCACGGGGACGCGTGTAGCACGGCGGGGGGGAACGCCTCGCCGTTAGTACCTCTGCGCATCAAACGTCAAAGGCGACGCCGGCGCGTCACTCGGCCCGCGCCACGACGAGCATGAACTCGTGCAGCCAAGGGAACAGCGGCAAGAAGGGCGCCCCTGCGAGCGCGATGAGCAGCGCCTCGAGCGGGCTCAGTCGACCGAGCTTCCTGAATCCGAGGCTCTGCAGCACGCTGATGCCGATCGAGAACGGCGCGCCGAACGGCTTGGTGTGGACGAGCCGGTAGCCGGCCCGCTTCAGCATCTTCTCCAGCGTCTCGGGCGTGTAGAAGGCGAGGTGCCGCGGGACGTCGAGCTGCGACCAGCACGACCCGAACACGCGAGAAGGCAGCCCGCCCATGTACGGGACCTCGACGACGAGGTGAGCGCCGGATCGCGAGATGCGCCGCGCCTCGAGCAACACCGAGAGCGGGTCGGGCTCGTGCTCGAGGTACTCGTTCATGGTGACCAGATCCATGGTCCCCGACTCCACCTGCGCCTGCGGCAGAGTCCCCTCGAAGACGGGCATTCCCAGCCGGGTCCGGATGTACCGGGCGACGCCTGGGTTGACGTCCACCGCGAGCCCCCGGCACCCCCGGAGGCACTCGAGGCGCACGAGGAATTCGTTCAGGCCGCAGCCGATGTCGACGACGCCGGCGCTGGAGGATATCGGCCCCGTGATCCGCTCGACGGCGCGGATGTAGCTGGACCATCGCAGATCGATGAGCGCGCGGCCCAGCCGCCGCCCCATCGTCGATGCGCCGTCCTCCGGCAATCTCACCGGAAGGTAGTCGTCGGGGTAGTGACGGGAGAGCGCCTCGACGCTGGGGCGCGGGTTGACGTACTTCATCTCGCACACGGCGCACTGAACGATGCGATACCAGCCCGGACGACCGAACAGCCGGTCTCGGCCGTGCATGAGGAAGTGCGCTTCATCGCTTCCGCAGAGCGGACAGTCGACCTGGACCGACGGCTCGTCGGGGAACGGTCTGAGGACCACGCTCGGCACCTTGCCGACAGCCTAGCTCTACTTTCGCAAAGAGGCGNNGCTGCCCAACGTCACGGCGCACTTTCGTGCTCAAACACTCGGCCTCTTTGCGAAAGTAGGGCTAGCTCGCGGCCGCCGGGGCGGTCCGCCCGCGCTTACCGCTTGGCGGGCGGTGCGGCCCGGCGGTACCGTAAGGCGATGGCTGCCGCCAAGCCCGTCCCCTGCCCTTCCTGTGGGTTCCGCAACAACACCGCAGGCTCGGCGCGCTGCGCCTCGTGCGGGGCCAAGCTCGAAGAGCTCGGCCGCTCCAAGCGCTCGCGCGAGGACGAGCTCGGGCGCCGCTACCAGCAGGAAGGCGTCAGCATGCAGTGGATGCTCATCGCCTTCGCGGTGCAGAGCGTCCTCACGGCGGCGCTCGTCTTCGGGCTGCCGATGGTGCTGACGTTCCTCGACTTCGAGGGCCAGGGCGGAATGGTGGTCTGTATCCCCGTCTGGTTCCTCGGCGGGCTGCTCGTCGGCATGATCTCGCCGGGTCGCACGTTCATCGAGCCCGCGGTGGCGAGCCTCATCGTCGCCATCCCGACGACGTTCCTCCTCATCCAGAGCCAGACCGTGCGGACGATGCCGGTCTTTCTCTACGTCGTCTTCGCAGCCATCGGCATCCTGCTCACGCTCATCGGCTCGTACATCGGCGAGCGCATCCAGCTGGGACCCCCGCCCAAGACCGCGGAGTGACGCCCATGTCGGCGCCCGCGCCGACCTACGACGTCGCCGTCGTCGGCGGAGGGCCGGCAGGCTCCATCTGCGCAGCGCGCCTGGCGAGCCGCGGCCGGCGCGTGGTCGTGCTCGAGCGCGGGCGCCATCCACGGTTCCACCTGGGGGAGTCGCTCCTCCCCGAGAGCCTCGAGGTGCTGGCGGCGGTGGGCGTGCTGGACGATGTCCGGGCGCGATTCCTCGTGAAGCGGGGGGCGCGCTTCGTCGACGCCGCCGACGAGCGCCGCGCCGTGCGCTACGCGTTCGCCGACGCGTTCCGGGCGCGTCACGCCCACGCGTTCCAGGTGCCGCGCGACGAGTTCGACGAGCTGCTCTTCCGGCGTGCCGGGGCCTGCGGCGCCGAGCTGCGCGAGGGGTGCGAGGTGACGCGCGTGATGCTCGAGGGGAGCCGCGCGGCGGTCGAGGTGCGCGGGGAGAGCGGCGGGACGGAGACATTCACGGCGCGCTTCGTCGTGGACGCGAGCGGGCGCGACGCCGTGCTGGCGCGGAAGGCGGGCCCCACCGAGCGCATCGCGCACCTCGACCGCACGGCCCTCTTCACGCAGGTGCGAGGCGCCTGGCGGGACTCGGGCGAGCGCGAGGGGGACATCCAGATCGTCGCCTTCGGCGAGGGCGAGGGCCGCGGCTGGTTCTGGCTCATCCCTTTCTCCGACGGCCGCTCGAGCGCCGGGGCGGTCGTGTCTTCGGCGTGGGTGCGCGCGCACCGGGCCCTCGGCGACCCCGCGGCGCTCTTCCGGGCCGCGGTCGACGATGCCCCGGCGATGGCGCGGATGCTCCGGGGCTCGGCGCACCTGTTCGCGCCCCGCGCCACGGCGGACTTCAGCTTCCGCGTCGGCACGATCCGCGGCGACGGATGGCTCGCCGCGGGCGACGCCGCGGGCTTCATCGACCCGCTCTTCTCGACCGGCGCGCACCTGGCCATGCGCGGCGCGCTGCAAGCGGCCGACGCCATCGACGCGGTCTTCACCGACCCGGGCCTGGCCGGCGCGCGGTTCGAGGCCTGGGAGACCGAGCTGCGCGCCGGGGCCGAGCTGTTCATCGGCGCGGTGCAGGCATTCTACGCGGGCGATCTCAACGCTTACCTCTTCGCCGACCCGCAGCACCCTTTCCTGCGGCGCGCGATCACCTCGATGCTCGCGGGCGACGTCTTCGACCAGGGCCCGGTCTGGGCGCGCGAGATGCGGGCGAGATTCCCCGTGCTGCCGTGACCGTCACCGCGACAGGATCCGTCGCAGTACCTCGACCAGCTCGCTCACGGTGAATGGCTTCGCGAGCCAGGCCCCCGGCTGGTCCCTGCCGAAGCGCTGCATCACCACCCCCTGGGCGTCGCCGCTCACGACCACGACCGGAACGCCCGGGCGCAGGCGTCGAAGCTCCCGGATGACCTCCTCGCCGCTCATCTCGGGCATCGTCGCGTCGAGCAGGACGAGGCGCAGCTCGGGGTGCGCCGAGAACGCGCGCAGAGCGCTCGCCCCGTCCGGCGCCTCGAGGACGGTGAAGCCGACCAGCTCGAGCAGCTGCCGCGTCGCGGCGCGGACGTGAAGGTCGTCGTCGACGACGAGCACCGAACCATCCCCGCGCCAGCCACCGTCGTCGTGCTGCGGCGCGGTGGCCTGCGCGGCGCGCGCGGAGGGCGGCAGGAAGACGCGAAAAGCGGTGCCCCTGCCCGGGGCGCTCTCGACGCGGATGCCGCCGCCGTGGGCGCGGAGGATGCCCATGACCGACGCGAGCCCGAGGCCGCGCGGCGTCGCCCCCTTTCCCTTGGTCGAGAAGAAGGGGTCGAAGATGCGAGCGGCGGTCGCTTCGTCCATCCCCTCGCCGTCGTCACGCACCTCGAGCACCACGTACTGCTCCGGACGGGCGCCCTCCGGCGGTGCGACGAGCGGGATCGCCCCGCTCGTCCGCTCGACGCGGGTCGAGACGGAGACGCGGCCGTGCGGCTTGCGGATCGCCTCGCCGGCGTTGATGAGCAAGTTCATCACGACCTGCTGCATCTGCGCGGGATCGGCGTCCACGGCGGGGAGGTCCGGCGCGAGCTCGAGGGCGAGGGTCACCCTGGACGGGAGCGTCTTCTCGAGCAGGTGCGCGACGTCCCTCACGTGAGCCGACAGGTCGATCGGCCGCTTCTCGGAGCGCGTGTGGCCGGCGAAGGTCAGAAGCTGGCGCGTGAGATCGGCGGCGCGGCGCGCGCCGTCGAGGGCCTCCGCGAGAAGCGGCTGGACGCGGCTGTCGAGGGGCAACGTCATCGCGGCCGCCGAGACCGAGCCCATGATGGCCGTGAGCATGTTGTTGAAGTCGTGAGCGACGCCCCCCGCCAGGACGCCGAGGCTCTCGACCTTCTGGACCTGCAGCAGCCTCTCCTGGAGCGCCTCGCGCTCGCGCTCGGCCCGCTTGCGCTCGTAGAGCTCCGCCGCGAGAGCCAGCCGGCCACGCACCAGCGCGGTGACGTCGTACGAGTGAATGAGCACCCGCCGCACCTCGGAGCCCTGGCGGACCGGCAGGAACCTGACGTCGTAGTACATCTCCTCGAGGGCCCCGCCCGCCCCGGCGAGGACGAGACGGAGCTCCGGCACGCTCCACTCCTCCCCCGTCTCGTAGACACGGCGGAGCGCCGCGAGCGACGCCGCTGCGCCGTCGTTGCCCGACTCGCCGAAGCGCTTGCCGACCGGATCGCCCACGGGGCGCACAGCCGCGGCGTACGCGTCGTTGGCGAACTCGTAGACCAGGTCCGGCACTCGCACGAGCGCCACGAGCGCCGGCGACTTGCGCAGCGCCTCGAGCAGCTGGTCGATCGAAGGGCTTTGCTCCAAGTCCCCCACCCGCTCCCGAGCCTACACCCGAGAACGCCGCCGCCGCGAGCCCGACCGGCTCAGACGTCTTTCTGGTCGCGCACGCGGGCGGCTTTGCCGGCCAGATCGCGCAAGTAGAAGAGGCGCGCGCGCCGCACGACCCCCTTGCTCACGATCTCCACCTTCTCGATACGCGGCGAGTGAGACAGGAAGATGCGCTCGACGCCGACGTTGAAGCTGATCTTGCGCACGGTGAACGTGCTGCGGGCCCCCGCGCGGTGGCGCTTGAGGACGACGCCCTGGAAGACCTGGGTGCGCTCCTTGTCGCCCTCTACGATGCGGTAGTGGACGCGCACGGTGTCGCCGACGCGAAAGTCGGGCAGATCCGTGCGGAGGAAGGAGGACTCGAGCTCGTTGAGCTTGGGCGACGTGATCATGGTGGTCGGGGGGGGCGAGACGAAGGCCCGCGCTTATAAGCATGCAGCTGCGGGTCTGTCAACGAGCCGGGGCGGCTCTTGCGCTTGACGGGCGCGCCGGGAAGGCTAAGGTTCGCGCCCCCAAGCGCCATGAACATCCAACCCGGCATCTACGGGCGCAAGCTCGGCAACACTCAGCTTTTCGAGCAAGACGGCTCGGTCACCCGCGTCACGGTCATCGAGGCTGGCCCCGTCGTGGTCATCGCCAAGAGGACGGTCGAGAAGGACGGGTACGTCGCGCTCGTCCTCGGGTTCGGTGAGCGCAAGGAGAAGCACACGACGAAGCCGGCCGGCGGCATCTTCAAGAAGGCCGCGACGACGCCCAAGCGCGTGCTCAAGGAGCTGCGCTGCGACGCCGAGTTCGCCGCGAAGTGGGAGGTCGGGCAGCCGATGAAGCTCGAGGAGATCTTCCAGCCCGGCATGATGGTCGACGCTCGCGGGACGACGCGCGGGCGCGGGTTCACGGGCGTCATGCGCCGGTGGAACTTCGCGGGCGCCGGCTCGGACACCCACGGCACGCACGAGTATCGTCGCCACGGCGGCTCGATCGGCACGAACATGACGCCGGGGCGCACTCTGCCGAACCTCAAGATGCCGGGCCAGTACGGCAACGAGACGGTGTCGGTGCAGAACCTCAAGGTCGCCCGGGTCGACGCCGAGAAGCACCTGCTGATCCTCGAGGGTGCCGTGCCGGGCGCGAAGAATGGCCTCTTGCTCGTGCGCCACGCCGTCAAGACGGCGAAGAAGTCGACGAAGCGCTAGAGACCGGTGTCTTTCGGCCGATCCCTTCGCGAGGGCGTCGTCGGCCGCGCTCGAAATACGCTGTGTATTCCTCGCGCGGCCTCCTAGCCCTCGCTCGGTCTCGACCGAAATACACCGGTCTCCTGCGCGGGGAGTTGCCACGGGGCGCGACGGGGAGGAGGAGTCTCGGTGCCCTCAGCCGGTCTGCGCGGGTCGCAGGTGCAACCGAGGGTCGCCAGGCGCGCAAGGTGGACCGCGGCCGCGAGCAGGGTGAAGTCGTGCCCGACGCGGAGCCGCCCGCGCATGCGGGCGCGGCGCCCGCCGTGGCGCGAGCGCGTGCGCCAGGACGGTAGCATTCGGAACGGTCGACGCCACGAACACGAGCGAGGTGATGTTTCAATCCGCGCGGCCTCTCGAAGGAGGCCGCGATCCGGAGAGACCAGTGGACTCGTGGCGCGAGTACTTCGAACCGACCGATGGCTGATCCGCAGGCCAGGTGCCCTGCGTGCTTCCGCGGGTAGCTGGTCGTTGAGCTGTTCGCCCGCAGAGTCAAGACGCATCGCCGGCCCTCTCGCCGTAACGGCTCGAACGAAGTGGTGCACGCCGCGGACTAGATTGAGCTCCTGCGCGCCGCCTTGCGCGGTGCTCACGACAAGGAGCAGAGCTTCATCGACGAGGCCGTCATGGAGCGGGCCCTCGACGAGACGCTCCTGCCCGCAGGCGCCCCGTGACCGAAGCGCTCCCCGTCGCCCGCGCCGCCGATCTCGACGAGCCCGATCTCGAGCGCCGATGGCTCGTCGATCTGCTCTGGGCGCGCGCGGGCGTCGGCATCCTCGGCAGTGCGCCCAAGTGCTGCAAGAGCTGGCTCGCCTCGACATCGCCGTCGCCGTCTCGAGCGGCGTCCCCTGCCTCGGCGCGTTCGACGTCGCCGAGCCGGGCGGCGTCCTCGTCCACTTGGCCCGAGGACTCGCTCTCGGTCGTCAACGCGAGCACGATCTCCCGATCGTGGTCACCCATCACGCCCGCAAGAACGGCCCCGGCGGCGCGCAGGCCGGTCAGGGCTTACGCGGCTCGGGCGATCTGCACGCCTGGGGCGATTCCAACCTCTACCTCCGCCGCTCGCGCGACGCGCTCGCGCTCACCGTCGAGCACAGGGCCGCCGCCGCGCCCGCGCCGATCTCGCTTGCGCTCGTCGGCGACGACGACCACGCCCACCTCGAGATCGTCGATGGCGACGGCGACGACGGCCCGGCCGGCGTCGACCTCGACGCCGCCGTGCTCGCCGCGCTCGCCAAGGCGCCGCTCTCGCGCACGGCGCTGCGTGCCGCCGTCCGCGCGCGCAACGAGCGGCTCGGCCCAGACGCTCGCCCAACTCGCTCGCGCCGGCCGTGTCGTGCGCGACGGCGACAGGTGGGCTCACGTCGACCACGCCGTTCCCGTTCCGCCCCTTGCACAAGAGCGGGAACGGAACGGCTCGCCCCATCCCCCTGAGCTCGGACGCGAGCCGGGGAGTCCTCTCCCCGACTCGCGGCGAGCACCGCGCCCGCCGCGGCCTTCCCCTGAGGGCCTCGGCCAGCCGGGCGCCCTCGGGACGCGAAGCCATCGATCCCGAGGCCGCAGGCGTCGCGACGGACGCCGGCGTCCCGGTCGCGATCACCCCACTGCTCCGGCGTCAACGACGCCTGGACGGCGCCGACTTCCGGACGGGTACCTGCCGACCCTGACGCACGAGGTCGTGCACCCCATCGTCGAGACCGACTTGCCCGACGCCCCGAAGTCGCTGGACGAGGGCCTGAGCACGCTCTTCGAGGCGCCAACCTTCGGCGGACCCCGGCGAGATCCCCGGCGCGGCCTGGAGCCGCCGCTATCCCCGCCTGCTGGTGGCTCGACCAGCGAGGTCAGCTCCGAATCGAGCGACCGGAGCCGGGCGCGAATCACCCCAGACCGAACGCGTGCACGCTCGCGCGGGTCTCGCGCTCGACGACGAAGCCCGCGGCGCGGATCGCCTCGCCCGTGCGGCGCGTCAGGTGGCAGTTGCCGGCCACGCTGCTCGGAGAGGCGCATGGAGGGGTCGTAGATGGCGGCGAAAAGCCAGGACACGGAGGCATTGTACGCGTTCTTTGATTACGGGCGCACCGCCACGATCAGGAGCGACGAGCGCGATGCGGAGCCCGGCCGCCGCCTCACTGGATCCGGTACAGGTGCACGCCCCAGCCGGCGAATGTGTCGGTGAAGGCGCCGCCGCTCACGGGGATCTGACGCGACTCGCCGAGCACGTCGGCGGTCGCCGCGGCCGGCAGCTTCGTCACCTGGAACGACCCCGTCGCAGGCGTGCTGCCCATCGCTACCGCGAAGACGTACGTGGCGCCCGCGGATCGCCTGGCCATCACGTCGATCGACTCGCCCGCCGCCGAGGAGGTCGCGCTGGCCGCCGCTTTGAGGGGGGGCGTGTTGAGCACCGGCGCGAGGCTCGTGATCTGCGCGTTGATGGCGGCCACGGCGGGCTTCATCACGGCGTCGTCGAGCAGCGCGCGCTCGTCGAACGTCGGCGCGAACTGGTGCACGAAGTAGCCGATGCCCATCGACCCGTGGATGATCGACATCCAGACCTCCGCCTTCACCTGCGCGGGCGTCGGCTTGCCGGACGGGCCGTTGATGCCCGTGCACTCGATCCAGTTCCAGACCGGCTTGGCATAGCCGGCAGACTGGCCGAGGAAGTCCACGCCCTTCGCGACGACGCCGAGGTCGTAGCCGTCGTTCACGGGATACACGTCGAACGAGACGATGTCGGCCCCCTGGAAGTACTTCGGATAGTCCTGCGGCTGCGCGCTGCACGAGCCCCGCCCTGGCCACGTCGGCACGGCGACGGCCTGGCCCACGTTCAGGAAGACGGGACGGCTCGGATCCTTCGAGGTGAACGTCGCGTAGATGCCCTGGATGGTGGACGGTGCGACGCACGGACCGTAGCCCCCGTCGATCGGCTGCGCGTTGTCCGGCTCGTCCTGCTGCGTCCAGCCGAAGACGATCGGATCGCCCACGTGGGCCAGGCCCACGCTGCTCTGGTCGAACGCCACGCGCACGCTCGCGGAAGTCAGCGACGTGAAGTCCGCGGTCGTCGGCGTGTTGTAGAGGCCTATGTACTGGTTGATCCCGATCGCGGCGTAGGCGGCCGCGTTGCTCGGGCTCTGCAGCCACACGCTGATCGGGAAGAAGCTCGGCGACGTGGACGGGCCGTGGGGCCACTTCGCGTAGTACGAGGAGCCACCCGCCCACGGGAGCGTCTCGTCGGCGCCCGCGTCGCCGGCGTCGGCCGCGCTGGTCGCAGCGGAGGCGTCCCGGGGGCCGTCGGGTGCGGCGTCGGGAGGCGCGGTCGACGCGTCGGCGGGAGCGGCTCCGTCCGCGGCGGCATCCGCGACGGCGCCGTCGGTGCCCGTGGGCGACGTGGCGGTGTTCGGGTCGCCCGTGCTCGAGCAGCCGAGGCCGGCGACGAGCGGCAGGGCGCCTAGGACAAAGGAGAGGGCGGTGCGATGCACGCGGTGAGCATATGCCGTTCAGGGATGGAAGAGGGGGACGGGCGTGCCGGCTCCGCACGCCCTCGCGCTCCCAGCCCTTGACGCCTCGAAGCGCCTCGTCTTCGAGGCGTGGACCAAGGCCGAGTACGTCTCGCGCTGGTTCACCCTTGAACGGCAAGATGCCGCTGGTGCCTCCGGGCGGCATGAGCGTGATCTCCGACGGCCACGGCACGAACGCCGAGCTCGCGCGCCTCGTCCGGCCGCAGCTGGAGGAGCAGTAGGAAGCAACCTGTCTCATTCGAGTCGCCGTCCGCGCGCGACGGCCGGGAGGACCGAGCAGCGACTTCCCTTCCGCGGTATGTGCGACATGACGGTAACGTTGCAGGATCGGAGGCCAGGGATGCAGAAGTCGATGCGATGGACGGCGGCTGCGTCGGTGTTCCTTGCCCTGGCGTCGGCGGCGGCGTGCGGCAATTCGAATTCCGGCCCCGGCCCCACGTGGAGCGGCAACGATGGCGGAGGCGACGACGCCTCGCAGACGCTGGTGACCGGGTCGTCCAGCGGCGGCTCGAGCTCGGGAGGGGGCTCCGGCTTCGGCAGCAGCGGAGGCTCGTCGGGCTCGAGCAGCGGACCTGCGACCACCACCTGCGACCCGACGTGCGCCGCCGCCGGAGGCACGTGCGCCGGCACCGCCTGCACGATCGTCGAGAACCAGGCCGCCGTGGCCGCGGCGACCCGGACGCAGCTCCAGGGCGGGGGCACGGCGGACACGACCTTCGGCTGGCTGTACCCGTACGACAAGACGGTGTTCCCGCGCGGGCTCCTGTCGCCCACGCTGCAGTTCGCCGGCGGCGCGTCCGACGCCGAGTACGTGCACATCACCGGGACGGGCCTCGACTACAGGGGATATCTGAAGGGCGGCGCGCAGGGCGCCGTCACGGGGGCGCTCTCGCAGAAGGCGTGGGACGCGTTGACCCACGCCGTCGGCGCCACCAGCGTGAAGGTCGACGTCTCCAAGATCTCGTCGGGCAAGGTGACCGGCCCGATCACCGAGACGTGGCCCATCGCCCAGGGAAGCCTGCGCGGGACCATCTACTACGAGACGTACAACTCCGCGCTCGTCGCCGGGTCACCGGCGCTGGCCATCGCGGCGGGCATCGGCATCATGAAGATCGAGCCCGGCGCCTCGCAGCCGACGATCCTCAAGCAAGGCTGCGGCAACGTCTGTCACACGGCCAGCGCGGACGGGTCGACGCTCGTCTCCTCCACCGGCCCGGCGACCACCAACAGCGTGGCCTGGGATCTGAAGAACAACGCGGCGCCGCTGGGCCCGGTGCAGGCGGGCAACGTCTTCACCTACGCCGGCCTGTACCCCGACGGCACCTTCGCGATGTCGGCGACGAGCTTCCGGGTGTCCCTGAACACGTCGTCGAGGCTCTACGACACGAGGACGGCCGCCAATATCCCGGCCCCCGGCTGGGACAGCACGATCACGCTGGGCGGCACGGTGGCGTTCTCACCGGACGGCAAGCGGATCGCATTCATCCACGAGGACAAGGACAGCGGGCACACGCTCGCGAAGATGGACTTCGCCGTCGCCACGAAGACGTTCTCGAACCTCGTCGATCTGGCGACCGATCCGAGCGGCTACATGGCGTGGCCCGCGTTCACGCCCGACGGCAAGACGGTCATCTACCATGTCGGATCGAGCTCCACGTTCGAGACCGATCAGGGCGCGACGGCCGACCTCTTCGCGGTCGACGTCGCGACGAAGAAGGTGCACCGCCTCGACACGCTCGACGGCTACAAGGGCGCGGGCACAGCGACCTACCTGCCGGCGAGCGACCCGGCGCTGTCGTTCTCGCCGACGGTCCTGCCCGAGGCAGCCGGCGGCTACTTCTGGACCGTCTTCACAAGCCACCGCTCCTACGGGTCGCTGGTCCCGTCGAAGGCCAACGCCGACGAGGACGGCAAGCTCTGGGTCGCCGCGGTCGACATCAACGGGCCGGCGGGAACGGACATCAGCCACCCGGCGTTCTACCTCGACGGGCAGGAGATGACCGCCGACAACCTGCGCGGCTTCTGGGTGCTCCCGCCGTGCCAGGCCAGCGGAACGAGCTGCGCGTCGGGCGACCAGTGCTGCACCGGGTTCTGCCGTGCGACGGGCGGCGACCAGAACCCGAAGTGCGTCCCGCCTCCGACGGGCTGCGCGAACGAGTTCGAGAAGTGCACCGTCACCTCGGACTGCTGCGGCACGACCTACCAGTGCATCGGAGGGCACTGCTCGCAGCCCGCGCCGCAGTGAGACCTCCCTCGCGGTGTTCACCTTCGACGTCGCCGCTGCCGATCTCTTCGGGGGATCAGTGAAGCAAGCGCCCGGACGGGTGCAAGGAGTTCACGTCCAACGCGCCTTTGCGGCGTTCGTTCGTGGGTCGTTCCGCTCACGGTAGAGCACCGCGCCGTGCCGCGGCCGCGCTGTCTGGGGCGCCGCTTTCTCGCAACGGAAGAGGCGCCGGCCAAGCCGCGGGTCGCGGTACACTGCGGGAACCGTAGAGACTGGTGAGCAGCCGTGTCGCGCGCCCGCAACAACCCTTACGCCAGGCCGGACCACTTCACGCGGGCCGCCAAGCAGGCCGGCTTTCCGGCGCGCAGCGTCTTCAAGCTCGAGGAGATCGACCGACGGACGCGCCTGCTGCGCGCCGGAATGCGCGTCCTCGACCTCGGAGCGGCGCCCGGTAGCTGGGCGATGTACGCGGCGCAGAAGATCGGGCCGTCGGGCCGGCTCCTCGCCGTCGACCTCGAGCCGCTCGCCGTCGCCCTCCCCGAGCAGGCGGCCTTCTTCATCGGAGACGCCCTCTCGCTGACGAACGAGGACCTGGCCAGGTTCGCGCCCTACGACGTCGTGCTGAGCGACATGGCCCCGAGGACCACGGGCAACCGCGTGACCGACCAGGCCCGCAGCTTCGAGCTGTTCATGCGCGCGCTGGCCGTTGCGGCTACCCTCGGAGCTCCGCGAGGAGCGTTCGTGGGCAAGATCTTCATGAGCGACGACCTGCCGACCGCGCGCGCCGAGGTGAGGCGCCTCTACGAGACGGAGCGCCTCTTGCGCCCGGAGGGGACGCGCGCGGTGAGCACCGAGATCTTCGTCGTCGGCGCGGGGAAGCGGGCATGACCGCCCCGGCGACCCAGCGGCTCGCCGGACGGTTCGTGGTGGAGCGCGAGGTCGGCCGCGGCGGCATCGGCATCGTCTACCGCGCGCACGACGAGGTGAGCGGTCAGACGGTGGCCCTGAAGGTGATCGCCGTGCCCGGCGTGGACGCGGGCGAAGAGGCGCGGTTCAGGCGCGAGGGCCGGGTGCTCGCCGGCCTGAGCCACCCGGGAATCGTGCGCGTCGTCGCGTTCGGCCAGCTCGAGGAGGGCCAGCCGTACGTCGCCATGGAATGGCTCCAGGGCGAGGACGTGGCCCAGCGCCAGCGCAGGGCCCCTCTCCCGCTCGCCGAGTGCCTCTTCGTGGCCGCCGCCGTGGCCGACGCGCTCGCGGCGGCGCACGCCGCCGGCATCGTGCACCGCGACGTGAAGCCGTCGAACATCATCCTGGTCGGCAGCGCCGGCGGCGAGGGAGGCCCCCTGTCGGTCAAGCTCGTCGACTTCGGCGTCGCCGCGGCGCAGGATGCGAAGCTGACCCGCACCGGCGCGATCGTGGGCACGCCCGCGTACATGGCGCCCGAGCAGGCGCGGGGCGACGGCGAGGTGGACGCCCGGGCCGATCTGTACGCCCTCGGGGCCACGCTCTTCGAGATGATCACCGGGCGCCCGCCGCACATGGGGCCGACCCCGATCGCGATCCTCGCGCGCCTCGTGACCACGCCGGCCCCTCGCCTCTCCGAGGTGTTCCTCGACGCCCCCGAGCGGCTCGACGAGATCGTGGCACGCCTGCTGGCCGCGATGCCGAGCGACCGCCCGGGCGCGGCGGCGGAAGTCGCGCGAGAGCTGCGCGAGATCGCCCGCGAGCTGGAGAGCCGCGAGAGCGGACGCCTGACCCGCGACGGGGGCTACGAGATGGCCCAGGCCGGCCTCACCACCAGCAAGGGCGGCGGGACGAGACTGGTGACCACGATCGTGGCGACCCACGTTCCCAAGGGCGCCGCGCGGGCCCGGCTGCTCACCCACCTGCGGGCGCACGGCGCCGACGCCACCGAGCTCGGAGGCGACGCCATCGTGTGCCACCTGGGCGTGCGCAAGGCGATCGGCGACGAGGCCGTCCGCGCGCTCGACCTGGGCCTGCGCATCGCCAAGAGCAGCGCGACCGTGGGCGTGGCGACGGGCCGCACGCGCGTCGACCGCGCGCGACCCACCGGCGAGGTGGTCGACCGGGCCGCCGCGCTCGCCCGCGACGCCGCGCGCGGACAGGTCCTCGCCGACACGACGACGACCGAGCTGGCGCGAGGTCGCTTCGAGCTCCAGCTGCGCGGCGAAGGCAGCGCCGTGGTGGGGACACCGCTGCCCGGCAGAAGAGAGGTGGTCGGGGGGTCGCCGTTCGTCGGGCGCGAGGCGGAGCTCGCCCAGGTGGTCTCGGCGTTCGAACGGTGCGTGGAGGACGAGACCCCGATCGTGGTGACCTTGACCGGCTCGCCGGGCATCGGCAAGACGCGCCTGCGGCGCGAGGCGCTGTCGCGCATCGCCAGCCACGCGAGCGCGCCGCGCATCCTCTTCGCCCGCGGCGAGGCGTTCTCGAAGACGCACGCCCTCGGCGTGCTGGCCGACGTGGCGCGCGGCCTCACCGGCGTGGCCAAGGGGGCCGGCCTGCCCGACGCCCTCGACGCCGTCGGCGCGCTGATCGCCGCGACCGGCGTCGCCTGCTCGGACGCATCCCGCGAGCTGCTCGCGCGCCTGGTCGCCAACGAAGCGCTCCCCGAGGTCGACGACGCTCGCGGCGCCCGCGACGCGCTGTGGCTCGCGCTCACCGACCTCACCGTCGGCCTCGCGCGGCGGGGCCCGCTCGTCATCGTGCTGGAGGACGCGCAGTGGGCCGACACCGAGAGCCTCGGGTGGCTCGATCACGCGCTGGCGCGCGCCGGCGGCTCCGCGCTGTGCCTGCTCGCCTCCGCGCGCCCCTCGCTCTGGCGCGACGACCCCGGCCGGTTCGAGGGCCGCGACCACGCGCGCATCGAGCTGCGCCCTCTGTCCCGCAAGCAGGCGCGAGCGATCGCGACGGCGATCCTCGGAGACCGGGCCAGCGGCGAGCAGGGCGAGGCGCTGGCCGACTCGATCGCGCGCCAATCCGCGGGCCTGCCGCTCTTCGCGGAGGAGCTCGCGCGCATCTCCGCGACGGGGCGGGACGCCTCCGATGCGCCGACCATCGAATCGGCGATGCAGGTCCACCTCGACGCGCTCGACGATCTCGGGCGCGACGCGGCGGCCAAGCTCGCGGTGTTCGGCCAGGCCGGATGGGACGCCGGTCTCGAGGCGATCGGCGTGCCCAGCGTGGCGGAGGTCCTCCGCGAGCTCTTGGCCACCGAGATCCTCGTCGAGCAGGCTCACCCCCGCTTCCCCGGGATGCGCGAGCTCGCGTTCAAGCACGCGCTCATGCGCGAGGTGGCGTACTCGTCGCTCGGCGAGGACGCGATGCGCGAGTACCACGCGCGCGCCGGGCGCTGGCTCGCCAGGATGGGCGAGGACGACGCGATCGTCGCGCGCCACCTGGAGCTCGGCGGCCAGGCCGCCGCTGCGGCCGGGTACATCGAGAAGGCGGCGCGGCGGGCGCTCGCGGCCCACGCGCTGCCCGAAGCCGTGGCCCTGGCAGAGAAGGCGCTGGCCTTCGCCGAGGACAGGCCCACGCAGTTCGCCCGGGCCCATCTGCTCGACGAGGCGTGGAACCGGCTCGACGCGCGCGCCGGAGAGCGCGAGACGGCGATCCGGGCGATGCAGGAAGCGGTCTACGACGAGGCGAGCGAGGTCCGCGCGCGGGGGGCGCGCGTGCGCTACGAGGACGCGTGCGGGGGGGACGCGGAGACGAGCGCGCACCTGGACGCCGTGCGCCGCGCGGCGCAGGCCGCGAAGCTGCCCGACGAGGAGGCCCGCTGCGCAGCCGCGCTCGCGACCCGCTACGCGTACGCCGGAGAGCTCGACGAGGCCGAGCAGACCGCCCGCGGCCTGCTCGTCCTCTCGCAGGAGGAGAACATCCCCGTCGCGGCCGTCGACGCGTGGCAGACGCTCGCCGTCGTACGGCAAGCCCGGGGCGAGGTCGGCGCGGCGCTCGAGGCGCGGCAGAACGCGGCCGGCACGGCGAGGGCCGCGGCGCTGAAGACCCGCGAGGCGACGCTGACCATCAACGTGGGGTTCGCGCTCACGACCGTGGGCGCGGGCGCCGAGGCGCGCGCCGCGATCGAGAGCGGGATCGCGCTCGCCCAGGCGATCGGGTCGCCTGGCGTGGAGCGCCACGGCAAGATGATCCTGCTCTGCTGGGCGGCCACGTTCGGCAGCGACGGCACCCTCGACGCGGCGCTGGCGGAGACCCGCGGCACGGCCGACGCGGCGCTCGGCGGGAGCTGGGTTCCGCACGATCGCGCGACGCTCGGCGTGCTGTTCTATCGCGGGATGGAGAGGCTGCGCGCGCCCGGCGGGGGCGGCGACGCGCGGACGCTCCTGCGGATCGCCGCGCAGGGCTACCGCGCGACGAAGATGCTCGACGTGCTGCCGGTGTCCCTCGGGCTCTGGGCGGAGGCCGAGCGGCTCTGCGGTCACGCCGACCAGGCCCGCACCCTCGCCAGCGAGGCCGCCACGCTCCTGGAGCAGGGGTCCCCCAGTCTCCTCAACGAGGCGCCGGTGTTCCTGGCGCTCCACGACGCGTGCGTCGACCTGGGCGACTTGCCGGCGGCCCGACAGGCAATCGCCCGCGGGGTGCCGAGGCTCGTGACCCGGGTCGACGGCCTGGCGGGGACACCGTACGGACGGATGTTTCTCACGCAGCTCGCGCCGAACGCGGGGCTCCTGGCGGCGGCGAAGGAACATGGCCTCGTCCCCCCCGAGATCGGGGCGGTGCTGGCGGCGGACGAAAAGCGCTAAGCTCGCGGCCCCATGAAGACCACGACGGCCCTGGCGCTGCTGCTGCTCGCTCACGGAACCCTCGCGTGCGACGAGTCCAAGGACGAGAAGCCGGCGGCCGCGACCGCGGCGCCCGTCGCCACGCCCCCGCCTGCTCCCATTCCCGCGCCCGCGCCGACGCCCGCCCCTTCGGCAACGGTGGCGCGCAAGAAGAAGCTGGCCAGCGACTGCCAGCCCCACCCGACCTCCGTGGACTTCGGCGACGACACGGCCCTCGAGGCCGAGGTGAGGAAGAAGCTCGGCAAGGACGGCGGCGCCGTGGCGCCGTCCGACCTGGCGCGCATCAAGTCCTTGAACCTGTCGCAGGCGAAGGTGCACCAGATCGACCCGTGCATCTTCCCGATGTTCACGTCGCTCAAGGACCTGTTCCTGGGCCCCGGCGAGTACGAGGACCTGGTCCCGATCCAGAAGCTCACGACCCTCGAATCGCTGGTCCTGGCCTCCAGCCCGGTGAAAAACCTCCACCCCATCGAGGGGCTGAAGAGGCTGGATCGGCTCGACCTGTCTCACACGCTGATCGCCGACGAGGACCTCAAGGCGGTCGGCTCGCTCGTCAACCTCACCGAGCTGATGCTGGACGAGGTCGCGATCTCCGACCTGACGCCGCTGTCGAACCTCAAGAAGCTCGAGAAGCTCAGCATCAAGCGGACCCAGGTGAAGAACCTGGCTCCCCTCGCGTCGCTCCACACGATGAAGATCCTCTACATCGCGGACACTCCCCTGACCGACATCTCACCGATCCAGCCTCTCGTCTCGGGCGGCATGAAGCTCATCACGAAGTGAGCTAG
>PLYU01000094.1:0-6590 GCA_003153495.1 Myxococcales bacterium
GGCGGGGGGAAGGCCGGGTTGGGGGGCCGCGAGAGCCAGGGCGGCTTCTTTCCACTAGCTGCCCAACGTCACGGCGCACTCTATTTTACGACCTTTCGTGCTCAAACACTCGGCCTCTTTGCGAAAGTAGGGCTAGCCCCGGCGGCCCCGCGAAGCGCCAGCGTCAATGGCTCGCTTGCACGGCTCCTTACCGTCTGGTAAGCAGCTGCTACCCAGGTGGTAGCCTCCCGGTCCCCCGACAACGACGTCCGCGCCGCGACGATCACCGCGGCCACGCGCCTCTTCGCCGCGCACGGCTTCGAGGGAACGGCGCTGCAGGACATCGCCGACGCCGTGGGCGTCACCAAGCCGGCGGTGCTCCACCATTTTCCGTCCAAGGAGCACGTCCGCCAGGCGGTGCTCGACGCCATCCTCACGCACTGGAACGAGGCGCTCCCGCGGCTCCTGCTCGCTGCGACCGCCAGCCACGATCGCTTCGACGCCGTCTTCGGCGAGACCTACCGCTTCTTCGCGGCCGACCCGGATCGCGCGCGGCTCATCATCCGCGAGACGCTCGACCGGCCGGCCGCGATGCGCAAGCTGCTGCGCGGGCCGGTGCGCCGGTGGCTCGCCGCGGTCGCGGAGTACGCGCGCGCGGGCAAGGAGAACGGGCGGCACTACGCCGACGTCGATCCCGAGGCGTACGTGATTCACATCCTGCTCTTCATCATCACGGCCACGGCCTCGGCCGCCGTGACGTCCACGATTCTCGATGACGACGGGCGCGCGCGGTACGAGCGCGAGCTCGCCCGCATCGCCCGTACGAGTCTGTTCCCGGCACAGCCCGACCGAAGCGCGCAGCGCAAACGCAAGGCAGCGAGGTAGATCATGGCCAGTTTCCTCACCGACAACGACGATCTCCTTTACTACTTGAACGAAGGCATCGACTGGGCCTCGCTGGCCGAGGTGACCGAGTACGGCTGGCGCGCGCCCGACGGCTTCAAGAACGGCGCCGACGCCAAGCAGTTCTACACCGAGGTCGCCCACATGGTCGGCGAGCTCACGGCCGAGCAGCTCGGCCCTCGCGTGGCCAAGATCGACCGCGAGGGCTGCCACCTCGAGAAGGGCGAGGCGGTCGAGAGCCCTTCGTTCACGGAGTTCTTCGACGCCGTCCGCGCGGCGGACCTGCACAAGCTGTGCATCCCTCGCGAGCTCGGCGGGATCAACGCTCCGCTGATGCTGTACTTCCTGTGCGGCGAGATGATCGCGCGCGGCGATACCGCGTGCATGAACCACTTCTCCTTTCACGGCGGCATGGCGATGGCCGCCCTGGCCTATTCGGTCAACGAAGGGACGACCGAGTTCGACGTGAAGGGCGGCAAGATCTCCAAGACGCGCTTCGCGCAGGAGATCGGCGAGATCGCGCGCGGCGAGGCGTGGGGCTGCATGGATATCACCGAGCCGAATGCCGGCAGCGACATGGCGGCCCTGCGCGCGCGCGGCGAACAGGACGAGCAAGGCAATTGGTTCGTCACCGGCCAGAAGATCTTCATCACCTCCGGCCACGGCAAGTACCACTTCGTCCTCGCGCGCACCGAGGAGGCGAAGGCCCCGAGCGACGCGTTCGCCGGCCTGCAGGGCCTGTCGATGTTCCTCGTGAACACGTTCGACGATCTGCCCGACGGCACGCGCAAGCGCCACGTGACGATCGAGCGCCTCGAGGAGAAGCTGGGACACCACGGCGGCGTGACCGCGGCGCTCGCGTTCGAGCGCGCCCCCGCGCGGCTCATCGGGAAGCGGGGCGAGGGCTTCAAGTACATGCTGGTGCTCATGAACAACGCCCGCGTGGGCGTCGGGTTCGAGAGCATCGGCCTCGCGCAGAGCGCGTACATGATGGCCAAGGCGTACGCCGAGGAGCGGCGCTCGATGGGCAAGGTGATCGCGCGGCACGAGATGATCGCCGACTTGCTGGACGAGATGCGGACCGATCTGCAGGCCATGCGCGCCCTGGCCGTCGCCGGCGGCTTCCACGAAGAGATGGGCCAGAAGCTCGACCTCATCGGCCGGTTCACCGGCAACGCCAACCTCACCCCGCGCGAGCGCGAGATGATCGAGAAGGAGGCGCCGCGGCACAAGGCGATGTCGCGCCGGTACACGCCGCTGCTCAAGTACCTGGCGACCGAGAAGGCGGTCGAGATCGCCCGCCGCAACATGCAAATCCACGGCGGGGTGGGCTTCACCAAGGAGTACGGCGCGGAGAAGCTGCTGCGCGATTCCATGGTCCTGCCGATCTACGAGGGGACGAGCCAGATCCAGTCGCTGATGGCGATGAAGGACTGCCTGATGGGCATGATCAAGCGCCCGCAGGCCTTCGTGAAGCGCATGGGCCAGGCGCGCTGGCGCTCGGTGTCCTCGCGCGACCCCCTGGAGCGCCGCGTGGCCGCGCTGCAGGTGCTCTCGATGTCGACGCAGCAGTTTCTCTTCACGCGCACGGCGGCGGGCAAGCTCAAGAGCCTGAGCGGCGTGCCCGTGGCGCGGTGGCGTGACGCCTTGACCAAGGACTGGGATCCGAAGCGCGACTTCGCGCTGGCGATGCTGCACGCCGAGCGGCTGACGCGCATCCTGGCCGACGAAGCCGTCGCCGAGGTGTTCCTCGAGCAGTCCAGGGTGCACCCGCACCGGCGCGAGGTGCTCGAGCGCTGGCTGGCGCGCGCCGAGGTGCGCTCCAAGGCCCTCCACGAGGAGATCACCACCACCGGTGAGCGCATCCTCGCGCAGCTCGCCGAGACGGCCGGCGGCGTCGAGCGCAAGGCGGCGGAGTAGGGCGATGCCGGTCTCGTTCCGCCACGCTCTCGCGCAGGGGCCTGCCGTCGCTGCCCTCGGCCGCGTCGCCCTGTCGGGGCTGCGCAAGTCGCACGCACCCAAGGCCCTCGCCGGGTCGGGCCCGTGGATCGAGGCGCGTCTGCCCCCGCGGCCACCCGAGCTCGTGCGCGACTACATTCGCCACGTCGGGGGCGACCCGGCCTGGTACAGGAACCGCTTGCCGGCGCACCTTTTTCCGCAGTGGGGCTTCGCCCTCGCCGCGCAGGCGCTGCTCGGCCTCGGCTACCCGCTCACGAAGGCGATCAACGGCGGCTGCCGCATCGAGAGCCGCAAGCCGCTGCCCGCCGACCAGCCACTCTTGGTCAAGGCACGCATCGAGTCGATCGACGACGACGGGTACCGCGCCGTCATCACGCAGCGCGTGGTCACCGGCACCGAGAAGGTGCCCGAGGCCGTGATCGCCGATCTGCGCGCGTTCATCCCGCTCAGGAAGAAGGAAGACGCCGACGGCAAGAAGGCCCCCAAAGCCCGCTCATCGGTGCCTTCCGACGCGCACGAGATCGCGTTCCTGCGCATCCCCGACACCGCAGGCCTGGACTTCGCCAAGCTCACGGGCGACTTCAACCCCATCCACTGGTCGAAGAGGTACGCGCGCGCGGCGGGGTTTCGCACCGTCATCCTGCACGGGTTCTCGACGCTCGCGCGGTCGATCGAGGCGCTCAACCGCGGTCGCTTCGCGGGTGATCCGACGCGGCTGGCGATGATCGACGCGAAGATGACCCGCCCGCTGGTCTTGCCGGCGAGGGTAGGGGTGTACGTGAACGGCAGCGGGGGAATCTGGGTCGGGGACGCGCCAGGTGGTGGCGCGTACCTCGAAGGACATTTCGAGATGGAGGCACGATCATGAGCGACTTTCTCCTCGAGCTGGGAAAGAACCCGCGCGCCCGCGCGTTCGTGCAGTCGATGGGGCTGCCCATTGCGCTGCCGCAGGCCCTCCGGCGCGACCGGGGGCCCTGGCGCGAGCGGCCGATGGCCGACACGAAGGTCGCGGTCGGCGGGACCGACGGGGCCGAGCTCGTCGCGACGCTGGCCGAGTGCCTCGCGGCAGGCGGGGCCGATTCCTACCTGTCGCTCCCGGCATCGCTCGCGGCGGCGTTCAAGGGACCGGGCGAGACATTCGGGCGGCCGCCGCGCGCGCTCGATGCGCTCGCCGAGACCACGCGCGCCGACGCGCTGGTGTTCGACGCGACGGGCATCGAGGACACCCGCGGTCTGCGCGCCCTCTACGAGTTCTTCCACCCGCTCGTGACGCGCCTCGCGCGCTCGAGCCGCGTGGTCGTCCTCTCGCGAACATCGGACGGGGCGACGCCGGAGGGGGCGGCGGCGCTCTCGGCGATCGAGGGGTTCGTGCGCAGCCTCGCGAAGGAGATCGGCCGTCTCGGAGCGACCGCCAACCTGGTGGTCGTCGCGCGCGGGGCGGAATCGCGAGTGGCGCCCGTGCTCCGGTTCTTCCTGTCTCCGCGGTCGGCCTTCGTGACCGGGCAGCCGCTGGTGGTGACGGCGCGGGCCAAGGCGCTGGCCGAGCCGGCCCTGGTCCGTCCG
The DNA here is from genome assembly GCA_003153495.1 of Myxococcales bacterium. Classification (GTDB taxonomy): domain Bacteria; phylum Myxococcota_A; class Polyangia; order Polyangiales; family Polyangiaceae; genus Palsa-1150. Next base: position 4,405 of record PLYU01000094.1, read on the forward strand.
CTCGAGAAGAAGATCGCTCTGGTCACCGGCGCTGCCCGGGGCATCGGCGAGGCGACCGCGCGCGCGCTCGCCCTGGAGGGGGCGCACGTCGTGTGTCTCGACCGTCCGGCCGACGACGGACCCACCAGCCAGCTGGCGAGGTCGATCGGCGGGACGGCGCTCGGGGCGGACATGAACGACGACGACGCGCCCACCAAGATCGCGGAGGCGCTCCGCGCGCTCGGCGGCGTGGACGTCGTGGTCCACAACGCCGGGATCACACGCGACAAGACGCTCGCGCGGATGAAGCCGGAGGTATGGGACTCGGTCCTCAACATCAACCTGACGGCCGTCATCCGCACGACCACCGCGCTCGAGCCGCTCTTGCGAGATCACGCCCGCGTCGTGTGTCTCTCGTCCATCGCAGGCATCGCGGGCAACATGGGGCAGACGAACTACGCCGCGTCCAAGGCGGGCATCGTCGGCTTCGTGCGGACGGCGGCGGAGCGACTGGCGGATCGCGGCATCACGGTGAACGCGGTCGCGCCGGGGTTCGTCGAGACGCGGATGACGGCGGCCATTCCGGTCGCCATCCGCGAGGTCGCGCGGCGGCTGAGCGCGCTCGGGCAGGGCGGGCAACCAGAGGACATCGCGCAGGCGATCGTGTTCCTCGCGAGCCCGGGAGCACACGGGATCACCGGACGCACGCTGCGTGTCTGCGGCGGCGCGTTCATCGGGGCATGACTCTGAGGAGGCGGCGATGACGATGCAGAAGAACGGACGGCGCGCGGTGGTGGTCGGGGGCGTACGTACGCCCTTCGTCAGGGCATTCACCGATTTCACGAAGCTGGACACCATTGCGCTCGGGGTCGCCGCCGTCACGGGCCTCCTGAAGAAGTCGGGGCTGCGGCACAAGGACATCGAGTCGATCATCTGGGGAGGCGTCATCCTGCCGCCGACCCAGCCGAACATCGCGCGCGAGATCGCGCTCGACGTTCGCCTCGACCCGTCCTGCGAAGGGATGACCGTGACCCGCGCCTGCGCGTCGGGATTGCAGGCGGTGACGTCCGCCGCCGCCGAGATCGAGCGAGGCAACGCCGACGTGGTCATCGCAGGCGGCAGCGATTCGACGAGCAACGCGACGATCGCCTTGCCGCCGAAGGTGGTGCACGCCCTCGCCCCCCTGGCGCTCGGCAAGCCCACGCCCGCCGACTACTTCGGCCTCCTCAGCCGGCTGATGCCCCTCAGCGAGATCATCCCGCGGCAGCCGAAGATCGCCGAGCGTTCCACCGGCGAGGTGATGGGCGAGAGCGCGGAGCGGATGGCGAAGCGCAACGAGATCTCCCGCGAGGCGCAGGACGCGTTCGCCGTGCGCTCGCACCACCGGGCCGCTGCCGCGATCGCGGCCGGTCGGTTCGACGACGAGATCGTTCCCGTGCAGACGCCGGAGGGCAAGTGGGTGCACGTCGACGGCCTGGTGCGCGCCGACACCAGCGTCGAGAAGCTCGCCAAGCTGCGGCCTGCGTTCGCTAAGGACGGGACTCTGACCGCCGGCAATTCCAGCGCGCTGACGGACGGCGCCTCGGCCGTGCTGCTGATGAGCGAGGAGAAAGCGCGCTCGCTCGGCCTGCGTCCGCTGGCCGCCATCTCGACCTGGTCGTACGTCGGCGTCGATCCGGCCGACCAGCTCCTGATGGGACCGGCTATCTCGATGCCGAAGGTCCTCGACCGCGCCGGACTGAAGCTCTCGGACATCGACCTGGTCGACATCCACGAGGCTTTCGCGGCGCAGGTGCTCAGCGTCCTCAAGATGCTGGGCAGCGCGGCGTTCGCCAAGGCGCGCCTCGGTCGCGATCAGGCCGTCGGCGAGATCGACCCCGAGCGGTTGAACGTGCACGGCGGCTCGCTCGCCCTCGGGCATCCGTTCGGCGGGACCGGCGGTCGCATGGTGACCACGATGGCCAACGAGCTCGCGCGGACCGGCAAGCGCACCGCGCTGCTCGGCATCTGCGCGGCCGGTGGCCTCGGGGCGTCCGCTCTTCTCGAGCGCGTCGACTGAAGGCCCAGGAAGCTGGGGCATGTGCCAATGACCAAGAAGAGCCCTGGCGTCTTGGCGTCTTGGCATCTGCGATCCCCCTCCTCCAAGGCTGACTTCCCGCAGTAGTGTTGATTCCCGAGCGAGGTGGTTTCGCCACGGAGGGGACGAT
>PLYU01000094.1:6621-6752 GCA_003153495.1 Myxococcales bacterium
CAGGCCTGACCTCCATGCTCGGGTGGTCTGACCACCGTCCTGGTCAGGGCTGACCTCCATGCTCGGGTGGTCTGACCACCGTCCTGGTCAGGCCTGACCTCCATGCTCGGGTGCCTTGACCACCGTCCTGG
>PLYU01000122.1 GCA_003153495.1 Myxococcales bacterium
TTCTTTCCACTCGCTGCCCAACGTCACGGCCCACTCTATTTTACGGCCTTTCGTGCTCAAACACTCGGCCTCTTTGCGAAAGTAGGGCTAGGAGACGAGCTCGAGGCCGCGCGCAAAGGCGGCGACGCGGGCAGCCAGCGCCCCGGGGTCGTCGGTGTGAGGGCAATGGCCAAAGCCCTCCGGCCGCTCGATCACCGCGTGGTCTGGAAGGCTCGTTGCGAAGTACTCGAAGTGCGTCTCCGGCAGGAGCCGCTCCGACTGGCCCCAAACGAGGAGGATGGGCATACCGAGTGAGCGGATCGCGGCGCGGGAAGGAGCGTCGTCGTTGCTCGCCGACTCCAGCAACTCGCGCACGGCCCGGCGGCCGAACGACGCGGGGATCTCGTGCGCCAGCAGCGGCATGAACCAGGGTGGGCGATGGTAGACGCGCTCGAAAAAAGCCAAGGCTTCGGAGCGCGAAGCGACGTCGAACGTCGCCCGAAGCTCGGACCACTCGTCGTCGGTGGCAAGCGCTCCGGCGGGGGAGACGAGCACCAGCGCGCGGACCCGCTCGGGCCGCGAAATCGCATAGCGGAGCGCAACGGCTCCGCCCAGCGAGTTGCCGACGAGAATCGCCGGCTCGTCGATGAGCGAGTCGAGGGCCGTCGACACCGAGTCGAAGAGAACTTCGGGAGTGAGGCGAACCGTGGCGTCGGGGCTGAAGCCGTGCCCAGGATAGTCCGGAGCGATCACGCGACACACGTCCCGACGCAGCCGCTCCAGCAGGGGCGCGAACGGGGTAGCGGCGGAGCCGATGCCGTGGAGAAGGACGGTTGGAGGCAGAGCACCGACCCCGAGCGCGTCGTATGCATGAATGCGGCCCTGGGGCGTCTCCACCCAGCGAGTCGCAACACCACGCCGTCGCATGGCCAGTCGACCCATGCGCTGCGCGAGCGGCAATAGAACCGGCCTCATGTCACAAAAACTTAAGCACGGTTCCTGGGAACGCCAAGGTCTCGCTCGATGGCACGCGCGATCGGACCCGGGTCCCCGATCGCTCGGGCATCCGCCGAGACTCCTACCCGCACTCCGCCCGCGTAGCTCATGAGCGTCACGGCGAGCGCGATGGCCCCGGGCGGTGGAGCCCATACGATGATGTCGCGCAAGAGAGAGCCGCCCAGATGGAGGGGCTCGCCGGGCCCTCGAACGCTGGAAACGACGACGCTCGCCTTGTGGGAGAAGAGCGACACACCCAGTCGCTCGATGGCGCCGCCTACCAAGCCTGCCGCGCCGACGAGACGCACGCCCGCTCCGACGATCGTCCTCGATCGGGCGGCGCGCAGACCGTCCGCGGCGAGGCGCAAACGCTGGCTCGGATCGAGCACGGCGATCGGCAGGGGCACGAGCACGGACGTGAACCGATTGCCCGCGGCAGCCGACACCCCCGCGCGAACGCTCACCGGCACCAGCGCGTGGACCGCGCCCTCGCGTCGGCCGTCGGCCGCGGCGAGCCTTTCGCCGAGCGCGCCGGCCACCGCAGCGAGCAACATCTCGGTGACGGTCACGCCCGACGCGTGCGCCCTCGACGCGAGATCGCTCAAAGGCATCGCCCTGGAGAAGGCGACCAGCTTGGTCGTCCCGAGGCGGAGGTGTAGCGCCTTCGGATCGGTCGAACGAAGCGCGAAGCGCGCTGCGCCGACGACGCCGCCGACGACACCGCCGAGCAGACTACGCGCGCGACCGGCCGAGCTCATCGCCGTCGGAGGCGCAGGCTCCGCCTGCGTGTGCGCGCCCTCGTCGGTCAAGCCTCCGAGGATGGTGACGAGCGCTTCGCCGTCGGCGAGCACGTGGTGCACGCAGAAGATGAGCACCGGCCCGGCCGCCCCTCCGTCGGTGACGTCCACCCGCCAGAGCGGACGTTCGGGGTCGAGCCGTGCGCTCATACACTCGCTCACCGAGCTCTCGAGCGAAGGTTCTTCGCCCCGGACCGCCCGGAAAGCGCAGTGCTCACTCAGGTCGAACGCGGGAACGTCGACCCACCGCGGCGCGCTCCAGCCGGACGACTCGACCACCCGTTGCCTGAATCGCCGGTGGCGGAGCAGGCGCGCCTCGAGCAGCCTGATGAGGTCCTCCCGCCCGATTGGGCGCTCGAGCAAGAGTGCGGCGGTGATGACCATCGGGTTCTCGGGCACGCCCATCCGAAGGCGAGCGACGTCCTCGGGTGCGAGCGGCCCGCTGTCCAAGGTTTCCATCTCTTGCTCCTCTCGTTCGTGATAGCCCGTTGGTGGGGGGGCGGCATGGCCGAGAACCAGCAAGCGGTCGAGCACCCGGACGAGCAGGCGACGCGCGCCCGCTTGCTCCGCTGGTTCGCCGAGGTCCCCGCGCTCATCGCGGTCGTGCGAGGGCCGACGCACGTCTACGAGTTCGCGAACCGCGCGTTCCTCGACGCCGCGCGCCTCGAGAACGTCGTCGGAGCCTGCTTCGGGCAACGACGTGCCCGCTTCGTGGAGCAGGACGTGGTCGACCTGCTCGATGGTGTGTACGCCAGCGGTGAGCCATCCCGGGTGCCAGAGACCCACTCTCGCCACACGGCGGAGGACGGCTCGGTGATCGACGAATACTACGACGCGATCCTGCAGCCCACCCGCGACGCGAGCGGCGCCGTCGATGGCATTCTCATCCAGGCCGTCAACGTGACCGAGCAGGTGCTGGCGCGGAGACGCCTCGAAGAGCAGCGCGAGGAGCTGCGCGAAGCTCAGGCTCTCCTCGGCAGCGTCATCGCCAACGCGCCCATCGTCCTCTGGTCGGTCGACGCGCGTGGCATTTTCACACTCTCTCTGGGACGCGAGCTCGGATCGCTGGGGCTCGCCCCGGGTCAGGTCGTGGGCGCCGACGTGTTCGAGCTCTACCGAAGCGTCCCCACCATCGCGGCGAACGTTCGGCGCGCGCTCGCCGGCGAGGAGCTGACGGCGATCGAGGACGTCGGCGACCTCGCCTTCGAAAGCAGGTACCGTCCGCTGCGCGATTCCTCCGGCGCCGTCACGGGTGTGCTCGGCGTATCGACGAACATCACGGAGCGCCGTCGCGCGGAGCGCGAGCACGCGAAGCTCCAGGCGCAGCTCCTGCAGGTCCAGAAGGTCGAGAGCCTCGGCGTTCTGGCGGGGGGGATCGCTCACGACTTCAACAACCTGCTCACGAGCATTCTCGGCTGCGCGTCGGTCGCTGAGCTCTTGCTTCCGCCATCGAGCCCGGCGCTTCCCGCGGTGAAGGACGTCATGGCGGCCGCCCGCCGCGCAGCCGATCTGACGCGGCAGCTCCTGGCCTACTCGGGCAAGGGTCGCTTCGAGGTCCGCCCGATCGACCTGTCCGAGCACGTCCGCGAGATCACACATCTCCTCGAGGCAACCCTGTCCAAGAAGGTCCAGCTACGGCTGGAGCTTGCGGCCGACCTCCCCGCGGTCGAGGCCGACGTCGCCCAGATCCAGCAGCTGGTGATGAATCTCGTCGTCAACGGCGCCGAGGCGATCGGCGACTCGCAGGGAACGGTCCTCGTGACCACGGGAGTCCAGGACGTGGACGCGACCTACGCGGCGGAGGTCGTCGGTTCGACCAGGCTCGCACCGGGACGCTACGTCTTCGTCGAGGTCCACGACACCGGATGCGGCATGGACGACGCGACCAAGGCCAAGATCTTCGACCCGTTCTTCACGACCAAGTTCACCGGCCGCGGGCTCGGGCTCGCAGCGGCGCTCGGAATCGTCCGTGGCCACAAGGGGGCTTTGAAGATCTACAGCACCCCCGGCCGGGGAACGACGTTCAAGGTCCTCTTCCCCGCAAGCACCTTGCGTGCGCAGCGGGACAGCGCACCCGCCGCCGAGACAGTCCGTGGAAGCGGCACGGTGCTCGTCATCGACGACGAGAAAGGGGTGCGGAGCACCGTGCGGATGATCTTGACGCCGCTGGGGTTCGACGTCCTCGAAGCCAGCGACGGGCGTCAGGGTGTCAGCGTGTTCGCCGCCAACGCCGACGCAATCGCCGTGGTGCTGCTCGACATGACGATGCCGGAGCTCAGCGGTGAAGAGGTGTTCCGCGAGCTGCGCCGCATCCGCCCGAGCGTGCCGGTCATTCTCTCCAGCGGCTACAACGAGGTCGAGGCGACGCGTCGATTCACCGCGAAAGGTCTCGCCGGGTTTCTGCAGAAGCCGTACTCCGCGGTGGACCTCACGCGGAAGCTGAGCGCCGCGATCGAGGCCAAGAAGCAATCGTAGCGGGGTCGAGGGCTCGGGCTCCTCTTCATCCAGCGCCGTGGCAGATCAGAACGACGAGGCTCCCGGGGTCGAGGTCGAGGCCGCCAGGTACGGGAAGCACCCCGCCGGAGCGCGAGCGCTCGCCCGTGTCCACCGCGACGCGCCAGGTGACGGCGGGCGAGCCGCCGGGAAGCGTGAAGCGGACAGGCTCGCGCTCTGCGTTCATGAGCACGAGGATGGATTCGTCGAAGGGGGCCGCATCGCCGCCGCCGTGGTCGAACGCGGCTCCGTCGAGGACGAACGCGAGCACCGCGCGGCCAGGCTTCTCCCAGTCGGCCACCTGCATCTCGGTGCCGTCCTGCCGCAGCCAGGTGATGTCCTTCCCGTGGCTCGCCCCGGCGGACTCACCCCGCAAGAATTCCGCCCGGCGGAGGACGCGGTGGCGCTGCCGGAGCTCACCCAGCGCTCGGGCCGTCTCGAGCATGACGCGGGCACCTCCGTCCATGCGCCAGTCGACCCACGTCAGCTCCGAGTCGTGGCAGTACGCGTTGTTGTTGCCTTGCTGGGTGCGCCAGAGCTCGTCTCCCATCGCGAGCATGGGGACGCCTTGGGAGACGAAGAGCGTGGCGAGCAGGCTGCGCGCGAGCGTGCGACGCCGCGCGAGCACCAGCGGGTCGTCGGTCTCTCCTTCGACTCCGCAGTTCTGGCTCGCGCCGTCGTCCCAGCCGTCGGCGTTCTCCTCCCCGTTCGCCTCGTTGTGTTTTCTCGCGTAGCTCACGAGGTCGCGCAGGGTGAAGCCGTCGTGAGCGGTCACGAAGTTGATGCTCGCGTGGGGATGCCGGCCGTCGTCCGCGAAGAGGTCGCTGGAGCCCGTGAGGCGCCGGCCGAGATCGGCGACGACCGCGCGCTCCCCCCGCCAGAAACGTCGCACGGTGTCGCGGAAGCGGCCGTTCCACTCGGTCCAGAGGATCGGGAAGTTCCCCATCTGGTACCCGTCGTGGCCCAGGTCCCATGGCTCGGCGATGAGCTTGATCCTCGAGAGCACGGGGTCCTGGTGGACGACGGAGAAGAAGAGCCCCAGCCGATCGACGTCGCCGTCCATGCCGCGCGCGAGCGCCGATGCGAGGTCGAAGCGGAAACCGTCGACGTGGAACTCGGTGACCCAGTAACGAAGGCTGTCGGTGATGAGCTTGATGACCTGCGGGTGCGTCGCGTCGAGGGTGTTCCCGCACCCGGTGTAGTCCAGGTACAGGCGAGGGTCTCTGGCGTCGAGGCGGTAGTAAACGACGTTGTCGACGCCTCGAAAGGAGAGCGTGGGGCCGAGGGCGTCGCCCTCGCAGGTATGGTTGTAGACGACGTCGAGCACGACCTCGATGCCCGCCGCGTGTAGGCGCTTTATCGCCCGTTTGAGCTCGGCGATGGGGTCACCGCCGGGCGTGGCGAAGCGCCGGGCGGGAGCGAAGTACGCCAGCGTGCTGTAGCCCCAGTAGTTCCTCAGGCCGCGCGCGACGAGGCCTGCCTCGTCCGCGTGCTCCTGCACGGGCATCAGGTCGACGGTCGTGACGCGAAGCGCGAGAAGATGCTCGATGGCAGCGTCGGAAGCGAGCCCCAGAAACGTTCCCCTGAGCGCCTCCGGAACCCCCGGGTGCTGCCTGGTGAAACCCTTGACGTGTAGCTCGTAGAGAACCGTCTCGTGCCAGGGGACGCGCGGGACCCGATCGTCGCCCCAGTCGAACGAGCCGTCGACGACGACGGACTTCGGCTTGTAGGCGGCGTCGTCGCGCTCGTCCATCACCAGGTCGTCGAGGGCGCGGTCGCGCCGGTACCCGTACACGGGCCCGCGCAGGTCGAGGTGCCCGTCGAGCGCGCGCGCGTAGGGGTCGACCAGCAGCTTGTGGGGGTTGAATCGGTGTCCCAGCCGCGGCGCGTAGGGGCCGTGCACGCGCCAGCCGTAGCGCTGGCCGGGCGCCCGCCCGGGCACGTACACGTGCCAGACGTAAATCGAGCGGCACCGGACCGGGACGCGCGTCTCGCGCCCAGTTTCGTCGAACAGACACAGCTCGACAGCCACCGCATGCTCGCTGAACAGGGCGAAGTTGACGCCGCGGCCGTCCCACGTCGCGCCGAGCGGATGGAACGCTCCCCCCTCGACACGCGCCGTCATTGCCCCCTCCCTGCGCCCTCGACGAGGCCACGGATCCTGGCGAACCGGCTCGCCGCTCGCGGATCGTCGGCGAGGTCCTCGATCGATCGTGGCAAGCGCCAGGTCCAGTTCCCGCCGCTCACCGTCGCGGGCACGTTGATGCGGTCGCGAAGGCCGAGCAGCTCCTGCGCGAGGACGAGGGTGAGCGCCGAGCCGGCACGATAGAGGTCGCCGAGCAGCGCGAGCGATCGTTCGTCGGCGGACATCCCCTGCTCGATCCCCGCGCGCTCCGCGATCTGCGCACGGTCGTCCTCGGGGAGCTCGTCCCACCACGCGTCGATCGGTGCGGTGTCGTGGGTGCTCCACGAGGCGACGCTCGCCTCGGGGAAAGCGCGCGGATCACGCATGCGCCCATCGTCCTTCTCCCAGGGGATCACGCGATACCCGGGCATGCCGAGCCCGCGCAGCTCCTCGCGCACGAACGGCGGGATGACGCCCAGATCCTCGGCGATGATGCGCGGCGGGGCGACGCCGTCGGCCCGGGGCGGCAACGCGCGGGTCACCGCATCGAGCACGCGACGGCCTCGCATGCGCTGGGCGTCGGGGCCCTCGGGGTCGAATCGCCCGCGGTCAGGCGCGTCTCTCCGGCGCGCCCACTGGCGGAAATAGCCCACGACGTGGTCCATGCGGAACCGGTCGTAGAGGCTCGCCGCGTGGCGCGCGCGCGCGCGGACCCATGCGAGCCCGTCCGCCTCCATCGCCAGCCAGTCGTAGGGGGGCAAGCCCCAGTCCTGACCGTCGGCGGAGAAGTCGTCCGGCGGCGCGCCGAGAGAGAGACCGAGCTGAAACTGCGAGGCATGTGACCAGACGTCGGCGCTCTCCGCGCAGACCACGAAGGGCAGGTCTCCCATCAGCTCCACGCCCAGCTCGCGCATGCGCGCACGCGCCGCCGCCCACTGTTCGAAGAGCGTCCACTGTACGTAGGCCACCTCGAGCACGTGCCGTGCGTGAGCCTGGCGCACCTTGCTCAGGGCGGACACGGCGCGGTCGCGCTCGTCCTCCGGCCAGCTCGTCCATCCCCAGCCGTCGTGGGATCGGCGGAGGATCGTGTAGAGGGCCAGGTCCTCCAGCCAGGAGCGCTCCTGCGCGACGAAAGCGGCGAGGCTCCTGGCGCGCGCGGACTCACGCGACCATTCGCGCTCGTAGAAGCGCGAGAACGCCGCCCGGAGGACGCGGGTCTTGAGCTCGCGGACACCCTGGTAGTCGACGCGCTCGGCGCCGCGGGCGCGTGCGAGCACGAGCCTCCCGCCGTCCCCCAGGGCATCGTCGATCGCGCGCGGGTCGAGATCCTCGATCGACTCGACGCCCGCGTAGATGGGGTCCAGCCCGAAGGCCGTGAGCGCGCCGTAGGGGCTCGTCTCGCCCGCCGACAGCTCGTGCGGCGGGAGGATCTGGAGGAGGCTGTGCCCGGCGCCCCGGATCCACTGGGCGCAGGCGGGCAAGTCCGTGATCTGCCCGATCCCCCAGTCACGGCGGGTACGGAGGGAGAACAGCGGCAGGACGACGCCTGCTTGCCGACGCATCACCCGATGATGGCACGTTATCCGTCACGGGACGCGCTCCAGCACCGTCAGGAGGCCCCGCCGGAAGCACGGGCGCCATCCGGCGGGCACGGTCGACAGCACATCGGCGGTCGCCCCGAAGAGCAGGGCGTGATCGAAACGCTCGAGCGCGCCGGCCCACATCCCTTCCCAGGTGCCCCTCCACTGCGCGTCGCATGCGGAGGGCGGGAGGCCGCGCTGGGCCGGGGCGGCGCAGTACTGCGCCCGGCTCGCGAGCGTGCTGACGAAGCGATCGAGCCGCATCTGGTCCTGGAAGAACGACGGGGGTTCACGGAAAGATAGCGGCATCGTGGGCGAGTCCGCCCAGACGTCCTGGGCGGTCGTGAGACGCTCCATCACGTAGATGCCCGAGGCGTGCCGGAGGCTCCAGGTGTTCTTGCTCGTCACGCGCGTAGCGAAGGTGAGGGCGAGCAGGCGTGAGCCCTGCGGCACGGCGCCCAGACCTGCGGCGTAGGCCTCCTGGTCGCGCGCCAGACGGAACATGTCGTAGTCGAGACCGACGACATTTGCGGCGCTCGCTGCGGCGCACGCCCCGAAAACGAAGCGCGGCAGCCGCGGGGGCACGCGAAGGAGCGCGGCCACCCAGAGGAACGGGAGGATCCTGTCGGCGACGAAGCCGAAGCCAGGCAGCATGGCCGGCAGCGCGACGTACAGGACGACCAGCACCACCAGCGCCCAGTGCGAGAAGAACGTCAGCGGCTCGCGCGCCCGCGCGACGGCGATCACGGCGAGCGCAACGGCCAGCAAGAGCGTCGACGCCTCGAGCTCGGTGAACGCGTAGAACCAGTGCGCCCAGGCGTCGTAGATCACCCAGAGTGGCGTCCGGTACTCGACCTGGCCCACTTCGCCGAAGCGCCCTGCCCCGGTGCCGTCCACGTGGCGTACGACGGCCAGGACGACCAGGCCCCCAGCGAGCGAGAGCGGCAAGGCGAGCCTTCCCGCGCACACGAGCCGGGCCCGCGAGTCGGGCTGCAGAGCGCTCTCGATCACGGCGAGCAGAGCGACGATGCAGAGTGGGATGCTGCTCGCGTACCACGTGGCCACGCCGAGCAGCGCGAGGCAGACCCCGCGCGCGAGGGTGGGGTCTCGCCGCTGCCGATCGAGGAGGACCAGCATCTCGACGGACAGGGCGAAGCCGAGGGCGAAGTTGAGCATGCCCATGGAGACGAACCAGTTGTGGACCATCGCCCACGCGAACGGCGCGGCGACGACCATGCGCCGGCGGTCGGTGAAGTGCAGCACGAACCGGGGAAGCACCGTGGCGGTCGCCGCGAGCGTTCCGAGGACGAAGAGCCTCGCGGCGGCTTTGATGCCGATCGCCTGTCCGACGAAATACGTCCACGCCAGGACCGCCGAGTTGGACTTGAGCCAGCCGTTGGAGACGTACTCCGGGTAGCGGCTCATGTGGCCAAGGATGCTCACGGTGGCCAGGTGACCGGGCAGGTCCTGGTAGGGCGGGATTTCCAGCAAGAGGACGGGCCACGCCACGGTGGCGAAGAAGACGACGCCCAGGGCGAATGCCAGGCGGCGATCGCTCCAGCGGGCGACGGCGGCAAGCAGGCTTCGCATCGCGACGGCGAGTTACCCGAGACGCCGGGGGCCGTCCACCCGAGCCCCGGGGTCGCGAAGGTGCCAGAATGGGGGCGTGAAGCGGCTGCGCGCGCCCTCCCTGGGGGTCTTTGCCTTTGTCAGCGTGGCCGCACACATGGCCGTCTTCGGGGTGGTGCGCCGCAGCACCGAACCGCCGGCGCTCGCGTTCGATCCCCGATCGCAGACCCTGTCCGGAGAGACACTCGACGTGGAGCCGCCCGCCCCCGAGCCCGACAACACCCTTCCCGACCCCTCGATCTCGACCTCGACCCCTACCCCGACCCCGACCCC
>PLYU01000093.1 GCA_003153495.1 Myxococcales bacterium
TTCGCGTGCGCCTTCTCCTCCTTCCCCCCGCTCCGGCGGGGGGAAGGCCGGGTTGGGGGGCTGCGAGGCCCAGGGTGGCTTCTTTCCGCCAGGCGCGCGACGTCGTGGCGCACCCTAAATTACGGCCTTTCGTGCGTAGACTCGGCGCCTCTTTGCGAAAGTAGGGCTAGTACCCCGATTCCGCGGAAGGTGACGAGCGTCTCCAGCTCGGCCATCGTGTAGACCATGCGGGGTTTGTAGCGCAGCCGTCCGCCGAGAAAAGCGGATCGCCTGCCTCGTGAAGCGGAAAGCTCGGGGCGCAAAACGGAAGACTCGCGTCGCCAGGCGGAAAGCTCCGCATCCAAGGCGGATCGCTCGCGAGGCCATGCGGATCGCCGGGCTCGCTAGCAGGAAGGCGCCTCCGGCGAAGCGGCAGGCGCTCGCGGACAAGCGGATTTCCTGCGTGCAAAGCGGAATGACCCGCCGAGCCACGAGGATCGCGGAGCCTCCCAAAGGGATTGCGTGACGCGTCAGGGGGTGACCGGGGCTCGTCTCGGCGATGGCGCCGCGCGCCATGCCGCTTTCTCCGGCGGTGATCCTCGTGACGTCGCGAGCGATCCTCCTGGCGGGCGCCACTCGGGTCTCGGGGCCGCGCGGTCTCCGCTTCGGGGCGCGAGGGATCCCCTTCGAGCCGCGAGCGATCCTCTTCGCCGCAGCCGTCGACCCGTCGGCACGAAGAGCGAGGCCCTCGGCTCGGGCCGTCAGCCGCTCGGGTGCGCGAGTCGAGGAGGTGGCCGGGCCAGCCTTATGCCTCACTTGGCGGCGTCGCACACGACGTGGAGGAGCGCGCCGCCGCGCGACGCCGCGCCGTGGACGAAGCGGGCCGTTCCCGCGCCCGCGTCGCCCCCTTGTTCGCCTTGCCCAAGGAGACCGCGTTTCCGTTCTTCTCGCCGGCTCGAGCACCAGATCGGCAACGAAAGCGCACAATGGGGAGGCAAACGAGACACGATACGCTCATAACTGCTTGAAACTAAAGAGCCCATGCGTCAGGATTGATCGGCAGCAGGATCGGCAAGATGTACACCGAAGCAAGCGAAATGGAGCCCCGGATGCCTTCGCTCGACGGAGCGATGCTGCGGGGGCTGGCCGTCGAATCGATCCGCGAGTCGGCGGCCCTCGGTGGCGCTCTTCACCCGAGGACACGAGCGTCGGTCGCCTCGCTGCTGCGCAGGATGAACAGCTACTACTCGAACCTCATCGAGGGCCACAACACCCATCCGATAGACATCGATCGCGCGCTCGCGCACGACTACTCCGCGGAGCCTGCCAAGCGCGCACTACAGATCGAGAGCGCGGCGCACGTCGAAGTGCAGAGCCTCATGGAGGACCGACTTGCTCGCGAGCCTTCGCTCGACATCTGCCATGCGGATTTTCTGCGCTGGATCCACGCCGAGTTCTACAGGCGCCTCCCCGACGAGTTTCACTGGGTCGATCGCGGCGATGGAGAGAAACACCGGGTCGTCGCCGGCCTCGTCCGCTCCACGGAGGTGACGGTCGGACGGCATCTCGCGCCGCGGGCTGCTTCGGTTCCTTCGTTTCTTGCTCGCTTCGCCGATGGGTACGCGCCAGCGCGCTTCGACGACGCGGAGCGAATCATCGCCGCTGCCGCTTCGCACCATCGCCTCCTCTGGATTCACCCGTTTCTCGACGGAAATGGTCGCGTCGCGCGGCTCTTCACGCACGCGTACCTTCACCGAGCGAGGATCGACGGGCACGGACTGTGGGCGGTGACTCGAGGCCTCGCGCGCAGCCGCGATGCGTACCTGGCCGCTCTCGAAGACGCGGACGAGCCCCGGCGCGGAGATCTGGATGGTCGCGGCAATCTGAGCGAAACGGGCCTGGCCGCGTTCTGCACGTTCTTTCTCGAGACCGTGCTCGATCAGATTCGCTACATGCGCGACGTCCTCGAGATCGATGCTCTTCAGGCGCGCATCGCCGGGTTCATCGAGCTCGCCGCGAGCCGTCGCGAGGCAAGGCCCGAAGCCGTGTTCTTACTACGCGAAGTGATGCTCCGGGGAGAGATCGCGCGCGGCGAAGCGGCGCGCGCCACCGGGCTCGGAACGCGCTCGGCGCAAGCGCTCGTCGCCGACCTGCTCCGGAGAGGATGGCTCGAGACCTCCTCGGCCAAAGGTCCCCTTCACCTGGGGCTTCCGGCGAACGTCGTCGCTTACTACTTTCCGCGTCTCTACCCGGAGGCGGTGGAGACGACGGCCACCCTCCGGGCGCGTGCGCCTCGCGGCGGCGACGAGGTGTGACGAATGACGAACCATAGCTGCGAGACGAACAAGAACCCGGGGCGGCTTCTCGCGGATCGCTGTAGGCTGGGCCCCCTCATGACGCTACGAGGAGATCTCCCGATGATGCCGTCCCCTGCTCGCCGTGCTCTTGCCTTGCTCGCCCTCACCGCCGTTCCGCTCCTCGTGATGGGGTGCCCCAAGAAGGCGCCTCCCGTCGAGGCGGTCGTGGACGCGAGCCCGGCCGCCCCGCCGGCGAGCACCGTGACCGAGCTCGCCCCGCTGACCGATGACGGCGGTCCGGACGCCGACGCCGCCCCGGAAGCAGGGCCGAAGAAGTGGAAGGGCGGGGGCGACGCGACGGCCAACCAGCTCAAGATCAAGGCGTGCTGCAACTCGATGCGCGCTCAGGCCAAGGCGCTCGGCAATTCGCCCGAGGCGAATCAGATCAACGCGCTGGCGGTCACCTGCGACGCCCTCGTCTCGCAGGTCGGGCCGAACGGCAACGCGCCCGAGTTCAACCAGCTGCGCGCGATCCTCAAGGTCGTGAAGCTGCCGAACGCCTGCCAGCTCTGAGACTTCCTGGCTGACTTCCAGCCTCGTACGGCCACCTAGCTCCCGAAGTGGTCGAACCCGCGCGGCTCGATCCGGTGGTCGCCGGTCGGGCCGCGAAGCGCGATCCCCTGGCCCTCGGTGACCTCTCCGACGAGGCGGAAGCCCTCGATGGGCTCGGGGCTCGTGACGACCAGCGCGTAGTCCTCGCCCCCGTACAGCGCCAGCTCGAGCGCGCTCGCCCCGAGAGCAGCGGCGGCCTCGACGAGGCCGGCATCGGTGGTCAGGGCCTGTTCGTGCAGCACGATGCACACGCCGCTCGCCCCGGCGATGTGGCCAGCATCGCGCGCGAGGCCGTCCGATACGTCCACAGCGGCGCTGGCCACGCGCGCCATGACGAGCCCTTGCTCGACGAGGGCTCTCGGCCTGCGCCACGACTCGATGGCGGTCTGCAGGCGTCGGTCGCCCCCGAGACCCGCCGACAGGGCGCGCAGCCCCGCGGCGGCGAGGCCCACGCGCCCCGCGAGCCACACGCCGTCCCCCGGCCGACCGGCGCTCCTCGGGACGGCCCGCGCGGTCGTGCCGAGGAACGTCGTCGCGAGCGACAGCGCCGGCCCGCGCGACAGGTTGCCGCCGACGACCGGCGCGCCCAGCTCGGCGGTCGCGTCTCGCTGCCCGCACGCGATCGACTCGAGGGCGGCGTCGTCGACGTCGTCCGGCAGCACGAGGGCGCAGAGCGCGCCCCAGGGTCGAGCCCCCATCGCCGCCACGTCGCTCGCTGCGGCCATGACGCTTCGCCAGCCGACGTCGCGCCAGGAGAGCATGTCGCGGCGGAAATGAACGCCCTCGACCTGCTCGTCGATGGTCCACACGATGAGCGGCGACCCGACCGGGGTCTCCAGCACCGCGGCGTCGTCCCCGATCCCGACCTTCAACCCCGCCGCGGACGCCCCGAGTGTCCGCGCCAGCATGGCGATGCGAGCCGTCTCGTCCATGGGACGCGCAGACTCACGTCGCCGACGTCGCCTGCGCCGCGGACAGGGGTGCCTGCGGCAGCGACACGACGAACACCGTGCCCCGCGGGCGGTTCTCTTCGATGCGGATCGTGCCGCCGTGGGCCTCGACCAGCCGCTTGACGATCGACAGGCCGAGCCCCGCGCCGCCGTACTCGCGCGTGGTCGACGAGTCGACCTGGTAGAACGGGTCGAAGACCTTCGGCCGCTCGTGCGCGGGAATGCCGATGCCGGTGTCGATCACCCGGACCTCGACGCGCGTCCGCGTGGGCGCCAGAAGCGACAGTCCAGCCTCCTCCTCGGTCCCGTCGCTCTCGGCCTCGACCGTCCGCGCTCGCAGCGTGATGCTGCCGCCCTCGGGGGTGAACTTCGTCGCGTTCTCGACGAGGTTCAGGAACACCTGCCGCAAACGGTCCGGGTCGCCGCGCAGATCGGGGAGGTTCGGCCCGATGTCGAGCTCGAGCTTGATGACCCTCTTGCGCGCCGCCGGGGTCAGCGTCGAGACCACGTCGCTCAGCACCGGGTCGATGCGGATCGTCCGCATCGTCATCCGCATCGTCCCGCTCTCGAGCTTGCTCAGCTCGAGCAGGCCCATGATGAGCGACAGGAGCTGCTCTCCCTTGTCGTGAATCGTCTTCACGAACTCGTGCTGCTCGGGCTTCATCTCACCCGCGAGCCCCTCGGAGAGCATCTCGCTGTACCCGATGATGGAAGTCAGGGGCGTCCGCAGCTCGTGGCTCACGGTCGCGAGGAAGTTCGACTTCAACCGGTCGAGCTCCTTGAGCCTGTCGAACGCCTCCTGGAGCCGCGTCGTCTTCTCTTCGAGCTGCCGATAGCTCTCGCGCACGCTCGCGAGATGCATCTTGTTGGTGATGAGCGCCTTGTGGCCGCTGAAGAGGATGAGATCGAGCGCCGCCTTGAAGTGCGCCGCGATGCGGGTGATCGTCTCGGCCTTCGCCAGGGGCATCTTCCCGAGCAGCGACCAGGCGCGGTCCTTCGCGACGCTCGGATCGACGCCCAGGAGCGACGCCGGAACGTCGACGACGTTGTTCGGCAAGAACGGGCCCACGATGAGCCGGCCCACCCGCCGGCCGTCGTACTCGAGCGCCAGGATCCGGTAGGCCGCGCCGGTGAAGCAGGTGGTCACCACGTCGCCCGTGCCGTCCGGCTCGCGTGCCTTCACAGTCCCCACGATGGCGGCGCACGCCTTCCTGCCCTGCGTCGTGGTGTTCACGTACGCGCAGAGCTCCTGCTCTCCGGCGACTCCCCCGAGCAAGGCTCCCTCGCTCGAGTAGATGCGGACCGGGATCCCGAACAGCGTGACGAAGGTCTGACACAGCTCGTCGAGGCCCTCGCGGTCGACGAGGTCCTCCAGCCGCACGCGCCCGTGCAGCACGAGCTCGTCGATGCTGACGTTCGGCACCTCGACGGTCACGGCCGCCCCTTGTCGATCTTGCCGCCCACGCACGAGCTCAGCAGCGTGGGCACGTCGGTGGATAGCCCCAGCTGGCGAATCGCCATGGGGAGCAGCGCGTCGGACGCGATGCCCAGCATCTTGGCGAGCTGGTGCTCTCTGTCCAGCTTCGACCAGGTCACGTGCAGAAGGCCGAAGAACGTCTCGAGCACTCCCCGCCCGTTCACCGCGCTCGCCTCGAAGACCGGCTCGCGGCCGCGGCTGGCGAGGGTGACCAGCTCCTCGGCCGAGCGCACCTTGTCGAGATCCCGCTTGTTGAACTGGATGACGAGCGGGAGCTCTCTGACGTTGAGGCCGAGGTCCTTCACGTTCTGGCGCAGATCGAGGAACGACGAGGCGTTGTGCTCGGTCTCGCTGATCTGCGAGTCGGCGATGAACGCGATACCGTCGGCCCCCTGAAGGACGAGGCGCCGGGTCGACGCGTGCAGCACCTGCCCCGGCACCGTGAACACCTTGATGCGCAGGGTGTGGCCGCTTCCCTGCCCGGTTCGTTCTCCCTCGGCCCGCAAGGTGAGCGGCAGCATGTCGAAGAACAGGGTCCGGTCGTCCTTCGTCTCGAGCGTCATCAGACGGCCGCGCGACTTCTCGGACGTCAGCTGGTGCAAGGACCGAAGGTTGGTCGTCTTGCCGCTCAGCGCCGGTCCGTAATAGACGAGCTTGATCGCGATTTCGCGGCCTCCGAAATCGATCTGCACATGGGAGATGCTACCAGATCGAAACGGTCGGGTAGAGTAACCGGCATGGGGCAGGCAAACGCTGGCGTCGAGGTAGGCGCGAAGGCGCCGAAGTTCGATCTCGAGAGCGACGCGGGAAAGCGCACGACGCTCGGAGATTTCGCCGGGAAATGGCTCGTTCTCTACTTCTATCCGAAGGACAACACTCCCGGATGCACCCGGGAGGCGATCGACTTCTCGAAGGCGGCTCTGCAGCTCGAGAAGCTGGGCGGCGCCGTGGCCGGCGTCTCCAAGGACTCGGCGAAGACCCACTGCGGTTTCCGCGACAAGCTCGGGCTGAAGTTCCGCCTCCTGGCCGACGAGACGCTCGCGGCCCACAAGGCGTACGGGGTCTGGGGCATCAAGAACATGTACGGCAGGAAGGTCGAGGGGACGATCCGCTCGACGTTCCTCATCTCGCCCGGGGGCAAGGTCGTTCGCGCCTGGAGCGGCGTGAAGGTCGACGGGCACGTCGACGCCGTGCTCGAGGCGCTGCGCGAGGCGAAGGCCGGAGAGGGGTGACCCTGGGGCCGGCTCACAGCCCCAGGAGCCGACACACCCCCTCCGCCCCGAGGGCGTCGAGCTTACCGAAGCGCATCCTGAAGCGGCGCCAGTCCTTCACCATCCTCGGTCCCGTCGCCCCCGTACGCATCGCGTAGTCGGTGATGCGGGTGATCGTGAAGCGCAGCGCGGCGAAGGCCCCCTCGGCGGCCAGGCCACGGCGCTCTCTCTCCTCGAGGGGCCGCACGGCTTCGTATCCCTCGCGCATGGCCCCGGCGAGCCGCGCGTCCAGGTCGTCCCCGACGCACCAGGACAGGACCGTGACCATCAGGTCGTACGCGTAGGTCTCGTCGCAGGCGCTCTCGAAGTCGAGGAGGGCGGCGATGTTGCCCTGCCCGTCCCAGAGCACGTTGTCGCGGAAGAGGTCGCCGTGGGTCAGGCCCCGCGGCAGGCCCGGGTCGCGGGCGGCCCGGGTCCTCGCGAGGCTGGCGCGCAGCTCGGGGACCATCGGCGAGAACTGCGGGTCGCCGCTCTCGGCGATCCGCGCGAGGCGCCCGAGCAGGTCCTCGTACCCGAAGCGCCCCGTCTCGGCCTTCTCGGGGGCCCCCGCGAGGTGGACGCGCGCGAGCGCCTCGCCCATCTTGCGCGTATCCGCCGGCGTCACCGCCGCCTGGCAGCGCATGCCCCCCTCCCGCCACGGGAAGAGGGCCGCAGCCTTCCCGCGCAGCGTCGTGACGAGACCGCCATCGAGGCGGCGCAGCGGCGCCGGGGTGGGAACGCCGGCCCGGGCCAGCCGCTCGATCATCGCGGTCTCTCGCCCGGCTCCGGCGAGGTCCCGCTCCTCGTATATCCGCAGGAAGACGCGCTGTCCGCCCCCCGTGAGGGCGAAGTTGGAGTTCACGCTCCCCGCCGAAATCCCCTCGATCGCCCGCAACTCGGGCAGGCCGTAGGCGGCCAGAATGGACCGGGCGTCGTCTTCCGTGATGGGGGTCAGGACTGCCATGGGCGGGCCATGCTAGCCCGGAGGCGAAGCATCCCGGGCGGGTAGCGCGCATTTCGGCTGTAGACGCGCGCCTCTGGACTCTGGTAAGTGGCGCGAGGCGTTTCGTTCTGGTCACCCCACGAGTTGACAAGCGAAGCCAGGGGGACGCGCTGGCGCGAAGTCGAGTGATTTCCGTGGCTTTGCCACGAACCGAGAGTGACATGGCGAAGAGGAAGAAGGCGGCGGTGACGAAGGCCTCAATGAAGCCGACGGGAGCCGCGAAGACCGCGCAGCCCAAGGCTGGCGGTGGGAAAGAAGAAGCTGGACCGCTGAAGCGCAAGCTGGGCCTCCGCGGCGCCGCGCCCTGGGCTGCGCGCCACGCGGCGAAGCACGCGGCCGAGGCGCGCGCGCGCGCAGCCGAGCCGCCGCTCCCGGGCAGCGCTCGCGCCACCATCCGGACCCCGATCGACGCGGAGGACATCAAGCAGAGCATCCGCGCGCTTCACGCGGCGCTCGCGCAGATCAAGGGCATGCGCAAGAACCTCGCGAAGACGTTCTTCGACATCGGGCTGGTCCTCAAGGACATCCAGGCCAAGAAGCTCTACGAGGCGAAGCGCTTCCCGTCCTTCGAGGCGTTCGTCGAGCGGGAGATCGACCTGGGCAAGACCACGGCCCTGCGCCTGGTGCGCCTGGTGGGCCTCTTCCAGAGGGAGGGGGCGCTCGAGCTCGGCATGGACCGCTCGTTCACCGCGATCGCCGCGATCGACACGACCGGCGAGACGGAGACCGCGCGTATCCCCTCCCCGCCCGTCTCGACGACGACCTTGCCCCTGCGACCGCCCGGCCGCTGAGAGCTCGTCTCTACCGCCCCCGGGGCAGGATGACGGTCACCCGCGTCCCGACTGCCAGCTCGCTCTCGATCCGCACCTCGCCCCGGTGCTGATCGACGATCTTGCGCACGATCGACAGGCCCAGCCCCGTTCCTGCCTCCTTCGTGGTGAAGAACGGGTCGAAGACCTGCGCGAGAGCGGCCGGATCGATACCGACGCCCGTGTCGTCCACGACGAGACGCGCCCCGTCGCCCTCGGAGAAGACCCGCACCTCGAGGGTGCCTCCGTCCTTCATGGCGTCGAGCGAGTTCATCACGAGGTTCAGGACGACCTGCTTGATCTTCTCCGCGTCACCCAGCAGCACGCAGTCGGTCGCCAGCTCGCGTTCGATGGCGATGCCGCGGGCCGCGGCCGACCCCTGCTCCAGGTCGAGCACGTCTCCCACCAGCTTGCCGAAGTGGACGAGCTCGCGCACCACTCCGCGCGGGCGAGCCAGCTCCAGGAACTCCGTCAGCAGGCGCGAGAGCCGCCCGATCTCGTCGCCGACGATCCGGCCCTTGCGATGGAGCACGGCCCGGCTCTCTTCATCGATCGGGAGCCTGTCCAGGTGGCGACCCAGCAGGTGAAGCTGAAGCACGGCGGCGTTGAGGGGATTGCGGATCTCGTGCGCGAGGTTGAGCGCGAGCGTTCCCATGGCCGAGAGGGCCTCGGCGTCGGCGGCCCGCTTCTCGAGCGCGCGTCGCTCGGTCACGTCGACGCCGAAGCCATACACGAGGGGCGACTCGTCGGTGCCACCCCGGGCCGTCGACAGGTGCCAGCGCACGCGCCGCTTCGCGGGCGCCTCACGTGACTCCCGGGACGATACCTGAGGCGGCCCCACGACGCCGGGGGGCGCCGCCGCGGGGTCGACGAAGCTCGTCTCCACCTCCTGCGTGCGCCCGGCCCGCGCCTGCGAGACCGCCTCGCGCATCCGGGCCCGGTCCTCTTCGGGGACGAAGCTGTCGATGAAGGGGCGGCCCGCCGCCTCGCCGGGCTCGATGCCGGCGAACACCGACGCCTTGCGGTTGAAGAGCGCCACCCGATCGCCCTCGTCGAGCCCGACGACGAGCACGTCGGTCAGCTCGACCAGCGCCCGGTAGCGCCGCTCGAGCTCCTCGCGCTCGCGCGCCAGTCGCACCTTGGCGAGCGCTTGCTCGACGGTAGAGATGAGCTCCTCGGGCCGGAACGACTTGGGGACGAACGCATACGCGCCCGACCGCAGGGCGCCCATCGCCGCATCCATGGTCGCGAAGCCGGTGATGAGCACGACCTCGCCGAACGGGCAGGCCTCCCGCAGCCTGGGGATCAAGTCGACGCCGCTCATGTCCGGCAGCTTCACGTCGACGATCGCCACGTCGAACCCGCGCGTGCGGGCGATGCTCAGGCCCTCGTCGCCTCGCGACGCGGTCATCACCTCGATCGTGCTCGACGCGGCCCGCCCGTCGGACAGCTCCGCGCTCATCAGGACGGCGTGGAGCGATCCCACCAGCTCGACGTTGTCGTCCAGGATGAGCACGCGCGCGCGGGGAGACGGCGCGGCGCGCAGGCGGGAGATCGAGGCCCCGGCCATGGCCTCGCCTCAGCCCGGGAGGCCGAGCAGCTTCTTGAGCGCCTCGTTGACCAGCTGAGGGTTGGCCGAGCCCTTCGTCTCCTTCATCACCTGTCCGACGAAGAACCCGAGCAGGTTGGTCTTGCCCGCGCGAAGGTCCGCCGCCTGCTTCGGGCTGCTCTCGATGAGCCTCGCGCAGATGGCCTCGATCGCGCCGGCGTCGGTGACCTGCTGCATCCCGACCGAGGCGACGACGTCCTCCGGGGAGCGGTCCGTGCCGACGAGCTTGCCGTACACTTCCTTCGCCTGCTTGCCGCTGATCGTCCCCCGATCGACCAGCTTGAGCAGCGATGCGACCTGGGCGGCGCTCACGGGGATCTCCGCGACGAGACCGCGGGTGTGGACGTCTCGCAGCACCTCGCTCTGCACGAAGTTGGCGACCCTGGTCGGATTGCCGTGCAGCGCCGCGGCCTCCTCGAAGAAGGCCGCGACGCGCGGGTGCCCCGTCAGCACCTGGGCGGCGTAGGCGCTCAGCCCCATCTCCCCGGCGAAGCGCTGCCGCTTGGCGCGGGGCAGCTCCGGCATCCGGGCGCGCACCTCGTGGACGAACGACTCGTCGAGGACCAGCGGAGGCAGGTCCGGATCCGGGAAGTACCGGTAGTCCTGCGCCTCTTCCTTGCTGCGCATGCTGAAGCTCTTGCCCTCGTCCTCGTTCCAGCCGCGCGTCTCCTGGACCACCCTCCCGCCAGCGTCGAGCACGCCCGCCTGCCTCACGATCTCGTGGTCTATCGCCTTCTCGACGAATCGGAAGCTATTGATGTTCTTCAGCTCGACGCGCGTGCCGAGCTTCGCCTCCCCGACCGGGCGGACGCTCACGTTCGCGTCGCAGCGAAAGCTCCCCTCTTCCAGGTTGCCGTCGTTCACCCCGACGAAGACGAGGACGTCCCGCAAGGTGCGCAGGTACTCGGCCGCCTCCGCCGCGCCGCGCAGATCCGGCTCGCCGACGATCTCGACGAGCGGCACCCCCGAGCGGTTCAGGTCGACGACCGAGGTGCGTCCGAGGTGCTGGCTCTTGCCGGCGTCTTCCTCCATGTGCACCCGGGTGATGCCGATCTTCCGCGTCTTGCCGTCGACCTCGATCTCGAGGTGCCCGCCGTCGCTGAACGGCTCGTCGTACTGGCTGATCTGGTAGCCCTTCGGCAGGTCCGGATAGAAGTAGTTCTTCCTCGCGAAGCGGCTATGGCGGCGGATCGTGCACGAGAGGGCGAGCGCCGTCCGGACCGCCAGGCGGACGGCCTCTCCGTTCAGGACGGGAAGAGCCCCGGGCAGGCCGAGGCACACGGGGCAGACCTGCGTGTTGGGGGGGGCGCCGTACGTCGTCGGGCAAGCGCAGAAGGCCTTGGTGCGCGTCAGCAGCTGCGCGTGGACCTCGAGCCCGATGACGGCTTCGTAACGCATCCTGGGCTCGATCTAGCACGGCGGCGAGGATGGTTGGCAGCCTCCGGCTCATTTGCCGAACTGGAAGACGACCTCGCTCTTTCGCACCATTCCGAGCTCTCCCCGGGCGATCCGCTCGACGGCGGCGGGGTCGTCGCGCAGCTGCCGGACTTCGACGCGGAGGCGCTCCACGTCGCGCCCCAGCTCCTGGTTCTCGGCGCTCGACTCGTCGAGCTCCTTCTCCAGGGCCCGCAGGCGCGGCAGGCCCTCCGGCTCGAGCACCAGCAGCGGCACCGCGATGAGGGCGAGCGAAAGCATGGCGATCGGGAGAGTGCGCTGGACGAGATTCGCTGGACCCGGCACGGCGGGGCCCAGGATCCCACGGCCGGGCGCCCGGCCGCCACTTCTCGGCTGCTCGCGCCGCTCACGTAACCAGGCTAGGAGGAGCGACCATGTCAGAGTACGGAAGGCTGCGGAGCGACTGGGGAGCGAGCGTCCTCGCGCCGCACGAGGCCAAGGAGCGGCCCAGGAAGCGCATCCCGAACCTCGCCGGCCACGCGGACGCCGCGCCCCTCTACGGCCCGGACGACCTGGAGGCCATGGGCTTCGACGCCGGGCGCGACCTCGGGGTGCCCGGAAGGCCCCCCTTCACCCGCGGCGTGCAGCCCAACATGTACCGGGGCCGCCTCTGGACCATGCGCCAGTACGCCGGCTTCGGCACCGCCAGAGAGTCGAACGAGCGCTATCGGTACCTGCTGTCGCAGGGGCAGACGGGGCTCAGCGTGGCCTTCGACCTGCCCACCCAGATGGGTCGTGACTCCGACGACCCGCGGGCGCTCGGCGAGGTGGGTCGGGTCGGCGTGGCGATCGATTCCATCGAGGACATGCGCGTCCTCTTGCGCGAGCTGCCGCTCGACGAGATCTCGACGTCGATGACGATCAACGCGACCGCCGCCGTCCTGCTCTGCCTCTACGTCGCCGTGGCCGACGAGCAGGGCGTGCCCCGCTCCGCGCTGCGCGGGACCATCCAGAACGACATCNNTGGAACACCATCTCGATCAGCGGCTATCACATCCGCGAAGCCGGCGCCGACGCGGCGCAGGAGCTGGCGTTCACGCTCTCGGACGGCATCGCGTACGTCAAGGCCGCCATCGACGCGGGGCTCGACGTCGATCGCTTCGGAGCGCAGCTGTCGTTCTTCTTCAACGTGCACAACAACCTCATCGAGGAGGTCGCGAAGTTCCGCGCGGCCCGGCGCATGTGGAGCGCGATCATGCGCGACCGGTTCGGCGCGAAGACCGAGCGCGCCCGGGCGCTGCGCTTCCACTGCCAGACCGCGGGCGTGACCCTCACCGCGCAGCAGCCGCTGGTCAACGTGGCGCGGGTCACCGTGCAGACGCTCGCCGCCGTCCTCGGGGGCTGCCAGTCGCTCCACACCAACTCGTACGACGAGGCCCTAGGCCTGCCGACGAGCGAGGCGGCGACGATCGCCCTGCGGACCCAGCAGGTCGTCGCGAGCGAGAGCGGCGTGGCCGACTTCGTCGACGCGCTGGCCGGAAGCTACGCCGTCGAGTCGCTCACCACGCGCCTCGAGAAGGTCGCCCTCGAGTACATCGGTCGCATCGACGAGCTCGGGGGAATGGTCGCCGCCATCGAGCAGGGCTATCCCCAGCGCGAGATCCAGCGCACGGCGTACGAGCACCAGCTCGAGGTCGAGCGCAAGGAGCGGATCATCGTGGGGGTCAACGCCTTCGTCCAGGACACCCCCCCGATGCCGGTCCTCAAGGTGGACCCTCTCAACGAGACCCAGCAGGTCGAGCGACTCCGCGCCATGCGGGCGCGGCGGGACGCGACCGCACACGCCGCCGCGCTCGAGAAGGTGGAGCGCGCCGCGAGGGGCACCGACAACGTGCTGCCGCACGTGCTCGAGGCGGTCAAGGCGTACGCGACCGTGGGCGAGGTAGCGAACGTCCTGCGCGGCGCGTGGGGAGAGCACGTGGAGACGCTGGTGATCTGAGCGGGCGCGCCGCGTCGAGCCTTCACCGAGGCAAGATCCCGGGCGAGTGCTTTTCCGTAGAGGGAGACCGATTCTTCTTCACAAAGGCGTGCGGCCCTCGTGAAGGCATGGACTCTCGCGTAGCTCGAGCTTGTAGGTGACCTCCACGGGCGAGTGCATCGGGCTGGGCGGGATGGGTTCGATGACGACCTCGCCCAGCTGCGTGTTGGCCGCCGCGAGCCGGTGCTCGCCCTGCACAATGGGGATCCGAGCCGACACTGCTCGCCGCCTCGCCCTGCGTGGAGTGCGACCCCGACCCCGGCCTTCTCCCCTGCCCCCTCGCCGGGATCGATCCGCGCCTGGTCAACACCCGCGTGGATCACGACGGCAACACCTGGTGTTGCGGGAAGATCAAGAACATCACCGCGCTCACGGACCCGATGTGCGTGACGACCGCCGGCTTGCTCCAGGCGAGACGACCTTAAGTCCCTACGGACCCGTCTCCTCGTCTCTTGCCGGCGGAAAGAGACGGCACACCTCGAGCTCGATCGCCTCGAACGGCGCGATGCGCGCCGTCGCCGTGTCGTCGTACGCGCCGATCTCGATCCACGCACCCGTCGCCGCGTCGAGCCGCAATGCCTCGAGGGTGCGGGCGTCCGGGTCGACCAGCCAGTAGTAGGGCACGCGGGAGCGCGCGTAGATCTCGCGCTTGCGGACTCGATCGTGGGCCGCGTTCGACCGGGAGACGATCTCGCAGACCCAGTCCGGTACGACATCGATCGGGCGCACGTCCCACGGACTCGGCAGGCGCTCGCGATGCCAGCCCGCCAGATCCGGGCGGACGATGTCGTGAGCGCCCAGACGCACGTCGACCTCGATCAGGATCCACCAGCCACCGGGACCGCCCCGACCGTGATCGTCGTCGAACGGGCGGCCGACGAAGCTCCCCAGCGCGCGCTGGGCCCGGGCGTGCCTCGGGAGCGGCGCCGGCGGTGTCACCACGACGCCGCCGATGATCTCGGCGCGCACGTCCTCGGGCAACGCCAGGAGGTCCTCCCACGTGGCGAGCTTGCGGGCCGGCTCCACGACGACGAGTATACGACGCGCGTCCCCGCGACGCCCGGGGCGAGATCCGGCGACGCCGGCCAGCCCGAGCCCGGGGCTCCGACCCCCGCGGTGACGGCGACGCCGGTTACCCCGGCGCCGCACACCACGTCGTGACGTGGTGACGACTGAGCCCATCGAGGGCGGCGTCATGCTTGCCAGGATGACGAGCACGGGCAGGAATCGAGCGTTGCGGCCTATCTCCAGAGACGTGCGAGTCTTGCCTCCGTGATAAATGGCGGACGATGACGTCGCCGGCGATGGTCCATCGGGTGTCGATGCCCGATCCCAGGACGCACCTGCTCCACGTCGAGACCACCGTCTCGGCCAAAGCTCTACCCGACGCGTTCGTCCTCTTCATGCCGGTCTGGACGCCGGGCTCGTATCTGGTGCGGGAGTACTCGCGGCACGTCGAGGCCTTCACCGCCGACCTTCCCGCGCGCGCGACCAAGGTGAGAAAGAACGCCTGGCGCATCGAGACCGCCGGGGCGAGCGTCGCCGTCGTCCGTTACCGGGTGTACGCCAACGAGCTCACCGTGCGGACCAGCCACCTCGACGAGAGCCACGCATTCCTCGTCGGCGCGGCGGTCTTCCTCGGCCTCGAAGGGCGACCCGAGGTCGGCGCCCGCGTCGAGATCGCCGCCCCGTCGGGCTGGAGGATCGCGACCTCGCTGGCCGCCGCCCCGGGCGCCGGCGATCCTGCCGCGTACTGCCTGGACGCGCCCGACTTCCACACCCTCGTCGACTCGCCGATCGAGCTCGGCACCCACCGCGACGAGCGCTTCGAGGTGCTCGGCACGCCTCACCGGTACGCGATCTGGCCGGCCGGCGCGATCGCCGACGCCGACGTACGTCGCCTCGTGGCCGACACGAGGGCGATCCTCGAGACGGAGGCGAAGCTCTTCGGCGGTCGTCTCCCCTACGCCGCTTACGAGCTGCTGCTGCACCTGTCCACGCGCGGGCGCGGGGGGCTCGAGCACGCCTCCAGCGCTGCCCTCGTCGCCTCGCCCGCCAGCTTCGCCACGCGAGACGCGTATCTCGACCTCCTCTCGCTCGTGGGCCACGAGGCCTTTCACGCCTGGAACGTGAAGCGCATCAGGCCCGCCGGGCTCGCCCCCTACCGCTACGAGGACGAGTGCTACACGCGCCTGCTGTGGTGGTTCGAGGGGGCCACCAGCTACTACGACTGGCGCGTGCTCGCCGTGGCGAGCCTCTGCACGGTCGAGGAGTATCTGGACCACCTCGCGGGCGAGATCGCCTATCTCGATCAGACCCCGGGGCGGCTCGTCCACGCCCTGGAGGACGCGAGCTACGACGCCTGGATCAAGCTGTACCGTCCGGACGAGAGCTCGCCCAACACCAGCGTGAGCTATTACCGCAAGGGTGAGGTCGTATGCGCGCTGCTCGACCTGGAGATCCGGGCCCGGAGCGAGGGGCGAGCGTCGCTCGATCGGATCCTCGCCCACCTGTGGGAGGAGTACGGAGCCAAGGGGCGGGCCGTGCCGGAGGACGCGATGCAAGGCATCTTCGAGCGGATCGCCGGCGTCCCGCTGGGGGACCTGTTCGACGCCTGGATCCGATCGCCGGCGGAGATTGACTACGCGCACACCCTCGCCCTCGTGGGGCTCACGCTCGAGCGCACGGCGAAAGCGGAGTCGGCCACGAGCTCGCTCGGCATGCGCCTGCGGGCGGAGGGAGGGCGCTGCGTGGTCGCTTCCGTCCCCCGCGACTCGGCGGCCTGGCGCGCGGGGATCGACGCCGGCGACGAGGTGATCGCCGTCTGCGGCACGCGCACCGAAGGGACGAACGTCGACCTCGCCCTGCGGGGTCACCATCGGGGCGACGAGGTCGACGTCGTGCTCGGGAGGGACGGACGCGTGCTGACGCGGAGGGCCACCCTCGACCCGCCGAGGCTCGACCGCGTAAAGGTGCTGGCGAAGCGCGACGCTCCCGCAGGCGCCCGGGCCGCGTTCGCGGCGTGGCTCGGACAGGCACACCCGGCGTGGTCGGGTCGAGAAGGGAGCGCACCGTGACCGACCTCACGGCGAAACCGCGCGCTGCCTCGGTCACCGAGATGACCGAGTACGTTCTGCCGCAGCACGCTAGCCAGCCAGGGCATCGGTTATGCCCGCGGCGAGCAGGCGCGCCGCTCCTCGGGCGACGACCCCGCCGACCTGCAGCCAGTCCTGGCGGCGGGCAGCGAAGTGCAGGCAACCCACCAGCAGCGCCTCGGGAGCCTCGAGGAAGAATCGCTCGACCTCGGGCCTGCGCCGTCCGTAGTAGAGATGCGCGAAGCGCGACCGGATGCGCAGATCGCGCGCGAGCCGCGAAGAGGCCACCTCGTCGTGCCACGACGCCAGCGACAGTGGACCGGCGCCCGCTCGATCGAGCAGGCGCGCGAGGAACCGTCCCGCGAGCACGCCGAACTCGATCGCCTGGGCGATCCCCTCCCCGGTCACCGGGTCGATCCCCGCCGCCTCGCCCACCAGCATGCGCGCACCCATGGCCGTGGGCACCCGCGGCTCGAAGCCGCGCTCGGCGTATCTCTTGTTCTTGCAGATGCGCGGATCGATCCCCGCCGCGCGTAGCCGCGCGTCGAGGACGGCCCCTACGTCCGGCCCCGTGTCGCCGTCGCCCCCTCGTAGGCGGTAGACGCCCCGGCAAACGAGAGCGCGCCCCTCCACGACGGTCGGGAAGTCCCACGCGTACCCCCGGAGCGCGCGATCGCTGGCGTCGAAGTGCAGGAGCCTCCGGTCCCCGTCGCCCGGGACCGGCTCGGTGTCCACCTCGACCACCTGCGCCCGCAGCGCTCCCGGACCGAGCCCCATCGACCTGCGTACGGCGCTTCCGACCCCGTCGCACCCGACGACGACGCGCGCGCTCAGGTCGCCCCGGCTCGTCCGGATGGCGACGCCGTCCGCGGCGTCGTCACGGATGTCCTCGACGCATACGCCGTCCTGCACGCTCACCCCGCGCGAGGCCACGGCACGAGCGAGCGCGTGATCGAACTCGACACGCCGGATCACCCGCCCGATCCGCCCCGGGGCCGCCTCCACCTCGCCTTCGGCTCCGCGGAAGACCATGCCGTCGACGGGCACGCCGGGGACGTCCACCTCCACGCCGACCTCGCGCAGGAGCGCATCGCCGCGCGCGCCGATCGCCCCGGCACAGGGCTTGTCCCGGGGAAAGCGCGCCTTCTCGAGCACGATCACCCTGGCCGCGGCTCCGGGCGCCACGCGGGTCAACGCCAGGGCCGTCGCCGTACCCGCCGGACCTCCGCCCACGATCACGACGTCGGCGTCGAACGTCACGGCGCCAGGAGCTCCTCGTACATCGACATGTACCGCCGCGCCGAGGCGGCCCAGGAGCTGTCGCGCGCCATCCCGCGCGCCACCGCGGACTCCATGCCGATCCGGTCGCCGAACAGCTCGAGCGCCTCCTCCCCGGCGAGCAGCAGCGACCCCTCGTCGGCGGAGCTCGCGAGGATGCCCGTGCCCCGGGCGTGGGCGACGTCGACCGGGGTGACCGTGTCGAGGAGGCCGCCGACGGCCGTCACGACAGGCACCGCGCCGTAGCGCATCGCGTACATCTGGGTCAGGCCGCAGGGCTCGTCTCTCGACGGGACGACGAAGAAGTCGGCCCCGCCGAACACCCTGCGCGCGAGCTCCGGGTCGAAACCGACTCGCGCGGCGACGCGCCCCGGCCAGCGCGCGGCAGCGGCGCGAAGGGCGGCCTCGAGACCTGGCTCGCCTGCCCCGACGAGCGCGAACCGGGCGCCGCGCTCGATCAGGGCCGGGAGGGCCCCGAGCAGCAGATCGATCCCCTTGAGCCACTGAAGCCGCGACACCGACCCGAAGAGCGGTCCGTGCGGGTCCAGGCCGAGCTCGGCGCAGAGCGCGCGCTTGCAGGCGATCTTGCCCTGGACCACGTCCGCCGCTCCGTAGCGGCGCGCGAGGGCCGCGTCGGAGCGAGGGTCGTAGGCGTCGGTGTCGATGCCGTTGACGATGCCCACGAGCTTGGGAGCGTGCCAGCGCAGGTGGGCGTCGAGCCCGTACCCGTTCGGCCGGCGCTGGATCTCGCGCGCGTACGTCTCGCTGACCGTCGTGACGCGATCCGCGAGCTCGATCCCGCCCTTCATCAGGTTCACCGCGCCATCGTGCCGGAGCCACCCTCTGTCCCAGCCGTCGGGCGGGATCGCCAGGTAGTCGCGCGCGCCGGGCGAGACGACCCCCTGGAACGCCAGGTTGTGGATCGTGAGGACGCTGTTGACACGCGACCACGCAGGGCCTCGCGAGCGACGCGCGTAGATGACCGACAGCGCCCCGTGCCAGTCGTGCGCGTGGACCACGTCCGGGAGGGCGCCGTCCCACGCGCGCTCGGCGACCGACAGCGCCCCGCTCGACAGGGTCGCGAACCGGAAGGCGTTGTCGTCGAAGCTCCCGTGAGCGTCTCCGTAGATGCCCTTCCTGTCGAACAGCTGAGCGTCGGTCAGCATGCACGCTCGCGGGCCGTTCCCCAGGCGGGCCTCGAGAACGCCCAGCTGGCGTGAGTGTCCCAGGCCCAGAGGCGCGGTGACGGGCGCCGGCCACGCTCGAGCGCCGGCCGGGACGCGCGTCACGCCGTACCTCGGCGTGACCACGACGACGTCCGCTCCGAGCGCGGCGAGCGCACGCGAGAGGGCGGCGACGACGTCGCCCAGCCCGCCCGTGCGAGCGAGCGACTCCACCTCGGAAGAGACCATCAGGATGCGCACGGAGCGCGCGGACATGGGCTCCGCGACTTAGTCGGTCCTGGCCCGGACGGCTACAGCCCACCGCCCCCCACATCGTACTCAGTCCACCCTGGCCACGAAAATCAGCTTCTGGTGGTCGAGGTATCGGATGGCCCTCCGCTTGCTACAGTTGATGAGTGATGCGCTTCCTCGCCGCCTTCGGGGCCATGGCACTCGCGCTCGTCGCGAGGCCAGCTCTCGCGGACGATGCCCCGCTCTTTCCGCTCGAATGGAACAAGGAGTGGGACAAGCTCGTCCTGCGGGATCTCGAGCCTCACTGGGTCCGAGCATGGCCCCGCCTCTCGCTCGTGGCGCGCGACTGGGGAGGCACGCAGCCCCTGCTGGGGCACCTTTCCCTGACCGATCAGGCGCGACTCAGCCACTCGAGCCGTATGCTCGTCACGCGCCTGGGGTTCGCCGACGGACAGTTCGTCCCCTTCGCGCAGGTCGGCGCGGGCCAGTGGCGAATTGACAAGGACCTCGTGGCCAATTTGCCACGAGACGTCGAGATGGCCGGTCAGGTCGGTGGCGGCGTCGAATGGACGCTCCTCCCGACGGTGAGCGTCGCCTTCGAGGCCGACTACACCGTGCTCTACCGCCAGCAGCACGAGCCCCAGATGGTCTGCGCCCCTCAGGTCGCCGCGACGCTCCTCGCCGCGCGCGGTCAGTTCTGATGCTCCCCTGAGCGGTTCACGTCGCGTGCTAGCTTCGCGCGATGCTCGCCTCGCCCGATCTGGCGCCCCACGGCGGCGCTCCGGCTGGAGAGCGGGTCGCGTGCGAGCACGCCGGGACTTGCGGCGGGTGCCCGCTCATCGAGCTCCCGTACCCCGACCAGCTCGCGCGCAAGCGCGATGAGGTCGCCGGCGCCGTCGCGCGGTACGCCGCGCTGCGGAGCCTCGGCGTCGAGGCGGTGCTCCCCGCGTCGCCCATCGTCGGGTACCGGCCGCGGGCGAAGCTCATGGTCGCCCCCGGCGGCAGGGTCGGGCTCTTCGCCAAGGGCGGCGGTCACGAGGTCGTGGACATCCCCGGTTGCCGGGTCCTCGCCCCGGCCCTCGCGCGGGTCGCCGCCGTCCTGCGCGCCAGCATCGCGTCCGCGGAGGCCGGGGGCGGTCCGCTCGGGCCGCACGGGGCAGCGAAGCCGGGGTGGCTGCGAGCGCTCGATCTCCGCGAGGCCAGCGACGGCGGAGCGTCGCGCGTGCTCGTGACCTTCGTCGTGGAGAAGAGCAGCGTCACGGACGTCGCCCGCCTGCGAGCGGCCGCCGAGGAGCTGATGCGCGCGGCGCCCGAGGTGGCCGGAGTGGCGGCGAGCTTCCACCGCGGCGACGGCCCGCAGGTCCTCGGGAGCGAGACCGTGCCGCTGGCGGGCGCCACCTCGGTGCCCGACCGGGCCGGCTCGTCCGTGCATCTGGGGACGTTCGGTTCGTTCGTGCAGGGTCACCGCGAGCAGGCGGCCCGCTTGCACGCGATGCTCGCCGATGCCCTCCTGTCTCGCGAAACGCCGGGACGCAGACCGCGCGTGCTCGACCTTTACGGCGGCTCGGGATCCCTCGCGCTCGGCCTCGCGGCGGCCGGGGCGAGCGTGCGGCTCGTCGAGTCGTTCGGGCCAGCCGTCGGGCAGGCGCGAGCGGCGGCGCGGGCCCAGGGGGCCGACGTCGAGGCCGAGCACGCCGACGTCGCGGACGCCGTGCGCGCGATGTCGGAGAGGCGCGAGACCTTCGACGCCGCCGTCGTGAACCCGCCGCGCCGGGGGACGAGCCCCGTCATCCGCGAGCAGCTCGCGCGCCTAGCGCCCGCCGTGATTGCCTACGTCTCCTGCGACCCGGAGACCCTCGCGCGCGATCTCGACCACTTCGCGCGGCTCGGCTACCGCGCCGACGCGCTCCGGCCGCTCGACATGATTCCGCTGACCGACCAGGTCGAGACCTTCGCCGTCCTGCGCCGCTCCGAGGTGCCGGCCCCGACGATCCTCTACGAGGACCAAGGCCTGCTCGTCGTCGAGAAGGGACCCCACGAGCCCACGACGCCCCAAGGCGAGTACGCCGGCTCCCTCCTGACGCGCGCGCGACGCATCGCCGGCGCGGACGGGGCGGTACCCGTTCACCGGCTGGACGTGGGCACGAGCGGGCTCGTGATGCTCGCCAGGCGGCCCGAGAACGTCGAGGCCTGGGCGCGGATGCTCTCGGCCGGCAGCACCCGCAAGCTCTACCTGGCCGGGGTTCGCGGCGTCACACCCATCAAGGGCTCGGTCGCACGCGCTCTGCTCGAGGACGGGAAGCTGCGCGACGCTCGCACGCGATACCGCCGGATTGCCATCGTGGGCGGGCACAGCTTGCTGCGCGTCCAGCCCGAGCAGGGGCGAACGCACCAGATCCGCCGGCACTTGGCGGCGATCGGGCACCCGGTGCTGGGCGACCAGCGTTACGGACATGCCCCGACGAACCGTCACTTCGAGGAGAAGCACGGCCTCGATCGGACGTTCTTGCACTGCTCGAGGCTGGAGATCACTCATCCGATCACCGGCGCCCGCCTCGTCATCGACGCACCGCTACCAGGCGACCTCCGGACGGTCATCGAGCGCACGAGCGACCCTGGCGACGGCATCGTCGCGAAGCTTTCGGCGAGGCGTCGATAGGGCTCAGAGTACGGCCTGCGCCGGCGGCACCTGCAGGGCGCCGAGCTCGGCGCAGAGCTCACCCAGGACCGCGTCGAGCTCGGCGCCACGCTCCGCAGGGGCGGCGACGAGTAGATCGCCGCCTCCCTCTGCGAAGACGGCCGCCAGCCCGTCGCTCGCCTCGATGACGCCCTTGAAGAACACGACGTCCCGCGAGCGCATGACGACCCGCCGCACCACCATCCCCTCGCCCACGCAGGGAGCCACCGGAGCGCGTCCCATCAGGAGAGCGGGTCCTCGATCTCCAGGGCCGCCTTCCTGGTCGCCCGGCGCTCGCGCACGTGGCGTTGAACGTACTCGACGAGCCTGTCCACGTACGTCTCGAGCGGAGGGCAAGCGCCGACGCCGAGCGATTCGAGCAGATCGTCGGCGTTGCGGGAGTCGTACGTCACCGGGTTCGTCATCGTCTCGAGGAGCGTCCGCGGGCTATGTGCGATCCGCTCGAGCCCTGGCGCGCGCAGAAGCGCCTTCGCGAAGGTCGCCGGGATCGACCCGCGCGGACCACGGCGCCCCCCCGCCTTGGCGACGAGCTCGAACACGCGCCGCGCGGTCGGCGGTCGCGGGTCGACCAGGTGGAACGTCCTGCCCGCCGCGCGCGGGTCGCGGCCGATCGCGACCGAGGCCCGCGCGACCCAGTCGATCGGCACGAGGTTCAGGCGCTCCTCGCCGCGCCCCGGCAGCGGGAGGGCGAAGTCCGGCGGCGAAGCGACCACGAGGACGATGAGCAGGTACGGACCGTCGAAGCG
>PLYU01000299.1 GCA_003153495.1 Myxococcales bacterium
GCCGCAGCGGTGAGAGGCGCCTCCAAGGTCACCTCATAACTCGGGGTCACGCCACAGAAGTCAACTCGCGAGCGACGGTTCGGGCTCCGGCGCCCTCATCACTTCCGCTCGAACCACCACCACAGCACGCGGAAAGACACCAGGAGCAGCGCGAGCGGCGCGACGCCCACGGCGGCCACGTAGCGGGCCAGGCGCGCGCGCCGCCGCCACGCCGTCACCGGCACCAGCCGCTCCGCCAGCCCGGTCACGCGCACCCGCAACGGATCGCCCAGGTCCTCGCCGAGCGCGGCGACGCTCGGGTACCGCTCGGCCGGGTCGCGGCGCAGGGCGCGCAGGACGATCTCCTCGGCCTGCGGGGAGATCGACGGCGCGAGCCGGCGCGGCGCCNNCGTGCCCGGTGAGCATCTCGTAGAGCATCGCGCCGGTGGCGTAGACGTCGACGCTGGTCTGGCCGCGCCGCCGGGCGATCTGCTCGGGGGCGACGTACTGCGCCGTGGCCACGGAGGGCCCCGGTCCGCCGATGGTGAAGCGCCGGTTCACGCGCGCGTGCGCCGCGCCGAAGTCGAGGATGCGGATCGACCCGTCGTCGCAGAGCATGACGTTGCCGGGCTTGAGGTCGTAGTGCACGAAGCCCCGCTCGTGCATGTACGCGACCGCCTCGCACACCCGGCGCGCGATGCGTATGGCCTCCGGCTCCGGCAGGCGGCCGGCCTCGTGGAGGCGGCGCGCCAGGGTGATCCCGGTCACGTACTCGGTCACCACCAGCGGCATCCCGCGCCGGTCCTGCCGTGGGACCGGGAAGAACTTCACGAGGTAAGGGTGGTCGAGCGCGGCGCCGATCTCCGCCTCGCGCTGCGCCATCGACCAGCTCCCGACGCCGCTGGAGTACTGCGGCAGCGGCACCTTCACGGCCACCGCGCGCCCCTGGCCTTGCAGATCGCGCGCCTTGAAGACGGTGGACATGCCGCCCCGACCGATCTCCTCGAGGAGAAGGAACCGGTCCTCGATCGTCTGCCCGGGTGCGGCCTTGCGGAGGGATGCCATGTCTCGCCCCGGTGCGAGCCGGCGGCGAGGCTGGATCTAGCAGTCCCCGGCGGCGCCGCTCGGTCGGCGCCGAAGTCTTGATGGGTCCTTTACGGGCCCGAGCACCGCCCTTGCTCGCCGGCGGGGCCGGGCGCTAGCCGCTCGGACGCCGCAAGCGCTGCGGCGGGTCGGAGCGAGGAGTCGATCATCGAGGGGACGAAGAGGTATTGAATGCCGCGTGGAGAAGGTCGTTCTCGTCACCCACGCCGCGCACTCGCCTCTCGATGAGGGCGCGGAGGGCGTCGACGGCGATGGGTCGCTCGACCCGCAGATTGGGAGCCGTCCGGAAGAACGACTCGACGCGAGCCGTCACCGCGCCGCCGGCGACGAACACGACGCGCTTCGCCTCCTCCGGGGCGGTGGCGTAGAGCCGCCGGTGAAGCTCGATTCCGTCCATCACGGGCATCATCAGGTCGCAGAGGACGACGTCGTAGCGCTCGCCCGCCTCCAGCCTGGCGAGCGCGTCGAGCGCGGCGGTCACGAGGATGACGTCGTGGTCTCTGCGAAGCGCGCGCAGGGCGGCCTCTCCCAGGAGCGGCTCGTCGCCGACGAGGAGAACCCGCCCGGGACGGAGGCTGGTACCGGAGCGAGGGGTCGGGCGGGAGGAGTTGGCCGTCATGGTCCGCGCTCGGGCGCTCGATGGACCAACGAGCGCGGCAGGCATCCTATTCCCGTGACGCCATCCTTTGCGCGGCTGACACAGGCGACCCGGTCGACCCCCATCGCGGCTACCCTCGCACCCGCTCAGGAGGTGGTCGATGCCGAAGCGAGCCACGAGTCTGGTCGGAGCCCTGGTCGCGCTCGCCCTCGCCGGCGGGTGCGGCGCATCCGAGGGCCGCTGCAGCTACTCGCCCAGCACCGCGTCCGCCTTGCGCAGCAGCGTCCGCGCCGTGCGCTGGTCGCTCGAGGCGCTACGCGGCGACGTGCGCGACCACCATCGCCTTCTCATCAGGACGGCTGCGAGCGTCATCGTGTCCGAGATCGGCTACGACATGGCGCGGTTCCCGACCGCAGCCAATCTTCGTCTTCTATCACCCTGCTACGGCTGCTGGGTGAGCTCGAGCCACACCCCCTCGGTCAACTCCGGCGGCACGCGGATGCTGGTCCCGAGCTGGCCTGGGTACGTGGGCATCGCGGAGCCCGTGCCTTCTTCGATCACCCTGGCCGCGGTCGCCACGCTGCCGGCCGCCAGCGTGACGCCGAGGATGCCGGGGCCGCGGTCTCGCAGGAACGCCGCGATCGGGCTCTCCGGCGAGGCCGACGCCACGAGCCAGAGCTCCCCGCTCCCCGCTCCGAACACCTGCCCTCGTGCTCCCAGCGCCCGGTCGTCGAACGAACGCCCGCGGGGAAGGCCGATCGACGCATACGCCTTGCTTGCCGCCTCGAGGTCGGTGACCGCAAGCCAGACGGCCCGCAGTCCGAGCGCCGTGTTCCTGTGCAGGAGTCTGCGCCGCGCGCGAGGGTCCTCGAGCTCGAGCAGATAGGCGTCTCGAGGCGCCCGCGCGTACGAGATGAAGTAAAGGGGGTTACCCGGCAGTGCTCCGTCGGGCATGAAGAAGGTCTTCCATTTCTCCTCGGGCATGGCGTCCTCGCCCGTCGTCTGGATCGTCCCCGAGTACGGCGAACCCGCCCGGACGCTGCGGCGGGCGAGAAACGCCGTCGTGGCCTCCGCCGAGAACACGCTGAGGACGGCGAACAGCGCGCCGCTGTGCTCGTCGGTGAAGGCTGCGAGCCACGCCGCCTTGGCGCGATCCCAGTACACGAGCGTCTCGAGGTAAGTGGCGTCGGCGAAGTAGTAGTTGACGTTGCGGATCCCGTTGGGCAGCCGACCCTCGGTCGGCCGGCTGAAGCCGAGGGCGTCGTGGTAGGTATGCACGGCCCTTTCGAGGCTCTTGACGGCGATGCCTACGTGGTCGAGCCCGCGTTCGCCGCCCAGCAAGGTCGCGCTGCGGTCCGCAGCGGGCGTCGGATCGCCCGCCGCCTGTCCGCTCGCCGCGTCGCTTCTCGCCGGCCGAGCCGTCGAGCGACGGCATCCCTCGCAATCCGGCCCCGCGAGGAGCGCGCAGAGCGCGACTGGAAGCCAGGGCGGGATCTGCACGGCTCCGTTCAGATCCGACCCGCCTTGAACCGGGCCGCCAGCCCCACCCCGACGCGCAGCGCATTCGCCATGATGGTCAGCGTTCCGGGCACCCCCCCCGACGTGGGCATGAAGGAGCTGTCGGAGACATACAGATTGGGAACCGTGTGAGCGCGGCAGTCCACGTCGAGCACGCTCGTCGCCGGGTCACGCCCGAAGCGACAGGTGCCCCCCTGCAGCACCATGTCCTGGCCGTCCTCCTGCGTGATGCGCGACGCGTCCGGCCCGAGGGCATCGAGCACCTCCCTGCCGCGCGCGGCGAGGAAGCCGGCGGCGCCCGCGTCGAGCGGATGACGATCGACCGTGATGCGCGCGACGGGCATTCCCCACCGGTCCTTCACCTCCGGATCGAGGTCGACGTACGTGCCCGGCGTCGGCAGCACCTCGGCGAAGGTCTCGAAAGTCAGCGTGCGCGCTCCGAGGGCCTCTTCGCGAAGCGCCTGTTTCAGCCGCAGGCCCCACCGCGCTGCGCTGCCCGAGCCCGCGATGTGCTCGGCCGCGAGAATCGGGTTCGGGTGGGCGAGCGCGAACACGACCGTGCCCGCCTTGCGGACGCCCCCCACCGGTTGGTCCAGCCAGTAGAAGTCCTGCATCGACCGCTGTGCGAAGGGCGCGGTGTCCGAAAGCCATTCGGTATCCGGGTGGCTCCGTCGCTCGAACAGGGCTTCGCCCTTGCTCTCCCCGGAGAAGACGAGGTTCTTCCCGACCAGGCCGCTCGCGTTGGCGAGACCGTTCGGAAATCGCGCCGAGCGCGACAGCAGGAGCAGGCGGGCGGTCTCGATCGCGGTGCACGCCACCACGACGCAACGCGCAGGCTGGAATGCGCTCTGCCCCGCGGCATCTCGGTAGACGACTCCCTTGACGCGTCCGCTCGCGTCGACCGGAATCTCCGTGGCCATGCACTCCGGGCGGACCTCGCAGTGGCCGGTGGCCTCGGCGGCAGGAATGAGCGAGGCCAGGGTGGAGCTCTTCGCGCCGATCTCGCATCCGTAGGAGGCGCAGAGCGCGCAGAACATGCAGGGCTGCCGCCCGCGGTACTCGCGGGACACGATCGCCCGCGGCGTCGGAAAGGGATGATATCCGAGGGCTGCGCACGCCCTGTCGATCTCGCGAGCGACGGCGTTCTCCGCAAGCGGGGGCAGCGGATAGTCCCCCGTGCGCGGCTCCTCGAACGGATGCGCGCGCCAGACGCCCGAGACGCCGATCTCGCGCTCGATGCGCGCGTAGAACGGCTCGAGATCGTCGTAACGGATGGGCCAGTCCACGACCGAGGCCTTCGGGACGTGACCCAGCGTCGACCGGAGCGCGAAGTCCACCGGATGAAAGCGATAGAAGTAGCCGGCCATGTGCACGGTCCCGCCGCCCACGATGGTGGAAACCCATCCGGCCGTCGTGCGCGTTGCCTTTGCGTTCTCGCCGCTGCGCAGGGTGTGAGGTTCGTCGGCGATCGACGGGGTGAAGAAGCTCCGCCGGCACATCCGGATCTCGTCGTGATCGAACTCCTCGTCTCGATACCGGCGACCCTTCTCGAGGATCACGACCTGGATCCCCGCCTCGGCCAGCGCGTACGCCACCGGAGCCCCGCC
Organism: Myxococcales bacterium; assembly: GCA_003153495.1. Classification (GTDB taxonomy): domain Bacteria; phylum Myxococcota_A; class Polyangia; order Polyangiales; family Polyangiaceae; genus Palsa-1150. Next base: position 4,807 of record PLYU01000299.1, read on the forward strand.
TGCCCCGCTGCCCACGACCACGACGTCCGCCGGATCGCGCGCCATCACTTCGGAGGTCCGCCCGGAGCACCGGGAGGCGAGCGGTGCAGGTGGGTCATCTTCGAGAGCGGAGGGTCGGGCGTGAATCCGATCATGGCGAACCCGCGCCCCCCCGAGTTGCCGCCGTACCTGGGATCGCCGAAGGCCCCCTCCAGCGTCAGGCTGAGGATGACAGCGAAGAAGGACTGCCCGCCGTCGCGCCCGTGTTGCCAGGCGGCGAGAATGGCGTCCTGCTCGTCGGCGAGCGCCTCGTGATAGGGCTTGCCCGCGGTCCGCTTTCTGGCCTCGCGGTCGACCATCGGCAAGACGCGCAGGAGCATCGCCCGCACCGAGGCAAGATCCGGGGACGCCAGCATCCGGTCGATGTACGACGGGACGCCCAGGTCGATCGCCCCCGGGTCCTCGTCGCGCGGGAGCAGCCTCTCGCAGACCGCCGACAGCGTCGCGAAGGTCTCTCGGGTGAAGGTAACGAGCGCGGGGAGGGAGGCGTCGGATACCGCGACCGTCGTTCCCGTCACGCGAGAGCGGCACGCGGTGGCGAGCCCCGCGTACCCGCCCAGCCCGAGGAGCGCCACCTGCCCGCAGAATGTACGACGCGTGGTGAGAGGCATCGGTTCACCGCGAGATCACGCCGAAGCGAACGTTGTAGAACCCGGTTCGTCCCGCCGTCTTCAGCACGCGGGTGATCGTCTCCGAATCGGTGCCCCTGTCGGCGAGGAGCAGCACGAGGGCGGCGTCGGCCACGTCGGCTCGTCCCGCGGCTTCGCGGCTCGTCTTCACCTTGTCCAGCCGATCGTAGAGGGCGCCGACGTTGCCATCCTTGTCGAGCGGCTCGACGATCTGGCCATGTTGAATGCTGCCCACCGGAACGCCGCCCAGGTCGATCCGGCTCTCGGTGATGGTGATGGTGATCTGAGGAGTCAGGCTGAGGCGGCTCGTCGAGGACGGTAGCTTGAAGCCGGCCTGGCCCTCGAGCTCGACCGACTGCGACGTGTACGAAGCGAGGAGGAAGAAGAGCAGGTTCGAGAGGATGTCCATCAGGGCCGTGAGGTTGATCGCGAGGCTCGCCATGCCGGCGCCCCCGCTCGCCGGAGCGGAGGCCCCGAAGACGCCTCGCTTTCCGAGGAGGCTCACTTGATCACCGTGGACACGACGACGGTCGGGAACAGCGCGACGGGTCGAGCGACCCCCGAGACGGTGATCTCCGTCTCGCGAGCCGCGTCCATCGTTCTCACCATTGCGTCGTAGCTCACGCCCGCTTCCGGGGTGAGAATCATCGTGTCCGATCGGGGATACTTCTGCTTGATGGACAGCAGGTACGCCGAGAGCGCCTGATAGTCGGGGTCGCCGTCCCGCGGCGGGATCCTCCGGCGCCACCCGTCGAGCTCCTGCTGCGGCTGCGCCGAACCGACGATCGACACATCGAGCCCGTCCTTCCCGAGAGAAACGCCCGCGGTCACGGTCTGCCGGGTGTCGGCCACGCTGCTCTGATCGGTCGACTGTACGGGGACGGTCGCGTTGATTCCCATCACGATGGTCGTCCCGAAGCAGGCGAGCAGGAAGAAGAGCAGATTGGACAGGATGTCCATGAGAGCGGTGAGGTTCAGGGCGACGGGGGCGACGACTTCCTCACCGAACACGTTGGTTCCGGGCCGTACGCCCTCGTCCTCGCCTGACTCACCGCCGCCGGCCATGGGACTAGCGAACCGCGGCGATCGGCGAGGGCCCGCGGGCGGCGCTGCGCCCCTCCGGCACGGTGAGAAGGCGGTCCACGATCGCCGCGGTGGCGGCCTCGATCCGCGTCAGCTCCCTCGTCTGCTTGGAGAACACGATGAGATAGGCGACGACGGTGACCGTGGCCACCGTCAGGCCGAAGAACGTGTTGTAGAACGCCACCGCGACGCCCTTGGATAGCGCCGCCTGTCGGGCGGCCGCGTCGACCCCCTGCATTCCCGAGAAGGAGATGATGAGGCCGTGGATGGTACCGAGCAGCCCGAGCAGGGTCGCGAGGTTGGACAGCTGCGGCAGCGACGACGTCCCGCTCCGAAAACGAGCGAGCTCCGTCAGCGCCGCGCCCTCGAGGCCGCGCCGGATCTCCTTCTCGCTGCGGTTCGCCCGCTGGAGCGCCGCCACCAGGATCTTCTGCATGGGGTGGGAGCCTTCACAAAGCTGAGCGGCCTGTCCGAATTGCCCCTGGTCGATGTACGACAGTACGCGATCGCGAAGACCCTCGACGTCGATCCGATAGAGAACCCAAAGCGTGAACAGGCGCTGCAAGATGACGGCGACGGCGACGAGGGACGCGGCGAGAATGGCGTACATGAAGATGCCGCCGGCCATGATCAAGTGAATGATTTCGAGCATGAGTCGCTCCGCCGTCCCTCAAGGACCTGTCTTTTCGTCGAGCCGCTCGAGGCCCAAGATGGCTTCTGTGTAGGTGGCCCTGAGTTGGACCGCCCTCGCGTAGCTCTGCTTTGCGAGGTCGGTTCTTCCGGTGGCAGCGTAGATCTCGCCGCGCTCATAGTAGGCTTCGGGCATATCCGGAGCAAGCGCCAGCGCGTCGTCGAGCTCCTTCAGCGCCGCTCCTGCGCTGCCCTTGTGATACTGCACGAACGCCATGAGGTAGTGAGCCCGCGCCGTGTGGGGGCCGGGAATGCGAAGCGCCGTCTGGAGGGTGGCCTCGGCCGGGCCGTACTTGCCCTGTCGATATTGAACTTCTGCGAGTCGGACTTTCAGCTCCCCGTCTCCGGGAAAGACCTTGATCGCGTCGACGAGAACGCTCGCGGCGAGGTCGTGATGGCCGCCCTTCTCGTGGATCTCCGCAAGGCGCTCTCGGGCCTCCACCTCGCCGCCGCCTTCCACGATCGCGCTCTGGTACGCCGCGCGCGCGCGATCGTATGCTCCGAGCTTCTCGGCGAGGTGGCCGAAGACCAGCCGGTTCTGCACGTCCTGGGGGGCGAGCTGGACGCCGCGCTCGTACTGGGCGAGAGCGTCGGCCAGCGCGCCTTGCCTCTCGAGCGCGGCCCCCAGGCCCATGGCGACCTCGGGGCTGTTCGGCGACCTGAGCGCCGCCTCCCTCGAGCTGGCGACGGCACCGGCGACGTCTCCTCGTGCCAGGAGCGCGCGGCCGGCCATCAGGTACCCAAGCCCGTCCGACGGATTCAGCGCGATGGCCTCGTTGAAGAGGCTCATGGCAAGATCGTAGTTCTGGTTTTGCAGCGCGATCAGGCCCAGCCCCAGGCGAGAGGCTGGATCGCCGGGCGCCAGCTGCTGGGCGCGCTTGTACGCCGCCATCGCGTCCGACGTGCGGCCCGCGCGCAAGTACGACTCGCCCAGCATCGTGAAGGCGTCGGAGTTGCCGGGATCGAGGCGCGTCGCCGCTTCGAGCGCCCCGATGGCCTCGGCGCAGTGCCCCCGCCGCAGCTCGGCCACGCCGTAGTTGAAGCGTCCGTTGACGAACGTCGCGCGCGCCTGCGAAGCGTGCTGAAATGCAGCGAGGCTGCTGCTCTTCTGTCCCATCCGATCGTAGAGAACGCCCAGGTTGTTCCACGCCTCCGAGAGCGTCGGCGCGAACTTCACCGCGCTCTCGTACGAGGATCGCGCCCCGGCGGCGTCGCCGATCTGCTCCTGCGCGCGCCCGAGGTTGAACAGCAGCTCGCCGTCGTTCGGCGCCGCCTTCAGTCCCTCTCGATAAGCCGCGGTGGCGGCATCGAGGCGCTTGGTGTGCGCGAGAAGGTTGCCGTAGTCGTTCCATGCGGCCGCGAAGGCGGGGAAGAGCGTCGTGAGTCGCTTGTAGGCCTCGAGGCCCTTCGCGCTGTCGTTGGCCCGCACGTAGGTGTCCGCGAGCTGAAAGAGCGCGTCGAACGACGGGGGCGTCGAGGCCGTCACGACCTCCTCGAAGCAGAGGATGGCCTGGGCGAAGAGGCTCTTGCTTCGATACGCGATGCCGAGGTTGAAGAGGAGATCCGGCGAGCGCTGGACGGCGAGGGCCTGCGTCCAGGTGCGGATCGCGCTGTCGACGCGCCCCAGACCGTAGTAAGCCGATCCGACGGCGAGCGCGACGCTCGTGTCGGCCGGCGCCATGGCGATGGCGTCGGCGAAGGCATGCTCTGCCCGTGTCATGTCTCCGCGCTGGGCGGCGCTCGTGCCGTCGTGGATGCGAAGGAAAGGGCCCGTCATGGTGCCGGAGGCGGGCCCTCCGCCCGCGTCCGGCGCGACCCCAGGAGAGGGCGTCACCGCGTACGAAGCGCCCGAGTCCGGCGCGCTCGCATCGTCGTACGCGACGGCGCGCGGAATCCACGCCTCGGCGAGAGCGAAGAAGACCACGCCCGTCCGGCGCAAGGGCGGTGAAGGTCGCATCGTCAGTCCCCCCAGACGCCGGTGTCGTAGTCGCCCGACGTCGCGACGTATCCGTCCTCGGCGGCCTTCCACGCGCTCAGCTGGGGCTGCACGCGGGCGCGAAGGCTCAGCTCGTCGGCCGACGCGGCCTTCGACTTCCTCTCCAGCTCCCCGACCGCATCCTCCAGCGGTCTGAGCGAGACGGTCGTCGCCCGGCCGATGCGGGCGAGCTGACGCTGCCGCACCAGGTAGAGACGCCCGCGACTCAGGCTGGCGTCCGCGGCGGCCCTGCGGACCGCCGCCCCGGCCACGTCGATGAGCGCCGTCGCGTAGGCCACGTGGCTCTCGTGGACGACCCGCGCTTTGCCGATCTTCGCCGACTGCCCCGAGCTCGAGAGCCTCTGGGTCGTTCGCCGCCAGGTCTGGTCGAGGTCATCCAGCGCGCGCTCCGCCGCGGCCTTCCGATCCGCGGCCTCGTCCCCCGAGTTTCGGGCGATGACGAGATCGTTCTCCGCGTCGAAGATCTCCTGCCGGTAGTCGCGCGGGAGGCGCTCGTACTCGTCGTGCGTGAGGTGAACGCCGCTGGATCCACAGCCAAGCGTCAGGGCGAGGGCGGCGAGGACGATGGGCCGCTTCATCGGGCACCCTCGCCCTTCTTGTCGAGCCCGGGCTGCGAGAGCAGGGGCATGTCCGGGTGATCGGCCGGGCCCCTCGGACCGCCCGGCGGCGGGCCGCTCTTCTGGAGCTCGGCCTTCGCCTGGTCCACCTGGCCGAAGGCGGCAGCGTGCGCCGCGAGGTTCAAGTGCCAGTGCGGCTCGGAAGGCTCTGCGGCCACGGCTGCCTTGAGGGCCTCGCCCGCGTCTTGCGGCTCGTTGAGCTGGTAGTACGTCAGGCCGAGGAGGTTCTGCACCGCGCCCTTGCGCTGCCCGAGGTGCTCGGCGCGCTCGAGCAGCATCAGCGCCACCCCGGCGTTTCCGGCAGCGAGGTGAAGCTCGGCCAGCTTGATGAGCGCGTCGACGTCCTTGGCGTTCTTGAGGAGAGCCTTCTGCAGCGCCTGCACGCCGGCCGGATCACCCGCGCCCGCGGCGTGGACCTCCTTGTACATCGGCATCGAGTCGGGCAGGGCCTGACCGGTCAGGCAGCTCTTGGCTGCGTCGGAGAAGAGGTCCGCCTTCCTGGCCTGGTTCGCGCAGACCGCGCGTAGCTCGCCCGCCCGCCTGTCCGCGGCGGCGGCCTGGCGCTCGAGGGCGGCCTTGATCTGCTGCTTCTCGGCGTCCGAGAGGTTGGCGGGGAGCTCGAGGCCGCGCAGGAACGTGGCGAAGCGCCCGTTGGCGGCGGCCACGCGGGCCAGCCCGGCCATGGCCCAGCGCACGTAACCTCCCTCGATCACCGGCTTGAACGCCGCGTCGACGGCCGCGAGCGCCTTCACGTTGGCGTCGACCGTCGCCGCAAGGTCGGCCTTGCTCCCCACGCTTCGAAACTCCGCGTACGCGATCTCGCCCATCAGGAACCGGGCGCGTCCGGTGACGTCCGGCGAGGCCCACACCCGCTTCGAGAGCATCGCGCGCGCCGCTGCGTAGTCGCCGCGCTGAAATGCCAGGTATCCACGGAAGAACGCCGCGGTCGGGCTGCCGATCGACGCCGCGCCGAGCACCTGCTCCAGCGTGGAGACGTTGCCGGACCGCGCGAGCAGCACCAGCAGGTCGTCGACCTTGTCACTGCCGCGATCCGCGAGCTTCGCGATCTCGTCCGTCGCCGCCGCGTCTCCGAGGACGGCGTGGATCGACGCCGCCGCATAGAGGCGATCCGCCGAGTCCTTTCCCTGCGGGTCCGCCGCGAACGCGGCGGCCATGTACCTCCCCTCCTTGATGAAGTCGGCGCTGTCGGACGCCACGGCGGCGAGGGCGCCGAGCACGTCGATCCGCCGCGGCGACGAGGGGTAGTCGGTCGAGAACTGTTCGCCGAGCGCATAGAAGCGGTCGAGCTGGCCACTGCTCCTGGCGAGAAGCAGCATGTTGTACGACGCCTCCTCGCCGACCTCGCTCCCTTTGTTGCGCTTGGCCAGCGCGAGCAGTTGCTGCTCGCGATCGTCGCTGTCGCTCGCCGTCACCTCTTCGACCTGACGCCGGGCGGCCTTGCTGACGATCTCCTTCAGCTCCTTGCGAACGTCGTCGCGGATGCGGCCGTCCGCCACCAACCACCCGCCGACGGTCGTGAGCTCTTCCAGGTTGTCGGCCAGACGCAGCGAGTCCAGAGAAAGGTGCGCGGCGGCGACGCCCTCGGCCGTCGCCGGATACTGGCGCGCCACCTCGTAGAACAGGTGAGCGGAGGCCTCGTAGTCGCCGGTCTCGTAGTAGCTGCGGGCGATGCTGACCTTGATCCCGACGATCGCCGGGTCGGAGGGGGCCTCCACGATCACGCGATTCCCCAGCGTCCGGATGCCGCTCCAGGCGACGAGCCGCTGCAGACGCCCGAGCGAGGGGCCCTCGAGCGCCTGCTGATACGCGGCGATGGCGTTGAGGCGCGCCTGCTTGCCCGTGTCGCCCTTCTTCGGAGATGCGCTGACCTCCTCGTAGGCCCGTCCGGCCTCGTAGGGTCGCTTCGCGGCGAGCAGCGCGTCGGCGTAGTTCTCGCGCATCTCGCCAGTGGCCGGACCCTTCGCGAATCGCGAAAGGTACGCGTGGTAGGCATCGGCGACGAGGGAGAGCGCGGACGTGCTCTGGCTGTCCCTTGCGGCGACGTGCGCCCGAGTGGCGATGTCTCGCGCATAGATCTCGAACTCCTCGACGAGCCTGCGGGCCACGTCGGGGCCGAGGCGGTAGTCGGCGAGGCGCGTGTCGAGCGCCGACACGAGGCGAGCGATGTCCTGCGCCGGCTCGTCGAACACGCCGGCGTTGATGACGGCGTCATGAAGCCGGCGCGAGAGCTCGACTCCGTCCTCGTCGGCGGGCGCGCCGTCCAGCACCTCCCGCAGCGCGATCGCGCCCTTCTGGCGCATCTCTTTGATCGCATAGCGGCTCGCGAGCCGCCGCATGGCCGCGAGATAGTCGGACGAGGACGTCGCCAGGTCGGTGAAGTAGGGAACCGGAGGCCGGTCCGGGTAGACCTCGGGGTAGCAATAGGCCAGATCGACGAGCGCCTCGCGCATGACGTTCAGGCTCTTCTGCGTCCGGAGCAGCCCAGGGGTGAGATCGGCCGGGCTGGCCGGGCGCTCTCGAAGCGTCAGCTCGAACAGTCGAACGGCCTCGCGACAGTCGCCCTGGTTCACGCGCAGCCAGGCCAGCTTGTAGCGGGCGAGCGGGTGAACGGGGGTCCACGGCTCGGCGAGGATGCGCTCGTAGTAACGCTGGGCGGTGGCGAGATCCGAGGCGCCGAACGCGTGGTCGCCCAGCGTCAGGTACGCCTCGAGCCGGTGCGAGCTCTTCGGATACGCCTCGATCAGCTGTTCGTACGCCTCCTTCATCTTGTCGAAATCGCCGAGCTCGCGGTACTCGTGCGCCGTCAAGAAGAGCGCCTCGTCGTCGCGCGGGTAGGTGGGGAACTCGCGAACGATGCGCCCGTAGGTGGCGATCGCCAGGTTCTTCAGGAGCCTCGCCTCGGGCGCTTCCACCGCGCGGCTCTCGTCCCCTCTCGCCTTGCGGCGCTCGTAGACCACGAGCCAGGCGTAGCGCGCGCGCTCGGTGTAGAGTTCCGCCAGGCGCATGTAGAGATCCGGCAGGTACGCCGCGCCGCGCGCGCGCTGGATCATCGCCTTCGTCTCGCCGACCGCGAAGTCGATCTTCGCCCCCGCGCGCATCCATTGCTCGGTGGGATCGACCTGGGGCGGCTTCGGCAGCGCCCCCGCGCCGCACCCGAGGCACGACAGGAGGAGCGCCGAGGTGATCAGCGGCCGCAGCCTCATCGCACGCACCGATCCTCGGCGAGCACCGAGTAGTCGACGAGCTCGTCCGACCAGTACTCGCCGTCGAACTTGAAGTACACCTCATCAGATCCCTGGGGAACCTCGATGGAGCGCGGCGCGCCGGGCGTCTTGCCCTGTCCGGACTTGAAGAGCCCCGCTCCGATCTCGTAGTCGACGAGGCTCATCTGCTCGTCTATGCGCAAGAGCTCGTCCACGACTCGCTCGATGGCCCCTTCGATCTCGCGATCGATCGCCCGGTTCGTGGCGTCGAGTCCGCTCCGGTAGATGGCGTCGAGGTGGTCGCGGAGGGGTCTGTCGCCGATGGCTCCCAGCGCGCCCATCTCGCGCGTCAGAACGTCGTTGATCCGCCCGTAGTCCCTCAGTGAAGCCGTCCCGGCGATGGCCCAGCTTCGGATCGTCGGGTCGTCCATGAAGGCGCGGGCCTTGATCTTCTCGAGCTGCGGACCGTACTTGCTCCGGAACTCGCGCACGGCGAGGTGGGCCTGGCGATACTGACAGATGCGACGAAACGCCAGGCCGCGGATGAGGTAGCGCTCGGGAGCGAAGACGGCGTGAAACACGGGTGCTCCGAGCCCGACGAGCAACCCGAGCGCTCGCTGCTGGTCTCCCCCGGCGACACGATCCCACGCCCTCTCGATCATGACGACGTCTTGCAAAGGCAGCGGCGAGTCGACCCGACTGTAGAAGCCCCATGCCTCGTCGTAGAGCTTCCGCTCGTAGAGAATGCGGCCCAGCGCCACGCGCGCCTGGTTTCGGACCTCGAACGGCATGTCGCCGGTGGAGGCGATGATGGCGCGCAGCTCCTTGGCCGCGCCGTCGTCCTCGTGTCGCGCGACCCGTTCGACGGCCAGCGCGTAGCGTGCGGACAGCGAATACGGGCGACCGGCGCGGGCGAGCGTCTCGAGGCGGGCCCGGCCCCAGGCGGTGAACCCGTGCCGGACGTCGGTCAGCGCCTGCAGGTATTCGACGAAGTCGGAGACGTCGGGCGAGAGACTGGTGAACTGCGAGCCATAGAGCACGCCCTCGACGAAACGTTCCTCGTTGACGAGGCGCCTCTCGTAGAGAGGCTTGAGCGCCGCGAGCGCTTGATCCATGAACTCCGGCGATCGTCGACCGGAGAGGATCTCCATGAAGTGCTCGGCCGCGGCCTGGCTGAGGCCCAGCCCCTCGAGGGCGACGGCGAGGTGGTACCCCGCCAGATCGCGCCGCGCATCGCCGAGCGGCAGCTTCTGGTACACGCCGTAGAAGGCGCCTGCGGCCCCTTCGTAGTGCTTCGCCGCGAGCGCTTCGAGGCCACTGTCCATCCGCCGGTCGGTGTCCGCCGGGGCCACGAGCACCGCCTCGGGAGGCGCTGCGCCCGGGGCAGGCGCCGAGGGCGCCGCTGGCCTGGGGGCGCCAGCCGGGGTCGTCGTGTCCGCGTGCGCCACGCGGAGAGCGCCGGCGAGCGCGACGACGAGGGCCCACCCGGCGCGCCTCATCGCTCGGCGCCCCCGAACCCGACCGACAGACCGACGGCGAAGAGCAGCTCGTTGGTCAGGTTGAGGTGGGAGAGGCTGGGTGTCAGGAGGAAGTCTCGGGCGTCCATCCGGAGAGAGAGCTGGCTGCTCACGAACCAGCGCAGCCCGAGCCCCGCGTCCAGGCCCTCCTCCCATTGCCCCGGGTTCTGGTATCTGCCCAGCGCGAGACCGGCCGGGAAGAAGAGCTCGACGTGGCTCACCGAGCGATTCAGGCCCGCGAGCTTCCCGTAGAACGGAGTGAACACGAGGTTGCTGCTGCCGAGGAAGAGCGGCGTGGTAAGCACCGTCGGCTGCACCCCGAAGTTGTCCATGAGCTGCTGCTTCAACCCGGTGTCGAGCTGAGCGAACACGTAACCGCCCTCGGCGATCTCCCAGCCCAGGATGCTGCTGAAGTGCCACGTCACGCTCCCGTCGACGATGAAGCCCTTGTCGAAGGCGTTGAGGGGCACGATCCCAAGTCCCCCGTTCAACTCGAGACCGAGGCGGAAGAGGCGGTGCTGCACGGCGTACGTCGCGACCTCGTCGACGTCGTCATCCTCCGCGGCCAGCGCGGTGACGGACGCGGCGGACACCGTGCCGAAGGCGATGCTCATCAGCAGTATGCGCGACATTCCGTGGATCATCGAATCTCCATGCTCATCCGCCGAACGAGCTGAACGCAAACGGGTACGTGACGGTCACCGTTCCTCCCTGAGGCGGCGGGAACTTCCACCCTTGAATCACTGCCTGAATGCAGGTCATCGTCTCGACGCTCTGGATCGTGGACCGACCGACGCGAACGCTCGACACTCCCCCGGAGAGACCGATCACCCAGTCGAAGAAGATCTTTCCGGACAGCGAGGGATCTCTCGCCAGCTGGCGCTCGTAGCACCCTTGTATCTGGTAGAGGTGCGCATTGACGACCTTCTGGATCTCGCTCCTGTCGAGCGTTCCCTCGCCTCGGATGGCCTGTGGAGAGGCGGTCACCCGCGCTCTGACGTTGCCCGATCCGATCCTGGCCTGGACTCTCCCGAGGCCGTTGCCTCCGAGCTCGCTGGCGGACTTCGTGTCCGGCTCGCTCCCTCCGGTGGCCACGCGCAGAGTGTCGCCCGGGGCCTTCCCGAGGGTGCCCGACACCTTGAAATCGCCCGCGCCGACGGGAAGGGCATCGAGGTTGCTGATCGAGATCGCGCCGGCCGTGGTCGGGACGCCGCCGAGCGACGACAGGATGCGCCGCGTCGCCTGACTCGAAGGCGAGGCTTCCTGCGTCGATGTCCGGGCGCCCTTGACGAGGGGCAGCCTGCTCTTGCTCGTCAGGTCTTGCCTGACTGGCTGAGTCGGCGCCGCGGGCGCGTCGCTGACCGCCGGCGGAGTCGGCGCGGGAGGGGGCGGCTCCAGCTCGAGCTCTCGAACGTCGAGGGTCGCGAATCGTCCCGCGTTGAGCTCGACGTCGGCCGTCTTGTCGCCGAGCAAGACGAGTCCCACGAACGCGAGCAGCGCCAGGTGCACCGCGACGGAGAGCGCTCCCGTGCGCGCGTGCTCGGCGTTCGGCCGCAGCGACAGGCGCGGCCGCCGAAGCGCGTCGGCCCGCGGCACCCAGTGGATCAGGAGCTCGTCGCCTCCCTCCACGTGGACGCTCACCATCATCGCCCTCGTGACGCGCATGTTCACGCCGTCGTGCTTCGCCAGCACCTCCGCGTCCGTGAGCGCGCGGCCGCCTTCGCGGACGGCAGACACGCGGCAGGCATCGAGCCGCAGCGAGAAGCCATCGGCGCCCTCGAAGGCGCCGATGGCGGGTGCCGAGTCGAGCCGGAGGCGGCCCGTGGGCGGAGGATGACGGACCGAAATCACGCGATCCAGGCGGCACCGGATCACCTCGAGACAGATGTCGGGCGCAGGCGTCGCGGGGTTGTCGTGCAGACCGCCGCGCGACAGCGCTTCGAGCAGGTCGAACGGCGGGACGAAGGTCTCGTCGTCATCGTCGTCGTCATCGTCGTGGGCCGTCGGCGTGGGATCAAACGTTCCGAAGGCGAACGGCGGGCCCTCGGCGACCGGCTCGATTGACGCGACGGGGGCGACAACGGAGCTCGCAGCGGGAATCGGAGGCACCGGCGGCGGCGGGACGACCGACCGCGGCAACGGGGGAGGCCGGCTCGACGGCAAGGCCCGCACCGGCGCGCTGACCCGCGGGGGGGCCGGAGCGGGCCGCACCGACTCTCGCGGGGGTGGATCGTCGAACTCTGCCGACTCGCAGAGCGCGACGCGCAGACGGAAGTTGCCAATCGAGACCTCGTCGGTCGGCTCGAGAGGCTGTCGGGGAAGTACGGGCGCCCCGTTGACGCGGGTGCCGGTGCGGCTTCCGAGGTCTCGGATGCGGAACAGCCCACCCGCCAGAACCAGCTCCGCATGCTTCGAGGAGACTTCCGGGGCGTCTAGGCGGACCATCGCTTCGGCGTCCCGCCCGATCGAGATCCGCGGCGACGTGAAGACGAACGAGCCGACGAAGCCCGACGGACCGAAGACCAGGACCTCGAGGGCTTGCTTGCCCTGGTTCAAGGCGTACCTCGGCGAGGCTTCACCAGCTCGATCGTCTTGTCCCGGAAGCTGTCCGGAACGTCCACGATGCTCTTGAACTCGCTCGGCGCGCGCTGGAAAAGGAAGATGGCGCCCGTAGCCGACTGACCGTGCACCACGCGCTCGTCGAACTCGATTCGCGACTCGTGCTCCACCACCTCGTGGGCGGCCGCGGCGCTCCCCAAGGGCGCCGGTACCGGTGCGCCAGGAGCCACTGCGTCACGCCTGGGCGGCTCCTTCGGTGTGGGGGCTGGCTTCGGCTTGGGCGTCGGCCCCCGGGGTTTCGTGTCCGCCGGCTTCGGGGGGTCGGCGCGAGCAGCGGGTGCGAGCCACGCGCATGCCAGGCTCGCTGCAATCACGAGCGTCACGATGTTGCGTCGGCCCGTCATGGTCGCCCTTTCTCGCCGCGCAGCGTGCGCGAAGGATGCGCCTTTCGCGGGCGGAGCAGCGCTCCGCGGCCGCGTTCTCGGTCGTTCTGCCATTGGGTCCCTCGGCGGTCCGAGACGCCGCAACCACGCTCCGAATGCCACGTGGCCCTGCGGCGACACCGGTGACGCTACAGGAGCGTACCACCCGGAAGTGTAGTACGGGAAGGGAGTCGAGCCCGCGGCGTGTTCACGCATGCGATCGAGAGGCGTCACGCGGTGCTCGAGGAGGCCGTGCGGCTCAAGATGCCCTACGTCCGCCTCGTGCTGAACGAGCAAGGGAAACGCCGGGACGGCAGCACGTCCTCGGCGCGTTCAAGCGACTCGAGCTGAAGCTCGGCCTCCTCGAGTGGTCCTTCCACTCGCTGCGCCACTACTTCTGCTCGGCGCTCATCCGCCGGGGCGCGAGCGTCGAGGCCGTCCGGCTCCTGGCCGGCCACTCGAAGCTCGACGTCACGCAACGCTACGTGCACGCCACCGCCGACGACCTGAGGGCCGCGATCGCGCGCCTCCCGGGTAACTAGCGGGAAACGGCCCGTAGTCACTGTCGTGAACTATCTAAACATCCTTCGCTTTTCTTCCGTTTCGGTCGGGGAGGCGGGATTTGAACCCGGCCGAGACGTCCGGGCCGATCGTTGCGGATCGTCGCGTGAACGACGCGGATCACGCGACGCAAGACGACGCGAAGCGCCGCGAGGTTTCGGCTTCGGTGGACGTAGGGTGGCGCCGTAGCCCCGTCGTCGAACGACGGAGGCGTCAGCACCAACGACGGTTCGGGTGCGAGCGTGCCGACTGATGCAGGATCCGTGCCGTCAGCTGCGCCATCACACCCGGCAGGACCGCGCACAAGTCTGGATGCCTGCGCGTCGCGCAGAAGAACTATGACGTCTCCTCGGGGAGTCGCACAGTCCGGTAGTGCACGAGCTTTGGGTGCTCGTCGTCGCGGGTTCAAATCCCGCCTCCCCGACCATCTGCTTAATTTCCTCTTAGAATCCGGCTGGTTGCATACCGGCCTCGCTTCCAGTTACCGGTCAGTCACCAGCTGCCCGGCGGAACCCACGCTCCATCGCGCCCTGCAGGTCCGCGCCCGTCGCGTGCACGTAGCGGTTCGTAACGCGGATCGAGCTGTGGCCCGCGAGCGCGCGAACCGCCTCGACCCCGATGCCGATGCGAACGAGGTGAGAGCAGAAGGCGTGGCGAAGCGCGTGCACGCTCCACGTGCGCCGCGTTCCGAGTCGCCGCTGAAGGTCGACCAGCTTCCCGAGCACATGCTGGCGACGCGGCGTCGTGCCGCGACTCGTCAGGATGACGCGCCCTTCAGGAGCCTTCCCCTTGATCGCCGGCCCGAGGATCTCGGCGAGCTGCGGGACGACGGGGACCGTGCGCTCCTTCTCCCCTTTCGGCTCTTCCTCCTCGTCTTCGGACAGCGTCCGCACGATGCGGATCACCCCGCAGTCGAGGTCGATGTCGCCGACCCGGAGCGCTCGGATCTCACCGCTCCGGAGCCCCGCATAGACGCCGAGAGCGAGCGCCAGGCGGAGCCAGCCGCTCGCATTCAAGATGAGGTATTCGACCTCGGCGAGGGTCGGCGCCCCGGGGAGCTTCTTCGCGTCCTTGATGACGCCCGGCGGAACACGGGGCGCCGTCTCGATGATCCCCTGCTGGATGGCCTCGCGAAGGAGCGTCCGGAGGAACGCGACCGGCCCCTTCGCCTTCCTCTTCTCGAGCTCGATCGCGCGGGCGAACCCACGGAAGCTTCCTTCGTCGATCTCGTCGAGCCGCTTCTCGCCGAACTCGCGCTCCACCCGTTGGCGCCAGAGGGCCTCGTAGCGGATGCGCGTGTTCTTCCGGTAGAGCGGGAGCACCTTCGGCTTGAAGACGCTCTCGTAGAACGACGAGAGAGTCATCGTGCTCCGCTCTTCCGGTTCCGAGTCGCCGGTGAGGATCGCGCGCTCGTGGTACCGAGCGGCCTCCCTCTCGGCGCCGTCGCGCGTTTGGAGCTCCGCGTAACGGACGAAGCGAACCCGCTCGCCGGACTTGTTCGTGTAATAGAAGTCAATGATCAGGCGCGTGACGCGGTTGCGGACGCGTTTCTTAACGAGACTCGTATGGATGCCCATGAGTTACCTCTCACGAGCGGCCACATGCGTGCGACCTCGCGAGTATACCGCAAGCCCTCCGCATGGAAGGGTCCCCATCACGCGGCGACGAGCCGAAAGCGGACGCGCCACGAGCGGCCGAACTTGTACGCGACGACGCCGGCGCCCAGGTGGGCCACGACCTCGCGCCCCTCGCGACGAGCCGCGCGGCGGCACCGGGCGCGCAGCGCCACCGGGGTGAGGGCAAGCCGCGCTGCGGCCTCCTCGATCCGGATGTAGTCGTTCGGTGTGTCGAACATCATGGCGCCTCCGCTAACGGCCCCAAACCGCCGACGATAAAATCCCGCGACGGCGGCGAGCGGGACGGCCGCTCGGCACGAACCGCGGTTGAATGCTGATGAGTCGGTGAAGACGCCTCCTCACGGGGCGCGGGCGCGAATGTCCGCTCATGGCGCCCCTGAGTTGCGCTTGGGTCTCACCTCTGCGTTGGTGGCCAGGCGCCGTCGGCGTTGAGCATCACCTCGACGACGCGCGGATCGTCGAGCAGCGCGGCAATCGGTCCGCGCGCGCTCTCGAGCGCGCTCGCGCGTCGCGCCTGGCTCTCACTCAGCTCGTGGTGCGGGTTCACCTCCTTTCATCGATCGGTCCGGCACAAAACGTTCGCGAAATCGATCGGCGTGCGTGCGATTTGTTCCTCGCGCGCACCCGGACCCTGCGGACCTTTAAAGGAGGAGCCAGCGCGTCTCGCGATCCGCGGCGCCGCCGGCGCAGAGCCCTGGCGAGGCGAAGGGTCCGGTCCGGGCATCCGGATGCGCTCGATGGGGTCTACGGGCCACGAGCGACGCCGAGAGCCGTCGACGCGAAATGATTCTTACTTTCTTTCATGGAGAGGACATTGAGACGGCGCGCGCACCAGGCTGCTGAAGAAGTCGGTGCGAATCCATTCGCTTGCATTTCCATGCCAAGAAAATGAGCGATGGCCTCAGATGACAAGTCACAATTCGCTCGAAGCGTTCTGAGGCCAGAAGCGAGCGCAGCCGGCTGCTTCGGGCGAACCCGAGCAAGTACATGCGCAGCGGCGCGCATCACCCGCGATGGCGAAGAAGCGCGATTGTGCCCGTGGTTGCCGGCAGTTACTCCGGTCCGCGCGGCTCCCAAGCGAAAATAACGCGAATCAAGATCTCGCGTCCGCTCGATTAACCGTCGGTGGACAGAGCAGAGACACGTCGCGCGGATCCGGCGAACACCCCACGGCCCCTCCGAGACACCCTCTCGAGGGGAGGCCCGCCGAGCCCGCCGAGACAGCGTTCACGCCGAGCGTGCGTCCCTTCCTTGCGAACCGGACGCGGTGGGCCGAGCGAGGAGTGCGCCGGGCAAGTGGGACGCGAAGCCGCCTGGAGAGTGGAGGATCGAGATGCGTTGGTTAGCTGCCGTGAGTGTGGTGGTGCTGTCGTTGGCGGGACTCTGGGGCTCGACCGAGTACGTGGCCGCCGAGCTTCACGATGCACGGGAGCTCGGGACCCCGTGGGCGGCGCTCGGGGAGGTACGCATCTACCCTCCCTGGGGGTGGGTGGTGTGGGGCCGGCTCTACGAGTCCCGGGCTCCCACGCTGTTTCGCAACGCCGGCGCGATGACGACGCTGGCTGCGCTGGCCGGAGCGGCGGTGGCGGCCCTTGCCGCTCTTCGCAGAAAGTCGTCCGGCCCGAGCACCGCTCATGGGAGCTCGCGCTGGGCCACCACCTCGGAGATCCGCGCGGCGGGCCTCGTGCGCGATGCAGGCGTCGTCATCTGCCAGACCGACGAGGCCAAGTTTCGTACGACCGTGGACCGTGCGGGCAGGACCCGCACCGCTGCCGTGCGGCTCGGCGCGCTCGTACGCCACGACGGCCCCGAGCACGTCTTCTGTTTCGCACCGACCCGCAGCGGCAAGGGCGTGGGCCTCGTCATCCCCACGCTCCTCTCCTGGCCGCACTCGGTGCTCGTCTACGACATCAAGAAGGAGAACTGGGCGCTGACCGCTGGATGGCGCAGGCAGTTCAGCCGCCCCTGGCGGTCCGAGCCGACGGCCATCGATTCGGTGCGCTTCAACCCGCTGCTCGAACTCCGAAAGGGACTCTC
>PLYU01000092.1 GCA_003153495.1 Myxococcales bacterium
CCTCTTTGCGAAAGTAGGGCTAGAATCACCCCCGGCATCAAGATGCGCGTTCGGGTGGGCACGAGCGGCTATTCGTACAAGGAGTGGAAGGGCCCCTTCTACCCGAAGGACCTCGCTGCGGCCGGCTTCCTCCGCTTCTACGGCGCGGCGTTCGACACCGTCGAGATCAACAACACGTTCTACCGGATGCCCACGGCCACGCTCGTCGAGGGCTGGGCCGGCGAGGTCCCGGAGACCTTCCTCTTCTCCCTCAAGGCTCCGCAGCGCATCACGCACATCGCCAGGCTCGAGAACGCCGACGAGCGGGTCGCCGCCTTCGTCCGCGCCGCGAGCGCGCTCGGCCCGCGCCTCGGCCCGCTGCTCTTCCAGCTCCCGCCGTTCTTCCGGAAGGACGCGGCGAAGCTGGCCGCGTTCCTCGACGCGATGCCGGCCGGCCACCGCGTCGCGTTCGAGTTCCGTCACGCGTCCTGGTTCGACGACGAAGTCTGGGCGGCGCTGCGCCGGCACGGCGCGGCGCTCTGCGTGGCCGAGGGCGAGAAGCTCGAGGTGCCGCTCGTCGCCACCGCGGACTGGGGGTACGTCCGCCTGCGACGCGACGAGTACTCCGACGAGGTGCTCGCGGGGTGGGCGAAGAGGATCCTGGCGCAGCCGTGGAAGGAAGCGTTCGTGTACATCAAGCACGACGAGGGAGACGCGCCCGGCGTCGCGAAGAGACTGCTCACCGCCCTGGAGAAAGCACGATGAACCTCGCCTCGCTGGCCGACAGAAACCTCGCCGAGTTCGGCGAGTACGAGCGCCTCGTCTTCGAGGGGCGGACCTACACCAACCGCGAGCTTCACGAGATGAGCTGCCGCCTCGCGCAGGCGCTCGTGGACCTGGGGCTCTCGCCGGGCGACCGGGTCGTCGTGATGATGCCCAACGGTCCGGAGGTGCTGGTCAGTTACCCCGCCGCGTGGCGCGCGGGGATGACGGTGATCCCGGTCCTGTTCCTGCTCGAGGCCCACGAGCTCGAGTACATCCTGGTTAACTCGGCGGCGAAGGTGGTCATCACCTCGCCCGAGATCTACCCGAAGGTGGCGCGCGCCGTGCGCGCGCTCGCGAGCCCGCCGCGCGTGATCGTGACGGGCGACGCAGCGGTCCCGCCGGGCTGCGCGTCGTTCGACGAGCTGGTGAAGAAGAGCGCGCCGTGGACGGACGTGGTCGAGCGCGACGGCGGCGACCTGGCGACCATCCTCTACACGAGCGGCACGACGGGGCGACCGAAGGGCGTGATGCAGACGCACGGCAACCTCCACGCCAACGCGATGAACTCGTGGAACACGTCGGTCACCCGCGAGAGAGACGAGATGTCCCTCCTGGTCCTGCCGCTCGCCCACACCTTCGGCCTCGGCGTGCTCGTGAGCGGGTACCTCTTCGGAAGCCGCTCCGTCCTGATGCGCTGGTTCGACGCCGAGAAGGCCCTAGAGCTCATCGAGCGGCACTCCGTCAAGACGATGGCGGGCGTGCCGACGATGTTCGTCTACATGATGATGCACCCGGGCGCGGCGAAGTACGACACCTCGTCGGTCACGCGCTGGCTGGTCGGCGCGGCGCCCATGCCGAGCGAGCAGATCCGCGAGTTCGAGGAGAAATTCGGCGGGACGATGCACGTCGGCTACGGCCTGAGCGAGGCGTGCCCGGGCGTGGCCGTGGAGCGCGAGGGGATGCCGCGCAAGCCGGGGTCCACGGGCGTCGCGGTCGAGGGCGTGAGCCTGAAGATCGTCGACGACGAGGGGCGCGAGCTGCCGCGCGGGCAGATGGGCGAGATCTGCGCGAAGGGCGAGAACGTCAGCCCGGGATACCACGACGACGCCGAGGCCACGGCGGAGGCGTTCAAGGGTGGCTGGCTGTTCACGGGCGACGTCGGCTACCTGGACGACGACGGGTACCTCTTCATCGTCGAGCGAAAGAAGGACCTCATCATCCGCGGGGGGCTGAACGTGTACCCCAAGGACGTCGAGGAGGTCATCCACCGGCACCCTGCCGTCCGCGAGGTCGCCGTGGTCGGCGTGCCGGACCCGAGGATGGGCGAGGAGGTCTGCGCTTACGTGGTGACGCGCCCCGGCGCGGCGGTGTCGCCCGAGGAGATCACCCTCTTCTGCCAGGAGCACCTCGCGAAGTACAAGACGCCGCGGTTCGTCGAGCTCGTCAGTGAGCTGCCCAGGACGGGCATCGGGAAGATCCAGAAGAAGGAGCTGCGCAAGCTCGCCGCCGCCAGGTTCGCGAGGTGAAGCCCGCGGCCGCGGGCTGACCGGCCCGGGTCAGAGGGTCTTCAGGTACTCGATCAGCGCGCGCTTCTCGCCGGCGCCGAGGCTCGTGCCGTAAGGGTGACCCGACGCGGCGTTGCCCGCGGCCCCGGCGTCGAACGAGAACGAGCCGCCGCTCGCGTAGCCCACGCGCGACGTGTCGTACGCCGTCGACCCGGCCGCAAACCCGGGCGGGCGAGCGTCCGGGGCGTTCAGGAGATCGTCGAGCGTCGGGACCGACCCGTTGTGCAGGTACGGGGCGGTCGCCCAGACCCCGTCGAGCGGCCGCTCGACGTACGCGCCTGTGGCGCGCCAGGCGACCGGTCCGCTGTCCCGCTCGGACGCAGCCGCGTCTTCGTAGTCGTACGCCGCCTGGGTCACCTTCCCCAGGGTCACGCTCCACGCCTCGTAGAAGGGAGCGCCGTCGAAGGAGCCGTCGGGCGCCATGTGCATGGTGAAGCTGCGGGCCCGGTTAGGGTCCGTGCCCGCCGCGTCGGAGACGCCCGCACCGCCGTAGCCGGAGTGGCACCCCGCGCAGTTCGCGCTGAACAGGGCCTCGCCCTGCGCCCTCAGCGTCTCGTCGACGCCGAAGGGCCAGGCCGGCTCGGGGATCTGGCGAGCGAGCGCCTCGAGCTGGCGGATGTTGCCGATGCGTACAGTCGACGCGAACGTCGCCGGGTCGAGCACCGCGCCGAGGCCGAGCGCCTGTCCGACGTTGCGCTCGGTGAGCGCCGTGGTGTTCCCGTCCCAGTGGAACCAGCGCATCTGCGCGAGCCCCCAGATGCGCGGGTAGTCGACCGGAGACGTCACCGGCACCGGCGGCTCGGTGCGGAAGACGGAGTTGTGCGCCGTCATGAAGGCGTCGACGCGCCCCGGCCCCGGCGCCGTCACCGGGACGGAGCCTCCCGATCCCCCGATCAGCGCTGCGATGGACTCCAGGCGCTGCCTGAGCAGATCGATGGTGTCGCCGAAGTTCAGGTCGTACGCCACCGCCGTCTTCCGCTGCTCGTCGGTCTCGAGCCGCGGCACGATCCCGCCTTCCTCGACCGCGCGGACGGCCTGCTGCGGCCTGGTCTTGACGACGCGCTCGAGGTCGCTCGCGAAGGCGATCGCCCGGGGCGTTGCGAAGGCCTCCGGGCCGCCCGCCAGCCGCCGACGCCACGCGGAGGGCGCGCGGATCCCCGTGTGCTCGACGCCGGTCTCGACCTTGCCGACGAGCCGCAGACCTCGCCCGGGCGGCGGAGGGGCTGCGGTCTTCCGCAGAGCGCTTTCGAGCTGAGCGGCGAGGCGAGCGCTCGCCGGTGTACCGGCGGCCAGGACCTTCCCTGAAGGCATCTGCCCGGCGAGGGACAGGAGTGCCGGCGGCGCCCCGTCGAGCGCCAGCGCGTCGTTTGCGGCCAGCCTGGCGATGAAGGCGATGAGCGCGTCCACGCTGCTCAGGGTGTAGGTGACGGCGCCCCGCAGCCCCCCGAGAAACCCGATGATGTCGAACCGGCTCGGCCCGCCGAGGACGCGGTAGGTCCGCCCGCCTGCGCTCAGCTCGCCTACGTGGCAGGCCGCGCAGTTGAAGCCGAACATGTCCATGCCCAGAAACGAGGTGTCGCGGGTCAGGGCGACCGTCATTCCGACGGGAGAGCCGTGAGCGTTGCAGGCATCGCTGGTGCAACCGGGATCCATGGGGTCGGCGAGCAGGCCGTAGCCGGGCCTGGCGGGCTCGAAGAACGGCGTCGAGTCGTTCGAGTAGAGAGCCAGCAGCCACTTGTACGGGAAGATCTCGCTGCCTTCGCTCAGGTGAAAGAAGGCCTTGCGCGGGTCGCCGCCGTTCCAGGGGTCGTTCAGGTAACATGGCGTGGGGATCGGGATTGCGCACGGGCTCGCCAGCGGGGCGGGCGGAGGCGCCGAATCGGCGCCCGCAGGTGGAGAGGGATTCGTGTGGCAGGCCGCGATGGCCACCTCGAGCAGTCCCAGCACGGCTGCGACCGACGTCACGATCTTGGTTCGTCGTTTCACGGCTTGCCTCCCCCTTCCCGTCCCTCTCGCCCGCGCCGCGCACAGTACGCGCACCCGCAGGCCACGCGCAAAGACTTCATGCGGCGTCTTGTGAATGGGCGGATCGGGGCGCACAATCCCCGCCGGGCAGGCATGGGCGAAGGGGACGACACCGCGAGCGTCGAGTCCGCCTTCGCCGCACGCGGCGCGGCGGCCCTCGGCGACTCGACGCCCGGCGAGGTCGTCGGCGATCGGTTCGTCCTCACCCGCAAGATCGGCGAGGGCACCTTCGGCATCGTCTACGAGGCGGCGGACCGGCTCGATGGGGGGCGGGTCGCGCTCAAGCTGCTGCGCCGGCTCGGCCCGGAGTGGCCGGACCGCTTCAAGCGCGAGTTCCGCTCGCTCCGCGATCTCGAGCACCCGCACCTCATCTCGCTCTACGAGCTGTTCTTCCACGACGATCGCTGGTTTTTCACGATGGAGCTGCTCGACGCGGTGAACCTGGCCTCGTACGTCGGCCCGGACCCCAGCGCGGGCGGCCTGGACGCGCGGTTCGACGAGCGCAGGACGCGCGCCTCGTTCGCGCAGCTCGCGAGCGGCCTGTCCGCGCTGCACGGCGCCGGCAAGGTCCACCGCGACGTGAAGCCGTCGAACGTCCTCGTCACGCGCGACGACCGCGTGGTCCTGCTCGACCTCGGGCTGGTCAGCGACGTCGTCGAGCGCGACTGGTTCCACGGACAGCGCATCCTCGGGACGCCGGCGTACATGGCCCCCGAGCAGGTGACGCTCGACGAGGTCGGTCCGCCCGCCGACATGTACGCCGTCGGCGTGATGCTCTACGAGGTCCTGACCGGCAAGCTCCCCTTCTCGGCCGACTCGAGGCGCATCCTGCTCGAGAAGCTGTCGGCCGTCGCCGCGCCCGTCGAGGCCGAGGGCGTGCCCGACGATCTCGCCCGGCTCGCGTCCTCGCTGCTCGAGCGCGATCCGAGGGCGAGACCGACGGCCGACGAGGTCCTCGACCGCGTGCTCCACGCCGACGAGGCGCGACCGAGCTCCATCCCGCCGGGTCCGTCCTCGCAGGACATCCGGCTGATCGGCCGGCTGGCGGAGCTCGACGCCCTCGAGGGCGCGCTCGCCGCCGCCTCGTCGGGAGAGACGGTCGTCGTGCGCGTCACGGGCCCCTCGGGGATCGGCAAGACGGCCCTGCTGCGGACCTTCGCGGACCGCGTTCGCGACGACGGGCGCGCCCTCGTGCTCGCGTCGCGCTGCTACGAGCGCGAGTCGGTGCCCTTCAAGGCGTTCGACGACCTGGTGGAGTCGCTCGTGCGGCACCTGGTCGCCTTGCCCGAAGCTTCGCGCGCCCGGCTCCTCCCCGACGACCTCGGGACGCTCGAGCGGATGTTCCCCGTCCTTCGGTTCGTGCAGCCCTCCGGCGAGCCGCTCGACGACGACGGCGACCCGCGCGACCTCCGGCAGCGCGCCTTCGCCGCGTTCCGCGACGTGCTCGTCCGGCTCGGCCGGGAGCGGCCCGTGGTCCTGTGGCTGGACGACGTGCAGTGGGCGGACGTCGACAGCGCCGAAATGCTGCTCTCGCTGCTGCGGCCGGCGCCGCCGTCGGCGCTCCTGGTGGTGCTGAGCCACCGCCCGACCGAGGGCGGCGCCGGGGGGTTCGTCGAGACGGTCGGGGCGCTGTCCCGCGCGGGGGCTCGCGAGGTCGAGATCGCCCTCGGCGCTCTCTCGCCGGCGGAGGCGCGGGTGCTCGCGCGAGCGGTCATCGGCGAGAAGGACGTCGCGGAGGCGTGCGCGGAGCTCGTCGCCGTCGAGACCGACGGCAATCCGTTCTTCATCAAGGAGCTGGCCTCGTTCGTGCGCGACCGGTCGCCCGTCGCGGGCCTGCCCGGGCGCGCCGAGCTGGACGTCTCGCTCGAGCAGATGATCTTGCGGCGCGTGCGGCAGCTGCCCCCAGGCGCGCAGCGGCTGCTCGGGGTGGTGTCCGTCGCGGGCGCGCCGATCTCGCGCCGGACCGCCTTCCTCGCCGCCGCGCTCGAATCCGAGGCCTACCGCTCGCTCGCCGCGCTGCGCTCCAGGCAGCTCGTCCGCACGCGCGGCGCGGGGACCGCGGACACCCTGGCGAGCTACCACGATCGCATCGCCGAGACGGTCGTGGCCTCCCTGTCTCCCGCGGAGCGCGAGGCCTACCACCGCGACATCGCCGGCGCCCTGGAGCGCTCCGGCGACGCCGACGCCGAGGTCCTCGCTTATCACTTCCGCTGGGCGAACGAGCCCGCGCGGGCGGCCGCGCACGCCCTGCGCGCGGCCTCGCAGGCTGCCTCGGCGCTCGCGTTCGACCGGGCCGTCCGGCTCTACCGGCTCGCTCTGCAGCTCGGCGCGTTCGAAGGCGGCGAGCGCCTCGCGCTGGATCGCGCGCTGGGCGACGCGCTGGCCAACGCCGGGCACGGCAAGGAGGCGGCGGACGTGTACCTCGACGCGGCCGCGAGGACCGACGCGGCGGGCTCGGTCGAGCTGCGGCGGCTGGCCGGCGAGCAGCTGCTGCGGAGCGGCCACGTGGACGACGGGTTCGCGATCGTCGAGGGGGTCCTGAAGGCGTCGGGCGTGCGTGTCCCGGCCGATCCGCGGGCCGCGCTGCTGTCGCTGGTGGCGAGGCGCGCGTGGATCGCGCTGCGCGGCTACTCGTTCGAGCCGCGAAACGAGGACCGCGTCCCGCCCGGCGACCTCAAGCGGCTCGACGCGATCTGGTCGGCGACGGTGGCGGCGGGAGTCATCGACACGGTGCGGGGCGCCGAGCTGCAGGCCAGGCACGTCCTGCTCGCGCTCGACGCCGGCGAGCCGTACCGCGTCGCCCGCGCGCTCGGGTTCGAGACGGCCCACATTGCCAGCCAGGGCAGCGCAGCTCGCGGCTCGTTCGAGCGCCTCCAGGTCCGGGCTCGCGCGCTCGCCGAGCAGGTGGGGCACCCGCACGCGATCGCGCTGTGCGACCTCGCCGAGGGGATGGCGGCGTCGTGCCTGGGGAGCCTGGGCCGGGGCCTCGCCCGCTGCGACGATGCCGAGCGGAGCTTCCGGAGCCGCTGCCCGGGCACGGGCTGGGAGATCGCGACGGCGCGGATCTTTGCGTCGATCGACCTGGCCCTGCTCGGCGAGATCCGCGAGCTCCGCCGCCGCGCCGCGCTCCACGGGCAGGAAGGGCGGGACCGGAGCGACCGCTACGCCGCCTGGATTCCACTGTCGGGCTACTCCGTCCTGGGGCGCCTGGCGGAGGACCGACCGGACGAGCTGCGCGCCGAGATCGCGGAGGCCCTCGCCCACTGGTCGAAGCGCGTCTTCACCCTGCAGCACCACTGGGCGTCGCTGGGGATGGCCATCGCCGACCTCTACACCGGAGACGAGGAGCACGCGCTCGCGCGCCTCGCCGTCGCAGAGAAGGGGCATGCGTCAGCGCAGCTGCTGCGGATCGAAGCGGTGCGCATCAACTTCCGCGTGATGCAGATCCGCTGCCTTCTCGCGAGGGACAGGGCGCAGCGCGCCGGCGACCAGCAGCTCGCACGCCTCGTCCGCGGGCTCGAGCGAGAGAAGGTCGACTGGGCGCGCCCCATCGCCGACATGATGGCCGCCGCGCTCGCGTGGCGCCTCGGCCGGGAGGACGTCGCGCTAGCGCGCCTGTCGCGCGCGGTCGAGGGCTTCGAGTCCCTCGAGATGAGCCTCTTCGCCGCCGCGGCGCGGTGGCGGCTCGGAGAGATCGTGGGGGGCGACGAGGGGCGCGCCGCCGTCGCGCGCAGCCGCCGGGCGATGGTCGAGCAGACCGTGGCGCGTCCGGAGCTGTTCGCGCGGGCTCTCGCCCCGGCTCTCGGCGCGCGAGACTGAGGCCGCCTACGCCTCGCCTTTCATCCGGTAGCCCACGCCCGGCTCGGTGATCAGGTACTGCGGGTGCGCGGGGTTCTCCTCGAGCTTCTGGCGGAGCTGGGCCATGAACACGCGCAGGTACTGCGTCTGGTGGGCGTGACCGGGGCCCCAGACCTGCTCGAGGAGCTGGCGGTGGGTCATCACCATGCCCGCGTGCTTCATCAGCGTGGCGAGCAGCTTGTACTCGTTCGGCGTGAGGTGAACCTCGGCGTCGCGAACGAAGACCAGGCGCTTGGCGAGATCGATCCGGAGCTGACCGACCGTGACGACGGAGGTCAGAGGGTCCTGGGCAGAGCGGGCCGCGTGGCGCAGCGCCACGCGGAGCCTCGCCATGAGCTCGCCCGAGCCGAACGGCTTGGTCAGGTAGTCGTCGGCCCCCGCGTCCAGCGCCTCGACCTTCTGCTGCTCCTGCCCCCGCGCCGAGATGACGACGACGGGGACCGCGCTCCACTCGCGGAGCAGCCGGGTGACCTCGAGGCCGTCCATGTCGGGGAGCCCCAGGTCGAGCAGCACGATGTCGGGCGTGTGCGCGGCCGCCTGCTGCAGCCCCTCGCGGCCCGACACGGCCTCGACCACCCGGTAGCCGTTCGACGACAGCGCGAGGCGCACGAACGTCCGCATCTGAGGCTCGTCCTCGACGACCAGCACGAGGGGCTTGGGGTCGCTCATCGCGCCTCCTCCCCGACCGTCCGGAGAGCCGGCGGCGCGTCCCCCAGGGGCAAGGTGAATCGAAACGAGGCCCCGCCGCCAGGCCGCGGCTCGACCCAGATGCGACCGCCGTGCGCCTTGATGATCCCGCGGCAGATCGTCAGGCCCAGGCCCACCCCGCCCCCCTCCCCTTCCTTGACCCGGTAGAACTTGTCGAACACCCGCTCGGTGTCCTCTCTTGCCACTCCGGGGCCCCTGTCGGCTACCTCGATCTCGACTTCGTTCGTGGCGCCGTCCGACGCTCGCGCCGCGATGTCGAGCGGGCTGCCGGCGGGCGTGTACTTCGTCGCGTTCTCGAGCAGGTTGATGAGCACCTGC
This sequence comes from Myxococcales bacterium, assembly GCA_003153495.1. Taxonomy (GTDB): domain Bacteria; phylum Myxococcota_A; class Polyangia; order Polyangiales; family Polyangiaceae; genus Palsa-1150. The sequence goes on from PLYU01000092.1 coordinate 9,219, forward strand.
TCGATGAGGACCGAGTCGAGCGGCACCAGGGGCAGCTCCGCGGGGATGTCGGTCTTGATCGCCCGCCCGCGGAGGCGGTCGTCCATGCGATTGAGCGCCGCGCCGATGACCTCCTCGATCGGCTGGGCGTCCTTCTGGACCTTGAGCGCGCCGGCCTCCAGGCGCGTCATGTCCAGCAGGTTGCGGACCAGCCGGTTCAGGCGCTGCGCCTCCTCGTGCGCCGTCTCGAGGAGCTGGCGGCGCGTCGCCTCGTCGAGGGGCGCGCTGCGATCGAGCAACGCGCTGGTGGCGCCCGTCACCACGCCGAGCGGCGTGCGCAGGTCGTGAGAGAGAGAGCTGAGGAGGGCGTTGCGGAGTTGCTCGGTCTCGGCGCGCAGGCGGGACCGGCGCGCCTCCTCCGCGAGCTGGGTGCGCTCGAGCGCCGAGCCGATGAGCCCCGCGAACGTCTCGAGCAGCTGGCGCTCGTCGGGATCGGTCAGGCGCGACAGCTCGGACGGGTGGAGCGCGAGCACTCCGACCCGGCCGCGCGAGCCCTTGAGCGGCACGAAGAGCGCACGCGCCGAGGGGAGCGTGTCGGTCCCCGCGCCCGCGGGCCGCTGGTTGAGCCACACCCACTCGGCGACCCCCAGGTCCTTGTCGTCGGTCTCGCCGGAGAGGCCGTCGGAGACGGCCGTGACGAGCGCGCCATCGACCGCCGGCAGCAGCACGGCGACCCCCGCAGCGAAGACCTCGCGGACGTGCCGCGCCGCGGCCTCGAGCAGCGAGTCTCGCGAGTGCGCCAGGCCGACCTCGCGGCTGACGGCGTACAGGCTCGCCGTCCGGCGCTCGCGGTCGCGCGCGCTGTCGGCCTGATCGCGGATGCGCTTGGTGAGATTGCTGATCACGACGGCGACGACGAACATGACCGCGAAGGTCACCGTGTGGCTCAGATCCGAGACGGCGAAGCTGTGGTACGGCGGGATGAAGAAGAAGTCGAACGCGACGACGCTCAGGACCGTGGCGAGGAGCGACGGGCCGTACCCGAAGCGCATCGACACCACGACGACGCCGAAGAGGTACACCATCACCACGTCGGGGAGCTGCGAGGCGCCGACGAACGCGTAGTGCGAGATCACGGTCGACGCGGTGACCACCGCGCCCGCGGAGACGTAGCCGGACCTCTCCAGCGGACGCGACGGCCCGTTCTCCCTGCGCTGCGCAGGGGGCGCGCCGTCGACCTCCAACCCCGAGATGACGTACACGTCGATCTCGTGGCTGTGACGGACTACGTCGTCGAGGAACGACGGCCTCAGGACGTCGCGCCACCGCGGGTGCGTCGGCTTGCCCACGACGATCTTGGTGACGTTGCGCTTGCGCGCGTAGCGCACGGTCTCTCCGGCGGCGTCCTCGCCGCGCAGGACGACGGACTCGCCGCCGAGCGACTCGACGAGGCGCATGTTCTGGGCGAGCCGCTCGCGATCGGACGCCGACATGCGGAGCGACGCCGGCGTCTCGATGTACAGCGCGATGAGCTCGGCGTGCACGCTCGTGGCCATCCGGCGCGCAGCGCGCACCAGCCGCGCGGAGTGCGGGCTCGCCGAGACGCAGACGAGGACGCGCTCGCCGGTGTGCCACGTCTGGTCGATGCCGTGCGCGGCCTTGTAGCCGCGCATCTTGGCGTCGACGCGCTCGGCGGTCCGCCGCAGCGCGAGCTCGCGCAGCGCGATGAGGTTGCCCTCCTTGAAGAAGTTCTCGACCGCGCGCGCCGCCTGGTGCGCGAGGTAGACCTTGCCCTCGTGCAGGCGCTCCAGGAGCTGGTCGACGGGTAGATCGACGACGCGCACCTCGTAGGCCTTGTCGAAGACCGCGTCGGGCACGGTCTCGCGGACGACGACGCCCGTGATCTGGGCGACGACGTCGTTGAGGCTTTCGAGGTGCTGGACGTTGAGGGTCGTGAAGACGTCGATCCCGGCGTCGAGCAGCTCCTCGACGTCCTGCCACCGCTTGGGGTGGCGCGAGCCGGGGGCGTTGGTGTGCGCGAGCTCGTCGACCAGGACGACCTGGGGGCGGCGCTTCAGCGCGACGTCCAGATCGAACTCCTCGACCTTGATCCCGCGGTGATCGATGCTCCGGCGCGGCAGCATCTCGAGCCCGATGAGGAGCGACCCGGTGTCGTACCGCCCGTGGGTCTCGACGATGCCGATGGCCACGTCGCGCTTCTGGTCCTCCGCCTCGCCGCGCGCCGCCTCGAGCATCATGTACGTCTTGCCCACGCCCGGGGCCGCGCCGAAGAAGATCGTCAGCTTGCCCCGCGCCGACTGCTTCTCCTCCTCGCTCACCCGTGCGAGGAGCTCGTCCGGGTCGGGGCGGCGCTCGGGCATCAGGGTCAGTGATACACCTTACTTCAGGTCGTCGAGGGCCAGGTTCAGCTCGAGGACGTTGACGCGCGGCTCGCCCAGCACGCCGAGCTGGCGCTCCTCGGTGTGGGCCGCGACGAGCGCTCGCACGCGCTCCTCGGAGACCGCACGCGCCTTCGCGACCCGGTGTATCTGGAACTCAGCCGCGGCGGGAGAGATGTCGGGGTCGAGGCCGCTGCCGGACGACGTGGCCAGGTCGACCGGGACGTCGGCCTGGCTGTCGGGGTCTGCCGCGCGGAGGGCCTCGATGCGGCCCTTCACCTCGTCCACGAGCGCCGAGTTGGTCGGACCGAGGTTCGACGCCGCGGACGCTCCCGCGTTGTACGGGAGCGCCTTTCCGTTCGCGTCGGCAGTCGCCGAGAGGCGCCCCCAGAAGTACTTCGGGTCGTCGAACGACTGGCCGATGAGCTGCGAGCCCACGACCTTTCCGTTCTTGACGATGAGGCTTCCGTTGGCCTGATGAGGGAACGCCGCCTGGGCGATCCCCGTCACCAGGAGCGGGTACACGAGCCCGGTGAGGACCGTCATCACGGCGAGGCAAACCAGCGCTGCGCGGACTTGAGAGAGCATGGGATCACTTCCTGGTTCAGACGAGGTGAAGGACCTCGAGCACGAGATCGATGGCCTTGATGCCGATGAACGGCACGATGACTCCACCCAGCCCGTAGATGAGCAGGTGGTCTCGCAGCAGGCGCGACGCGCCGACCGCGCGGTACTTGATGCCGCGGAGCGCGAGCGGGATGAGGACGATGATGATGAGCGCGTTGAAGATGACGGCGCTCATGATGGCGCTCTGCGGCGTGGCCAGGTGCATGATGTTGAGCGCGTCGAGCGCCGGGTACGTCGTGGCGAACGCCGCCGGGATGATGGCGAAGTACTTGGCGACGTCGTTCGCGATGCTGAACGTCGTCAGCGCGCCGCGCGTCATCAGCAGCTGCTTGCCGATCTCGAC
>PLYU01000091.1 GCA_003153495.1 Myxococcales bacterium
CGCCGCGATGGCGCCCTGGCTCACGTGGTGATCGCGGTGCAGTGCGCGCACGATCCACGCCTCCTCGATCGCGGTCAGTCCGCGCCCGGCGTGCAGCTCGCGCATCTGCACGGTCGCGTCGATGACATCGACCTCCGAGACCACGGCGCGCAGAGCGCGCAGGCCGAGTCCGCGCGCGGCGCGTAGCCGCTTGAAGCCGTCGAAGAGCTCGACCGCGCCGTTGCGCGTGAACGCGCGCACGGGCGAGAGCTGACCGTGCTGCTTGAGTGAGGCGCGCATCGCGGCGAGGGCGCTCGCCTCGGCGAGGCGAAGTCCCGAGAGGCCCTCGCCAAGCTCGGCGACGGCGACGAGGCGCTCACAAGGGGCGGCGGCGGTCACGGCGCCTACCCCACCACGACCCGGTTACGGCGCTCCATACCGGTCCGTGACGCTGTCCACCGGGACGACCGAGCCAGAGCCGTTTTCCCGAGCGTCCAGCTCGCAAGCTAGCTCGTGACATCGGCCCACTCTGTCCACCTCGGCGGCGCGGATCGGCACGATTTTACGAAGGATCCGCATCGCATCGCGGCGGAAGGTAGCTCGTGACAGGCTCGCGGCTCTGTCCACGATTTCCTGCATTTTACTCAATAACTCCGCACTACTGGCGTCCGAAGCCGGCTCGTGACATTTCGCCGCCTTCGCACCGTCCCGGTGCTTCTGCTGCCGCGCGCACTCGTCGGCGCGATGCCCATCGAGGTCATCCTGGCGACGTCGGCGCGCGAGCCGGTTGCGACGCCGACCCCGGCACGCCTCTCCGCACACGCGCTGGTGCCCGCTCGCCCTCACGTTGGGCACGAACCGCTTCCGACACTCCGTGCATCGACGCCTGGCCATCGAGACCAAGCGTCGCCCACCGCCCCCCCCACGCCCTCGGCTCGCTGGACGGGTGGGTCACGATCCTGCCGTCCCCGGGCCCCCGATCACCTGGCGCCGTGGATCACGATCCCGCCGCCGCGTGGGTCACGACGAGGGCGCCGCTGAAGCATGTTCGGCTTCGTGGCGTCAGAGCGGGCGGCGATGATCTCCGCCGCCGTATGACCGTGCGCGGCCCAATGCATCTTGTTCTGCACGGTCTTGAAGAAGAGTTGGGATGCCCCTGCCCGAGCGTCGTAGTCGATGCTGGTGGCGTAGATCTCGAGCACCTTGCGCCAGAAGACCTTCTCCGACGATCGGATGTCGCGGATGCGCGACGAGCAGCTCGTCGAAGTAGTTGCCGCCGCCGCCTCGCTTCAGCCGTTCGTCGTCCAGCGCGAAGCCCTTGACGATGTACTCGCGCAGGCGATGCGTCGCCCAGATGCGGAACTGCGTGCCACGGTGGGACTTGACGCGGTAGCCGACCGAGATGATCAGGTCGAGGTTGAAGTGCTCGACATGATACGTTTTTCCGTCAGCGGCAGTTGTTGCAGATTCTGCAACAACTGAAGCGCGCTCGAGCTCGCCCTCGTCGAAGACGTTCTTGACGTGCCGCGAGATGACCGACTTGTCGCGCTGGAATAGCTCCGCCATCTGCCCGAGCGAGAGCCAGGCGGTCTCTCCGTCGAAGCGCACCTCGATGCGCGTTCGGCCGTCCGCGGCTTGATAGAGGAGAAACTGGGCCTCCCGGCTGGCTAGATCCGTCATGTCAGGGCACCCACTCGGCGAAGTCGTCGTCTCGATCCGTCGCCAATTCGTGATCAAGCACGCGAAGCACATCGTCGTCGTACTCGACGAACAGATCGTCCCTCGGCTCCGCGTATCCGAGCGGCGCCTCGCCGCGCGCGTAGCCGATCGCTCGATACCCTCGCAGCCGTTTCTCGAACATGCGAAGCAACATCGGCACCTCGCGATCGACGTAGTCGAAGATGCGGACCTCGCGCTTGCCCGGATGCAATCGATGGAGCCGCCCGGTGTACTGCACGAGCGTGCCCTTCCACGAAACGGGCAGCGCGAGGAAGAGTGTATCGAGTCGAGCGTCGTCGAACCCCTCGCCGATGTATCTCCCCGTAGCGAGCAGGAGCCGCTCCTCGTTCGGCGGGATGGCGTCGAGCTGCGCGCGTGCCGCGCGGTCCGCCTTCGCGCCCATGCCTCCCTGGAGGACGACGAGGTTCCGGGCTACGCGTGCGAGCCGGCTCGCGAAGTACTCGAGGTGATCCTTGCGCTCGGTGAGGAGGATCGGCGAGCGTCCCTCCTCGAGAGCGCGCACGACGTCGTTGAGGATCATCGTGTTCCGCGCCTCGTCGCGAGCGAGCGCGGCGTAGAGGTCCTGGATGACGACCTTGCCGTCGAGCACGGCGACGCGGAACGCCGTCTCTCGGACGAGGAGCCTGTGCTCGAATGGACGAGCGGCCGCTTGAGACTTGGCGTCCACCTTGAATCGCACCGGGCCGAGCTGCATCTCGGTGATTGGGTGATGACCATCGCGGCGCTGCGGCGTGGCGGTAAGCCCGACGACGTACCGGGCCTTGACCTCGCGGAGGACGCGCTCGAACTGGACCGCGGGCAGGTGGTGGCACTCGTCGACGATCACCTGGCCGTAGCCGGCGACGATATCGGCGACGAAGTCCTTGCGCACGAGGCTCTGGATCATCGCGACATCGACGCGGCCGGTCGGCGTGCGCTTCGCGCCTCCGATCTGACCGATCTCCTTCCGATCGAGACCGAGGAACAGCGCGAGCTGCGCGAGCCACTGATCGAGGAGCGGCTTTCGATGGACGAGGATCAACGTGCTGCGCGCTCGCGACGCGACAAGGTACGTCCCGATTACCGTCTTGCCGACACCCGGGGGCGCGACGAAAATGCCCGTGTCGTGTGCGAGCAGCGCGCGAGCCGCCGCCTCTTGAACGGCCGTCAGCGTGCCGTGGAAGGAATGGTCGAGCGGCGTTCCGTTCACGCGCTCGTCGGTGACATCGAGCCCGACGCCATGCACGCGGAGCAGCTCTTCGAGGTCGCTCCTGCATCCGCGCGGGAGAGCCACGTGCTTCGGCGGGTCCTCGGCGCACGCGATCACTCGTGGTGTCGTCGCTGTCGAGAGGCGCATGCTCTGCTTCTTGTAGAACTCGGGGTTCTGGAACGCGGCAAGGCGCTTGATCTGGTTCAGGAGCGGCGATGGGATGCCGTCCTTCGCGAGGAACAGTCGCTGGGCGAGTACCGCGGACACGCGAGCTGGCATCGGTCCCTGAATCCGGCGCATGCGCGGCGTGCCCGAGGGAGGACGCGTCCATGGCGCGGCGTCCTCTTCATCGTCCGACCCTTCGGCGATGCGCACGCCGACGATCGTTCCCGTGCGCGTGGCGTCGGCGGCGATCCGCTCGGCCGTGGCCGGCGAGAGGCGCTTCGCCGAAGCGAGGACCGACCACTGCTGGTCGTCGGGGTACGCGTTCAACTGGTCGTCGAGGAAGACGGAGTTCCCTTGCTGACGAGGCTCGTGTTGAAGCGGCAGCGCGATGAGGTTACCGAATCCGCCGCGCGGCATGGTGTCCTGGCTCGGAAAGAGCCGATCGTACGAGTCCATGCTGAGCTCGTGGCGTGCGGACATGGTCTCGGTGACCACGTGGCATCCCATTTTCCGCGCGATGGATGCCGGCACGGGCTCCGAGAAGAAGAACCAAACGTGCGCGCCGTTTCCGGATCGCGAGCGCTCGACGAGCACGGGCAGGCCGAGCCGCCGGGTAGTCTCAGCGAATGCGCCAACGTCCTCCTTCCACGTGCTCTTGTCGAAGTCGACCGCGAGGAACCAGCACGTCTCGTCGGGGAGCATCGCGTAGACGCCCATCACGTGTTTGCTTCGTAGGTGTCCGAGCACGGCAGCGTCGTCCACGGAACGAAACGCCTGGTTGGTGCAGTCGCTGCACTTACCGTTTGTCTTGAGCCCACAGAGCCCGACTTCCCATTTGTTCGAGCACGTCGGGGCGTACCCGGGCTTGCCGCTCTTCTTGCTTACGTACCGCGTCGGATAGACATCGTCGCGACCGCGAAAGAGCTGGCGAAAGAGCTTCACCTTTTCGGCCGGTGAGCGCGGCGCCGGGACCGACGTGGTCGCCGTCTCGCCGCCGACTACCGGCGCCTCGTCGAGCGCGGCGAGTTGGGCGCGGAGGGCGTCCGCGCGTGCCTTCGCAGCGGCGCGCTCGGCCTCCAGTCGTCGAAGCCGCCCCTCCTCTTCTTCGAGCGCGTCCGCGAGAGTCGCGCGTTCCGGCTGACTCGACTCGCTCATGCGAGGCCATCCGAGTTCTCGCGTGGTGGGTGAAACGGGCCCTTCCCGGGCCACACGAAACGCCGCGCGTAGACCTTCTCGAGCCGCTCCTCGCCGGTCTTCGTGAAGCGCAGCGCCGTGCGCGCGCCCTTGCCCCATTTCACGTACGCGGTGTGCGACGGGACCAGGTTCAAGTCGTGACAGTGGAAGCCAAGGATGCGCAAGAGTTGGCTCAGACGCGAGAGGCTCCCGTGGATCACGCGTTCGAGGTACGGCACGCGACCGAAGCGCCAGTCCTCGAGGTCCTTCGGCGCCAGGATGTCCAACTTCACGGGCACGTCGACGGGTGCGACGACCTTGCCATTCACCAGGATGGCGGCGACCGCGCGCTCGACGCGCGGGAACACCGGAGCGCTCCGGAAACCGCCGACCGTCACGCGCTCGCTCACCATCGCTTCGGCTCGTTCTCGCGCTTCCAGCGATCGAAGAACCCACGTCGCCGGAGCGGTCGCTTCCGCATTGCCTCGAACGGCGCCGCGAACGGCACGGACGCGCCGTCGCGCTTCGTGAGATCGCGCAGATCGATCGCGAGCCTGATCGCCTCATCGTACGCGCTCTTCTCTACCAGCGCCTCGAGCTCGCTCCACGCCGCGTCGACGCGCTTTTCGAGCGCATCGAGGCGCTTCTTGCGCGCGGCCGCCGCGGCCTTCGTCGCCTTCGCAGCGCGCTCCGTTTCGGCGCGCTCACGTAGCGCACGATGCTTCTCCACGGCGGCGCGCAGCTCGGCGACGGTGCGCTGGCCGGAAGTCCGAGCCGGCGTCGTCTCCGCGCGGAACGCCCTCAGCAGCTCGCCGCCAAGCGCAAGATCCGGATCGTCGATCGCGCGGCGGAGCCACTCGTCCTTCGCGCGAGGAGTGAGCCCGAGAGCCCATTTGCGCAGGGCGGTGCGATCGTCGGGGTCCGCTTCTTTTCCCTCGGCCGCTGCCGCGATCAGATCCTCGTCGATACGAAGGAACTGGGCCATCGCCGCCTGCGCCGCCGTGAGATCTGACAATCCGGGTGGCACGGTCGGCTCCGCATCGTCGTCATCGACCTCGCCCGCTTGGATCGCGAGGAGCCACGCGAGGTAAGCGACGCGAAGATCGCCGCGCAACAAGTCCGTGCGGACCGGGGCGAGCGCGGCGAGCGACCCTTGACTCTCCTCGTAGTGGTCCGGCTCTTCGTCTTCGCTGTGGAGATCGAGAATCAGGTGGTCGCCCGCGATCCGCGCCCGTGCCGCGTCCCCGACGAAGTATGCGCGCAGGCACTTCGGATCGACGCGCTTGACGGGGAGGCGCAGCATCAATCGATGGGTCCCCCAATTCGCGAAGTACATGTGCGCGTCGAAATACCGCTCCACCAGCTTCGCAGGGTCCGCCTTCAGATCGCCCCACTGGTACTCATTCCAGAAGCGCGTCGGCGTGATCTCGCGCGCGTCGAGATCGCGCGGAGCTCCGCCATCTGCTTCGACGTGAGCGGCCGATCGAGCGTGACGAACTCGTAACACCGGTACTCGCTCATCGGTGGCGCTCGAACGTTGTGGGCGCAATCGCGGGCGCGGACCTCCGAACGACGTCGACGTACGACCGCGCGGCGCTCATCGCCGCGCCTTCTGCGCTCCGACTACGCGCGCCAGCGCCGCCTTCTGGTCCCTCGTCGCTGCGCCCCGTGCCCTCGACATGTACTTCGGCGCGTCGTGGCGAGCGAAGTCCTTGACCATCGCGTTCGTGATCTGCGCGTACTCTTCCGGATCCGCCGTCGCGGAGAGACACCGGAAGTACGCGGGGAGCACCTTGAGCCAGTCCACGCCGACCTGCCAAGATCCGCCTTCGTCGGCGAAGAAGACGATGTCGTCCTCGCCCTCGTCGATCCGCCTGAGAAGCGCGAAGAGGAGCTCGAAAGCTTGGCGCCCTTCGCTCGGATCGCCGTTGGCGACTAACCCAAGCACGTCCTCAAGCAGGCGTTCGCATTCGGCGATCCACTCCTCCGTGCCCTCGGACTTCTCCATGAAGTTCTTCGAGTTCACGCCGAACGACTCGTAGTACTCGCCACGCCGGCTCGCATTGTCGAACGCCTTGACCTTGTCGAGAACGCGCGTCCGCTTGCCCGCGGTCACAACGAGCTGGTCGAACGCGATGAATCCCTCGACGACTTCATGGATTCCGTGCTTCGGCACGTGGACGAGCGCGCGGTCGAGCACGACGAGGAGATCCCTCCGCGTCAATCTTCGGAGCGCGCCACGAAGTTTCTCAGCATCGACGGTTCGCTTCATGTTCCGGTCGCACCCGAAGCCCGAAGGCGAGCGACGTCCTCGTCCTCCTCGAGTCCGAGTCGACCTTCGATGCGCACGTGCTTGTCGTCGGCGCTCGTCGGGGTGACCTGGGTGTCGGCAACGATGATCTCGGCGAGCGTCGCCCGGCGAAGCAGCTCGTACTCGATCGGCGGCTCCTCCGAGTCGGGCATGTGGGCGGTTAGCGTAGTCGATGATTAAGAGCGGTCAACGAGGTCGCGGTCGTGTAACGGCAGCTACGTCCGCCCGGCGGCGATCACCTCGCCGAACGGCACCCAGACCTTCGCAACTCCGTGAATTTGCCGGGCAGGAAAGTCGAGTTGCACGCCCGCGATTTGATCCCCCGACTCTTCGAACGGGATCCCCGTCGCGACACGATGGCGGGCCTCACCGACGCGAACCGTCCTGCGCGGAACCTACGACCACCCGGATCGCGTTGCTCACCCGCACGTGCGGCAGCTCCCCCCGCCGGACCATCGCGTACACCGTCGTGGTGCACACGCGCAGCAGCGCCGCCATCTCCCGCACGGTGAAAAGGCCGGGCGTGTCGCCGTCGTCCGTGCCGTCCGAGCGCACCACTATTGCACCAAGCGGGATGAAAACCGATGCGAACGGAGGGGATCCATGGACTCCGCGGACGGCCCGCTCCTGAACGATTCCGACGGGTTGCGAAGCGCTGGGGAGGGGTGGTGATCCCTCCGCTGCCGTCTCCGGAGCCGTAGGTCAGAGGTTCGACTCCTGCGGGGCATGTCGGGAGTTGTGGCTTCGACGGAGTGTGCGGCGCCGATTCATCACCTTCCGTTCGTTCGGTCGCCGCCCGGGCTTCCGAGGTACTCCAGCAGCACCCGCGCGAGCGCGCTCGCCGCGACCAGGTCCCCCTCCTCGACCGCCGCGACGATAGCCGCCGCGAGCGCGCGCACGGTCCTCGCCCGCCCGTTGCCCACCCCCTCCCTTCCGGTTGGGCCGTCGTGCACCTTCCCGCCCTCTCCTGGGTCGCAAGCACTCGGAATCACGTCCCCGTGCTCGCTCCTGACGATTCCAGTCTCATTGGAAATCATGTGAACCCGCAAGNNAGGGTTCGAATCCCTGTCTCTCCGCGAAGTTACGAAGCGCCACATGACGCCACCGGCGTCATCGAAGGCGCCTGCCGGTACCTCGTCCAGGGTCGACGCAGGTCGCTTCCCGCCGGACTTCATGTTCCAGCTGACCGCGGAGGATTTCGCGGAGGCCGGCGAACGCCGCCCTACGCATTCACCGAGCAGGGGGTGGCCATGCTGTCGGGCGTGCTGAACAGCCCGCGTGCGGTCAGCGTGAACGTCGAGATCATGCGCGCCTTCGTGCGCCTTCGGGAGATGCTCGCGGGCCACGCCGACCTGGCGCGAAAGCTCGCCTCGCTGGAGAAGAGGTACGCACACCCTACTTGGGGGGAGGATGCTCCCTGTCGCGCGCCATCCCGGGAAGCCCCAGCACCCGCCCGAGCTCCTGGGCGTCCCCGATCGGAAGCGAGCACGTGCGCCCCCGGCACACGTACGCCACCGGCTCCGCGTGCGTCGCCTTGCCCTCCGCGAGGGCCGCGCACGCCGCGCGCGACAGCGGGTCCGCCGGGTCCAGCCACGCCAGCACGCGGTCCGGCAGGTACGCCCGGTGCGCCGCGCACGCGAGCGCGAGCGTCGCCGGGCTCGCCGGCGGCCCCACCAGCACCACGTCCACCGATCCGCGCACCAGCCGGTCCGCCAGCCCCGCCGTGACGCTCATCCTCGACGGATTGTCCGCCGCCGCGTGCCCCATCTTCTCCAGCGCGCGCGTCGCCGGTCCCGCGTACCTCTCGTCGACCAGCGTCCCGAGCCGCAACAGCAGCCTGCACGCGACCGACTGCCCCCCCGGCACCGCGTGGTCGTACGGATCCTTCGCGCGCACCAGGATCTTCTCCCCGTCGTCCGGCGTGAAGAAGAAGCCCCCGTCGACCTCGTCGTGAAAGTGCGCCAGGACGCTCTCGCCGATGGCCCGCGCCAGCTTCACCCACCGCGGCGCCCCCGTCGCCTCGTACAGATCCAGCGCCGCGTCCCCCACGAACGCGTGGTCATCGAGAAACCCCGGCCCCCGCGCCACCCCCGCGCACCAGTGCCGCAGCACCCGCGACCGCGCGCTCGACTCCGGCGCCACCAGCGCCCGCTCCACGAACCCCAGCGCCCGCGCCGCCGCCTCCACCATCGCCCCGTCCCCCAGCGCCGCCCCCGCGCTCGCCAGCGCGCCCGCCATCAGCCCGTTCCAGCTCGCCAGGATCTTGTCGTCCCGCGACGGCTTCACCCGCCGCTCGCGCGCCGCGAGCATCCTCGCCCGCGCCCGCTCCAGCGCCGCCGACGCCGCCTCGCGCGTCATCGACAGCCCGCGCGCCACTTCGTCGAGCGGCGCCGGCGTGTGCAGCACCGTCGCTCCGCTCTCCTCGAAGTTCCCCCCGTCGGTCACGTCGAACATCGCCCTCGCCACGCGCACAGCCTCCGCGTCGCCCTCGCACGCCTCGTCCACCTCGCCCGGCGTCCAGACGAAGAACTTCCCCTCCTCGCCCTCGCTGTCCGCGTCCTGCGCCGCGTAAAACCCTCCGTCGGGCGCCGTCATCTCGCGCGCCACGTACGCCGCGATGCTCCGCGCCGTCTCCGCGTACGCGCCGTCGCCCTCGACGCGCCACGCGTCGGCGTACAGCCGCAGGAGCTGCGCGTTGTCGTAGAGCATCTTCTCGAAGTGCGGCACCAGCCACCGCTCGTCGGTCGAGTACCGGTGGAACCCGCCGCCCAGGTGGTCCCAGATCCCCCCCGCGCGCATCGCATCGAGCGCCTTCTTCACGCGCGCGCGCTCGCCGCCGCGCTGCAAGAGCTCCACGCAGCCCGGGTTGGGGAACTTGGGCCGCGACCCGAAGCCGCCGTTCACCTCGTCGAAGCGCGCCACCAGCTTCTTCGTCGCCACCGCCAGCAGCTCCGCCAACAGCGCGCCGCCCGGCCCGCCCTCGCCCGACGCCACCCGCGCGATCGCCGCCGCGATCTCCGCCGCCTGGGCGTTCACCTCCCCGCGCTTCGACCGGTACGCCTCGTGGACCGCCTGCAGCACCTTCGGAAACCCCGGCATCCCGTGGCGGTCCACCGGCGGAAAGTACGTGCCCGCGAAGAACGGCCGCTGCTCCGGCGTCAGGAACACCGTCAGCGGCCAGCCGCCGGTCCGCCCCATCAGCTGCACCACGAGCTGGTAGACTTGATCGAGATCCGGCCGCTCCTCGCGGTCGACCTTCACGCACACGTACAGCTCGTTCATCGCGCGCGCGATCGCCTCGTCCTCGAACGACTCGCGCTCCATCACGTGGCACCAGTGACACGCCGAGTATCCGACGCTCAGCAGGATCGGCCGGTCCTCGCGCCGTGCCCGCTCTAGCGCCTCCGGCCCCCACGGGTACCAGTCGACCGGGTTGTGCGCGTGCTGCAGGAGATACGGCGAGACTTCCTGCGCGAGGCGATTGGGCATGGCGGGGCTCCGGGGGAGGTTGAACATAGAGCGCCTCCCCCCCTTGTCATCCCGAGCGAAGCGAGGGACCCCCCAGCCGCCTCCCGCACGAGCCGGGCGCGAGTGGCCAGAGGCCGCGCCGTATCAGGCCCGCACCCGAACTGCGCACGCGGGAGGCGTCCGGGGGGTCCCTCGCTTCGCTCGGGATGACAACAACGGGCGCCAGGTGGCGCCGCCGCGTCAGTTCGCCGTGATCTCCACCCGCAAGAGCTTCCGCCCGATGAACAGATAGTCCCCCTGCGCCAGTTCCTTCTCGCTCTTGAGCCGCAGGTACGTCCCGTTCCTGCTGTTCATGTCGGTCAGCGTGAGCTTGCCGCCGAGCCCCTCGAGCTTGCAGTGCGAGGCGCTCATGAAGAGATCCCCCGGGAAGTTCAGGTCGCCGCCCTCGCGGCCGATCTGCAGCACGCCCCCCCGCGCGCACACCGCCATGCCCTCGGCGCCGCCCTGCAGGATCTGCACGATCTTGAACTCCGACTGGTGCTTGGGCGACGAGTAGAAGTACGTCCCGTCCGGCGCGGGCCCGTCGCCGGCCCTGGGCGGGCCCTGGATCTTGAAGCACTGCTCGCCCGCGAGGAACGAATCGCCCGGCGCCACGTCGACCGTGCCTCGCACGCGCAGGTACACGCCGTTGCGCGAGCCCTCGTCGCGCACGACCAGCTTGCCGCCGCGGTAGAAGAGGTTCGCGTGGCGCGGCGAGACGAACGGGTCGTCGGTGAACATGATCTGCCCGTTGCGCCCGATGACGTGCTGCTCGGCGTTGAGCTGGTAGCTGAGGCCCTCGACCCCGTCGCCGCGGATCAGGATGACCTTGGCCTTGCCCGGGACCTGCAGCTGCCCGAAGAACTGCGTGCGCGCGCCGAGGATGTCCGGCGGGATGGCCGCCCCGCATCGCCCGCAGAACTTGTGGCCCATCGGCACCGGCGTCGAGCACGACCTGCACACGTAGTTCTTTGCCTGTTCCATGAGCTCCTCCGAAGGGCCGGACGAAGATAGCGCCGATTGGTCCGCTTGGGGACGGCCCGCGGCGCCGCTCGCGGGGACGGGCTGCGTGAGCGGGCGGGACGCGACCCGCCGGGGCCTCAGCTCGTCCTTCGCGAAGAGCGGCTGCTTCGGCGCGGGCTTCTGCGCCGGGCCGACGGCGAGCGGGTTGCCGCACTCGCACGTCTCCACGCTCGCCTTGCTGTAGCGATCGCACTGGCCGCAGACGACGCCGATCTCGAACTCTGCCATGCGCTACCGCATCGAGCCTATCAAAGAATCCGCCCTCACCAGATGATGGTGAAGCGCTTGTCGGCGTCGCCGAGGCCGGTGGGGCCGACCACGCGGAAGAGGATGTGCTGGCAGGTGCTCGGGTCGACCTGACCGAAGTCGCGCGAGTCGAAGTGCACGTGGCGGTCGTCACTGACCAGGTACACCTTGCCGTTCTCGACGGGCGCCCTCGTCGGCGACTCCGGGCGCACCGCCGAGCGCAGGGCGCAAAAATCCCGGTCGCCGTACTCCTCGACGGTCGACTGGACGTCGACGTCCTCGTCGAGGCCCGGATCGTGGATGGTCAGCTTCCCCGGTTCGCAGGCGCGCGGGCTCGGCGTGCGGTGACCGTCGATCGTGACCACCTCGCCCGTGAGCTCGACCGTGTCGCCCGACAGCCCGATCGCCCGGGCGACCACGAAGCGGCCGGGGGTCTGCGGGTCGGCGCAGCGCACCAGGTTGCCGCGCCCCACCGACGGCCGGCGCGGGAGGATCACGACGTCGCCCGGGCCCAGGATGGGCAGGATGGAGGCGACGAACTGCGAGTCGTCGCCCGGGATGATCCACACGTCCCAGAAGAACAGGTACATGGCGCCAAGGAGCACGGCGGCCACGCCGGTGACCCAGGCGAGCATCTTGAACCAGAGGTTCACGGGCTTCGGGTGAAGCTTACCGAAGCGGCGAGGCGATCGGCAACTCGAAGCCCACCTCGGCGCCCCCTCGTCCGTCCGCAGCGGTGCGGGCGAAAGCGCGCCCGCCGTGCGCCTCGACGATGCGCCGAACGATCGCCAGGCCGAGGCCGTAGCCCTCTCCGGCGCTCGGCCGCGCGCGCGCCGCGTCGCCGCGCACGAACGGCTCGAAGGCCTTCTCGGCGAGCCCCTCGGGGAAGCCGGGGCCCCGGTCGCGGACGAGCACCCGGGCGCGATCTCCCTCGCGCGTCACGCGCAGCTCGAGCGGCCGGTCGGGCGGGTGGCCGTGCGCCCGGGCGTTGACCAGCAGGTTGTGGACGACCCTCCCCAGCAGCGCCGCGTCGAACGCGAACGCGAGCGGGTCGACGTCCGCGCCGGCGACGAGCTCGATCGCCGGCGGAATCGGCTCCTCGGCGGCCTGCGCTCGGAGCCAGGGCAAGAGCGGCTGCGTCTGCATGCGAAGGTCGGCGAGGCCCGCGCGCGTGACGGCGAGCAGGTCGCCAAGGATGGAGTCGATCGTGCCGAGCGGCCTCTCGACGTCGTCGAGCGCCTGCGCGACCGTGCGCGGCCCCGCCTCCGCGGGCGGCAGCCGCTCGCGGGCGATTTCGAGCGCGACGCGCGCGCGGCCGAGGGGCGAGCGCAGCTCGTGGCTGATCGCGCCCAGCAGCTCGCGCTGTCCGCGGACGGTCGCCTCGACCCGCTCGGCCATCCGGTTGAAGCTCACCGCGACGTCGCGGACCTCGCGCGCGACCCAGCGCGACGCGCGCCCGGCGACGTCGGCGCGGAACCCGAGGTCGCCGCCGCCGAAGCGATCGGCCGCGATGGCCAGGCTCTCGAGCGGCCGCGCGAGCTGGTTGGCCACGCCGCCGGCCATGATGGCCAGGACGGTCACGACGAGCAGCAGCGTGAGGGCGAAGCGCCACCAGCCCCAGGGCGCGGGGCGCGCTCCGAAGCGGTTCATCTCGAGCGCGCCGAGGAGCGACTCGCCGCGCACGACCGGGACGAAGACGTGCTCGCGCCCCTCGGGCGCGATGAGGACGCCTCGCCCGGCGGCGCGGCGCACGTGCGCGGGCAAGAGGGCGGCGTCGCGCACGAGGCGCACGTCGAAGCCGGTCACGTCGCGCACCTCCTCGACGAACGCGCGCGTCGCGTCCGGGTCGTCCCACGCGCCGGCCAGCCGCGCGGAGACGTTGCGCGCCATGGTCTCGACGCCGGAGACGGGGTCGGGGCGGGTCGTGGCCGCGACCGCCGCGCTCGCGCCGATGGCGAGCACGATCGCGCCGAGAAACCAGGAGAAGAGGCGGGACCTCAGCGTGCGGGGGCGGCGCATGGTGGCATTGTGACTCCGCGCGGCGGCCGCGAGCACGGCTCTTTACGAAGGCTTCACGAGCACGTACCCCACGCCGCGCACCGTCCGGATGCGCCGGGGCTCCTTGCCGCGGTCGCCCATCTTGTGGCGCAGGTGCGAGACGTGCACATCGAGCGAGCGGTCCACGCTGGGATCGTAGGCGCCGCCGCGCGGCAGGACGGCCGCGGCGAGTTCCTCGCGCGTGACCGTCTCGCCGGCGCGGCGGGCGAGGACGACGAGGACGCGGAGCTCGAACGACGTGAGCTGCAGCTCGCGGCCGTCGAGCGTGGCCCGCTGGCCGGGGACGTCGACGACGAGGTCGCCGACGCGGACCTTCTCGGGCGGCTCGGCGCGAGGCTGCGCCCGGCGCACGACGGCGCGCATGCGCGCGAGCAGCTCGCGCGGGTTGAAGGGCTTGGTGACGTAGTCGTCGGCGCCGAGATCCAGGCCCGTCACCCGGTCGGCGTCCTCGCCGCGGGCGGTGAGCATCACGACGGGGACGTCGTGCGCGGCGCGGATCCGCCGGCACACGTCGAACCCGCTCTCGCCCGGCAGCATCACGTCGAGCAGCACGATGTCGTACGGCCCGGCGGGCGCGGCGAGGCGGGCGACGGCGCTCGCGCCGTCCTCGACGTGGTCGAGGGCGACCCCGTGAGGGCCGAGGTAGTCGCCGAGCAGGCGCGCGAGCTCGTGGTCGTCGTCGACGAGCAGCGCGCGCACCGCGTCACTCCGCGCGCTCGGCGTCGACGGCGGCGCGCAGGTACCCCTGGGCGCGCAGCGCGAACGGACCGTCCGGGTGGTCGGTCAGCCACACGCGGAACGCCTCGGCCGCGGCGCCGTAGTCGCCGTGGCGGTAGCTCGCGACCCCGAGGGCGTACGCCCCCGGGTACGCCGGATCGACGGCCGCCAGCCGCCGGACGCGCTCGAGTCGCCACGCCTCGATCCCGAGGCGCTCGGACTTCGCCACGGCCTGGCAGGCGCGCGCGTCGGTCGCGCCCAGGCGCGCGGCGGCCAAGGCGTCGCGCGTCGCCTGCGGGGAATGGGGCCGCGCGAGGTAGAAGGCGTAGAGCGCGCGCAGCTCGTCGAGCGGCGTCGCGAGCTCCTTGTGCGAGTCCAGCTTGAGGAAGCCGTTCCACATCTGCTTGAACATCGCGCGGCGCACCGGCTCCGGCGCCGCGAGCGCGTGTCCCTCGCACCACCCCTCGAGCCTCATCGAGCGGACGAACCCGCCCCCGAGGGCCGCGAGCTCGGGAGACTCGACGCCCGTGGACTCGAAGCGCCGCAGCTCGTCGAGGAAGCCCTCGAGCTGGACGGCGCGCAGGCGGAGCAGCGCGTCGTCCCCCGACGTCGAGGCGTCGACGAGCGCGCGGTCGACGTCGGACCGGGCGCGGCCCAGGTCTCTCACCTCCGCGCCCTGCGCCTCCAGGTCGTGGAACGCGCGCAGCGCCGAGCCGAGGGCGCGCACCGGGCCGGGCAAGGGCTCGCTGCGGGCGCGCTCGGCGAGCTGGTGGTCCGCCGCGGCGATTCGCGCGAGCTGCCGCGAGTCGGCGAGCGGCAGGGGGACGGAGTCCGGCGGAGTGCTCCTCGGCAGGAGAAGCATCCCGAGCGTGAGCGCCACGCCGATGGGTACGAGCGCGAGCGACATGGCGTCGCGAAGCTCGCGCAAACCGGAGGGACGGTCGTCCGCGCGCACCAGGACGGATGCTATCATCGGAGCACGCCATGCCGGGTCACAGAATCGCAGTCGAGAAGCGCCGCCACGAGCGCGCCCGCGTCGACTTCGCCGTCGAGCTCGTGGTCAAGGGCTCCGACGCGCGCTTGCCCGCGCGAGCGAGGGACGTGTCCGTCGGCGGAATGCAGGTGGAGGCGGCGACCCTGCTGCCGGTGTCGACCGAGGTCATGGCCCACGTCACGTTCCCCGGAGAGAAGAGGCCCCTGGCCATGCCCGCCGTCGTCCGGTGGGCCAGAGACGGGGGCATGGGCCTGCAGTTCGGCCTGCTCGGCGCGCGCGAGACGCACGCGATCACCGAGGCGATGTCCGCCGCGGAGCGCCAGACCCCGGCATAGAGGCTGCGTAGAGGCCCCGGGGTCGCGCGGTCGCTCAGGCGACCTGGGCCCCCGCGGGCAGCAGGAGCTGGAAGCGGTCGGTGCGCACCACGAGCATGGGGCGCGCGTCCTCGAGGCCCAGCGTCCGCAGGTTCGCGGCCATACGGTGCGTCGAGGGCCCCACCGAGAGGCGCACCGTCCCCGGCGCGTGCAGCGTGACCCGGCCGCGCACGGTGACGTGGGTCCGCAGGAGCGCGCCGTCGAGGGTGGTGAAGGTGACCAGGTCCATCGGCGGAGCGGGGACGCCGGGGCCCATCCGCCCGGAGAGCGTCACGATCCGGCCGCCGGTCGCCGGGTCGCGCACGGAAGCGTCGACCTCGCGCCCCTGCAGGCGAAACGGGATCTCGGTGACGAACTTCGGGTAGCCCCAGATCTCGCGCCCCGCAGCGCAGGCGGCGGCGGTGGTCACGGGGAGATCGACCACGTAGGCGCCGCTGGCCCTCCAGCGCGGCGGGAGGAAGAGCTCCGCCAGGCCGAGCCGCGGCCGGCGATCGCCCAGGCGCACGGCGAAGACGCCCGTGCCGACCTCGTTGTACACGCCGACGCTGGTGTCCCGGTACTCGTAGAACGACAGCCCGACCACCGCGCTGCCGTCGCGCAGGAGGGCGGGCTCGAGGCCGGCACCCTCGACGAGCACCTGCGCGCCCGCCCGCGAGGCCCGGAAGACGCCGACGACGTTGGACACGTCGTAGTAGTGGATCGGCAGATCCACCGGTCCCTCGGACGTCGTGGCCCTCGTCCGCGGCCCCCGGAAGAAGCGTTCGTCGCTGCGCGCCGTCATGCGTTGCTCCTCGCGCGCTCCGACGCGTCGATCGCGTCGAGCAGGCGCTCCTGGTCGTCCTCGATGACGGCCAGGCGGTTGATCTGGTTGGTGCCCTCGAAGATCTGCGTGAGGCGGGCGTCGCGGAAGGCCTTCTCCACGCGGTTCTCGTGCAAGGTGGCGTGGTTGCTCATCAGGTCCATCGCCGTCTCGCACACGCGGCGGGCCACGTCGGTGCAGTGGAACTTGGCGGCGGAGGCCTCGGCCTGCCGTGCCTGACGGCGCGCCGCGGCCCGCCACACCATGCCGCGCGCGGACGACGTCTCGGCCTCCATCTGCGCGAGCGCGAGCTGTACCTCCTGGAAGCTCGCGAGCGGCTTGCCGGCCAGGCGGAAGCGGCACGCGAACCGCGTCGCCTCCTCGGTGGCCGCGCGCGCGAAGCCCACGGCCATCGCCGCGACCGGGATGCGCGACATGTTGAGGGTGGCCCGGTTGAGCGCCCAGCCGCTGCGCAGGGCCCCGAGCACGCTCGAGTCCGGAACGAAGACCTCGTCCAGCTCGATCTCGGCGGCGCCCGAGGCGCGCATGCCCATCTTCAGCTCGGTGCGGGCGACGCGGAAGCCCGGGGCGCTGTTCGGCACGAGGAAAGCCGTCCACGACTCCATCCCCTCGCCCTCGAGGGCGGAGAACACGACGATGCTCCGGGCGATGTCGCCCCCGCTGATGAAGCACTTGCGCCCGCGGATCCGGTAGCCACCCGGGACCCGGCGCGCCGAGACGCCCGGGCGGTAGCGGACGGCGCCGTGCCCTTCCTCGACGTCGGAGCCCGCGTCGGGCTCGGTGATCGCGAAGGCGAACACGTGCGGGTCGCCCCTCTCGCTCGCCCGGAACGCCGGGAGCAGGTGGCGGCGGATCGAGCCGAGCTCGCCGGAGAGCACGACCGGCGCTGCCCCCAGACCGTTCGCGCAGATGAGCAGCATCAGGCCGCCGTCGACCGCCGCGAGCTCTTCGGTCTTGAGCGCCTGCGGGAAAAAGAGCGGGTAGCGGAGCAGGCCCGGGCTCATGCTGCCCAGCGGGCGCGGGAGCAGGTCCGAGAGCAAGCCGGCGCGGCCGGCGGCGCGTAGCACCTCGAGACTGGCCGGGCTGCACCGCCCGGGCGGCTCGTGCGGCTCCAGATCCGCGCTCAGCGACAGGGGGCGAAGGTGGCGCGCGGCGAACGCGCGCACTAGGCGCCGGTACCCGGCCAGCGGCTTCGGGAGCGACTCGGTGTCGAGCTCCCACGGGTCGGAGGGCTCGTAGCGCACCAGCGAGCGCACGGCCCGCGACAGTCGCTCGAACGCTCGCTGCGGCGAGAGCGCGCTCGTCGCTCCGACGTGCCCGTCCAGGGCGCGGCCGGCGGACGCGGGCAGGTCGAGGTCAGCCACCGAGGCGCTCCGACTCGGCCACGAAGAGCGAGAGCTCGGGGGGGCTGCCGCCCGACAGGCGCAGGTGATTCTCGTCGCGCACCACCTTCTCGGCGCCGGTGTCGCGCATGTAGCCCCCGCCGCCGAACACCTGCAGCGCGTCGTTCGCGGCCCGGCAGAGCAGCGGGTGCGCCTCCGCGCGCACGCTCAGGATCCGGCGCAGGCCGGCGCCGCCGACCGGGGCGCGCGCAACCGACTCGAGCTGCGCCTGCACCGTGGTGATCGCGTTGCGGCTGCTGGCGAGGAGAAGCTGCACGGCCGGGTGGCGCTCGATGGCCTGCCCCCCCTGGCGCCGGGTGGACGCGTACGCCCGAGCCAGGCCGTGCCCCCGCTCGGCGGCGCCCAGGCCGATCGCGACGAGGGCGAGCGCCTCGAGCGCGAGGGCCTCGCCGAGGCGCACCGCGCTCGCCGCCGCGTCCAGCGCGGTGGTGAGCGCGGGGATGATGGAGCCGGCGCCAGCGCGGAAGGCCAGCGTCGCGAGCTCGTCAAACCCGTGCGGCTGCGGCAGGCGCCGCAGCGAGAGCGCGTCGCGCGGGTGAAGGGCCCACTGCACGGTGCCCACGCCGTCGACCGCGGGCGCGACCAGCCAATCGAACCCGTCGTCGCCTGTGAGCAGGCGCTCCTCGCCCCCGTAGTGGTCCGCGAGCATGGCCCGATCGTCGGCGTCGAGCGGCGCGCCGGCGA
>PLYU01000090.1 GCA_003153495.1 Myxococcales bacterium
CTGGCCGGCCTGGTCGGCCTGGTCGGGCTCGCTGCGGCAGGACGCGCTGCGCGACGGCCGTCGCCGCCCGTCTGGGCGAGCAGCTCTTCGAGGGACGCGCCCCGGATGGCCGCGAGAACGGCGCTGGTGAAGACGGCGGCGGCGGCATCGATGCTTGATCGGAGAGAGTTCGACATAGGCGAGGAGCTTATACACGAAACCCCCGAATCGCGAAGAGATTGAGTCGCCTCCGGCGATCGTGTGGACGGGTGTGGGGGAAGGGCCGGGGCGGGGAGAACTTCAATCGTCCTTCCCGTCCACGGACACCGCCCTTCGCGTCCGGGACAGGTGCCTTCCCGGCGACTCCCGACGAAAGCATTCGCGGGAAGGCTGGCACGAGGCTCGCTTCGCAGCGGGTGCGAAAGCGTCATGCTCGCCACGGCACTCAGCGCAACTCTCGTTGGCCTTCACGCCCACCCCGTCCGCGTCGAGGTCGAGGCGATGCGCGGCCCGCCGTTCTTCGAGCTCGTGGGTCTGGCCGAGGCCGCCGTGCGCGAGAGCCGCNNTCGGCGAGCTGTCGCTCGAGGGCACCGTGCAGCCGCTGCGGGGCGTGCTCGCCCAGCTCCTGGGCGCGCGCGCGCGCGGGGTCCTCCACGCCGTCGTCCCGCTCGCCAACGCAGGCGAGGCCGCCCTGGTCGAGGGGATGACGGTGCGCACCGTCGGCTCGCTGGCCGACCTCGTCGCGGCCCTCTGCGGTCGGGCCGAGCTCCCCGTCGCCCGGCGAGAGCCCGACCCCCCCGTCGCGCCGCCCGTCGACGACCTCTCGGAGGTCCGCGGTCAGTCCGGCGCGCGCCGCGCGCTCGAGATCNNGCGCCGGAAAGACGATGCTCGCGCGCCGCCTTCCGGGTCTTCTCCCGCCGCTCTCCACCGAAGAGGCCCTGGAGGTGACGGCCATCCACAGCGTCGCGGGGCTGCTGTCGGCGTCGCGCGGCCTGTCCCGGGCGCGGCCCTTTCGCGCGCCCCACCACACGGTGAGCGNNGCGTCCTCTTCCTCGACGAGCTGGCGGAGTTCCGTCGCGGGGCGCTCGAGGCCCTGCGTCAGCCGCTCGAAGATGGCGTGGTCACGATCTCGCGCGCCCACGCGAAGGTCACGTTCCCCGCCCGCTCGGTGCTCGTCTGCGCGACCAACCCCTGCGCTTGCGGGTGGCTGGGCGACGGCAGCGGCCGCTGCGCCTGCTCGTCCGAGCGGGTGCGCGCCTATCGCGCGAAGATGAGCGGGCCGCTGCTCGACCGGATCGACGTCCACGTCGTGCTCCCTCCCGTCGAGGTCTCTGCGCTGCAGGGTCCCGCGAGCGGGGAGGGGAGCGCCCCCGTCCGCGCCCGGGTCGAGCGCGCGCGCGCGGTCCAGCGAGAGCGCCTCGTCCGGAGCGAGGTCGCCGGCGCGACCAACGCGGCCCTGCCGCCTCGAGACCTCGAGCGCGTCGCATCCCTCTGCCCCGCGGGCGCGCGGCTCCTCTCCGCCGCCGTCGAGCGGCTCGCGCTGTCGGCCCGCGCCTACGGCAAGGTCCTCCGCGTCGCCAGGACGATCGCCGACCTCGACGGCTCCGCCTCGCTTCGACCGGAGCACGTCGCCGAGGCCGTCTCGCTCCGCGTGCTCGACCGGCGCGCCGTGGCGGCCGCCGCCTGAAATTCGACCGACAACCAAGAAAAGGAGAAGACGAGATGCTCGAGCAGATTGCAGAGAAGATGCGCGTTCTGAAGGGCGTAGTTCTGGCCGTCGAGAAGCAGTTTGGCAAGGGCGCCGTCATGACTCTGGGAGACGACGAGGAGCCCGAGCCGGTGGCGACGATTCCCACCGGCTCTCTCGCTCTCGACCTGGCGACGGGGATCGGCGGATATCCGCGCGGACGGGTGGTGGAGATGTACGGCCCCGAGTCGAGCGGGAAGACGACGCNNGGCGTCGCGGCGTTCATCGACGCCGAGCACGCTCTCGACGTCGTCTACGCCCGCGCGATCGGCGTGACCACCGACAAGCTCCTGATCTCCCAGCCCGACACCGGCGAGCAAGCGCTCGACATCACCGAGATGCTCGTGCGTTCGGGTGCGATCGATCTGGTCGTCATCGACTCGGTCGCGGCTCTGACTCCGAAGGCGGAGATCGAGGGCGAGATGGGCGACGCCCACATGGGCCTGCAGGCGCGTCTGATGAGCCAGGCGTTGCGCAAGCTCACGGCGGCGGCGTACCGCGGCGGGACGACTCTGATGTTCCTGAATCAGCTGCGGCACAAGATCGGTGTCACCTTCGGCTCGCCGGAGACGACGACGGGGGGCAACGCGCTCAAGTTCTACGCGTCGATGCGCTTCGACGTGAGGCGCATCGGACAGGTGAAGGTCGGCGACGAGTCGGTCGGCGGCCGCACCCGGGTGAAGGTCGTGAAGAACAAGTGCGCCTCGCCCTTCCAGGAGGCCGAGTTCGAGATCCGCTGGGGCGCGGGCGTCGACACGGTGAGCGAGCTGCTCGACCTCGGCGCCGCGCGCGGGCTCGTCGACAGATCGGGCAATCACATGTCCTTCGCGGGGTCTCCGCTCGGCAACGGGCGCGAGCGCTCGCGCGACACGCTCGCCGGGAGCCTCGAGCTCCAGAGCACCCTCAGGCAGGCGATCGTCGCGTCGGGGCCGGCCAGGCCGGGCAAGCGCGTCGAGGCGGACGCGTAGGCAGCCTCGGCGCAGAGCGAATGCGCGGGGCTCGCCGGCTCCGTCTGCGATGGATCTACAGCGCCTTCCCCGACTGGTCGTAGAGCTTCTGGCACTGCGACTTGAGGATGCCCGTCACCTGCACCGTCACGGTGAAGGGCCCGGTGGGGGAGGGCACGGCGCCGACGTACGCGCGCGCGACTTCGTCGCAGGTCGGCGGGGTCTTGCCCGCGTTCATGACGCAAGAGACGATGGCCGTCGGCGTCTTGCCCGGCGGCGCCCCGGCCGCGTCGAACATGGCGAGGAGCTTGTCCATGCTCATGACCATGGCCGTGTCGCACCCCGCCGCGCGGACCTCTGCGGTCCCGGGGGCGTTCATCCCGTCCCGAGCCATGTCGAGGACGACCCTTCCCGCCTTCCACACGAAGAAGCCGACCACGAGCACCACGAGGAGCCCGACGCCGGCCGCGATCATGGCCGCGACGAAGCAACCGGTGCGCTTCTTCGGGGGCGAGGGCTGGCCGGGACCGGGCGGCAACGGGGCTTGCAGGCTCACGGGGGCCGACAGTAGGCGAGGGCGCGCGCGCGCGGTCAACCCCTTTCCCGGGCGTTCCCCCGTCGGTTCGTCCCCCCGGGGCCTCGAGGCTTGAAAGGCGGACCGAAAAGGCGGCATGATGCTGGCTCTGATGTCCGTCAGCACGCTCGCCGCAGGATTCGCCGGGGCCCTCGCGATTGGCGTCGTCGGGGCCATCGCAGGTCTCGGCATGCGGATCCCCGCGGACTCGGGGGTGTCGAGCGCTGCGCACGCGACCGACGCCAGGGCCGCCGAGCGCAACCTGGCGCGAGCCGAGACGCGTCCCCGCCTCGAGCGCCCCTCGGCGGCTCCCCGCGTGGAGCGCCCCGCGCCCGTGCCGCACGCGACCCCCGTCGAGCCGCCGCGCGCGCCCGTCGTCTCGCAGACTCTCGGGCACCCCTCGCCGTACCGCTCCCACGGACCCCTCCACTTCGGTCCGGTGCACGACCGCGGCCCCAAGGGGCAACACCGGGTGTCGCGGCCGTCCAAGGGCGATCGCGCCCACGTCTGACGCCGGCCCCGCGTCCCGGATCCCTGCGAGAGGCCCACGTCCGGGGGGCATGTGCGCTTGCGCGTCGGGCAAGGGGGGTCGCGCGAGGCGGTCCGCCGGTGCGATACTCCCTGATTGAGTGAGCAACCACCGACGCACGTTCCCGCCGGTCCCGCCCGCACCGACGGGGCAGTCCATGCGAGCGTCGTCGCCTCCGCCAGACCCGGAGCAGATCCCCGGCACGACCCAGCGGCCTCCGGACTTCTTCCCGGCGCCGACCGGGTCGTCGCCCGCGCCGCCGAGGCCGGACGAGCCGAGCGTCGCCACCGTGAAGCAGCTCATCGAGACGATCGCCATCCCGCGCCTGTCGCTGAGCGTCGAGCGCGAGGCGGGCAAGGTCTCGTCGCGAACCGTGCACTACGACGGAGACACGTGCAGGATCGGCGCGCACTCGTCGAACGATCTCGTCCTCACCGACCCCGCCGTGTCGCGCTTTCACTGCCGGCTGGTGCTCGAGGACACCGGCTGGCGCGTGCGCGACTGGAGCTCGTCGAACGGCACGAAGCTCGACGGCGTGCGGATCCGCGACGCGGATCTGGTGGGCGACGCGACGCTCGGGCTGGGCGACTCGATCGTCCGCGTGCGCGCCGTCGCCCCGGCGGAGGAAGAGCTCATCCCGATGGTCCCGGCCTTCGGGCAGCTGGCCGGCACGAGCCTGCCGATGCGCAAGCTCTTCGGGCTGCTCGAGAAGATCGCCCGCAGCGACATCAACGTGCTCATCGAGGGCGAGAGCGGCACCGGCAAGGAGCTGGTCGCCAACGAGATCGTGCAGCGTAGCCTGCGCGCCGACGCGCCCTTCGTCGTCGTCGACTGCGGCGCGATCACCCCCAGCCTGGTGGAGAGCGAGCTTTTCGGGCACGTGCGCGGCAGCTTCACCGGCGCCGATCGCGATCGCATCGGCGCCTTCGAGGCCGCCGACGGCGGCACCGTGTTCCTCGACGAGGTGGGCGAGCTCGCCCTCGACCTGCAGCCCAAGCTCCTGCGCGCCATCGAGGCCCTCGAGATCCGCCGCGTAGGCGACGCGAGGACGCGCACGGTCAACGTCCGCGTGGTCGGCGCGACCAACCGCGACCTGGAGCGCGAGGTGAACCGCGGCCGCTTCCGCGAGGACCTGTACTTCCGCCTCGCCGTCATGGCCGTGCGCGTCCCGCCGCTGCGCGAGCGGCTCGAAGACCTGATGATCCTGATCCGCGTGTTCTTGCAGGCACTGGGCGCGCCGGAGGAAGAGCGCCTCTTCACTCCCGAGATCCTCGCGGAGATGAGCTGCCACGACTGGCCCGGCAACGTGCGCGAGCTCAGGAACTACGTCGAGCGCACGGTCGTGCTGCAGAAGGCGGGGCCGACCCTTCGCCGGGCCTCGGGAGCGCCGCCCGGCGGCGCCTCACCGGCCGGCGTCAGCGCGCCGTTCAAGATCGCCAAGGACGCGGCGGTCGACGCGTTCGAGCGCTCGTACCTCGCCGCGCTGCTCGAGGCGGCGGGCAACAACATGAGCAAGGCCGCCCGCATGGCGGGCATGGACCGGATGCACCTGCACCGCCTCGTGCAGAAGCACGGCCTCCGCGGCGGCGGAGTACCTGGCGTGCTGGGTACCGACAGGTGACGAAGTACCTCGCCCCCCTACCGTCGCTTCGACACCAGCGCCCGCACGCTCGCCAGGTCCTCGGCGCCGAGCTCGCGGGTGAGGATCAGCAGCGCCACGTACCCGGCCCCCGTGACCAGCGCGACCGCCGGGGTGGCGAGGCGGGCGAAGCGGGGCATCGCGAGGCCCGCCCCGACGCACACGGCGAGGGCGAGCGCGACGCGCGCGGAGGTGGCGGCGGGGATGAACGCGCCCGTCCGGCGCCGGACGAGCACGCCCGCGACGAGCAGTGTCGCCAGCAGCGCGCCTCCCGTAGCCTCGGCGGAGCGCACGAGCTGAGCCTGGCCGAACTCGGCCCCCGGGACCAGCAGCGCGCACGCCACCGTCACCGCGCCGACGGCCCCCAGCGTCACCCACGCCGCCGTGCCCTCGCGACCGAGGCTCGTCAGCACCGTGGTTGCGATGCCGAGCATGGCGAAGGCCCCCTGGCCGAGAGCCATCACGCGCAGCACGTCCGCGCCGCGCGCCGCGTCCGCCGCCCCGTACGCGAACGTCAGCATCGCCCCCGGCATCGCGACGACGACGCCGACCATCAGCCCCCCGAAGACGGCCGCCAGCCGCGCCCCCCGCGCGACGTACGCGCGGACCGCCGCCTCGTCGCCGTCCGCGCGCGCCCGCGCCAGCATCGGGAAGAGCACCAGCGTGATGCTGAAGAGAAGCTGGTACGGGAGGAACGCGAAGGTCTGGCACTCCTTGTAGATGGCCACCCACGACCGGACCGCGTCACGACCCTGCGCGCCCGCGACCCCCGCGGCCGCTGCGCCGTCGCTGAGGAACCTCCCGAGCAGCGCGATGTCGATCTGCAGCAGCACGTTCGTGCAGAGCTGCGCGCCTGCGATCGGCAGCAGGAGAGCCACGTACTGGCCCGAGGTCGGAACGCTCGCCGGCCGCGGCGCTCCGGGCGCGAGGGCCTTGCCGAGGCCCGTCGACCGCGCGGCCAGCGGCACGATGCACGCGGCCGCAGCGACCCAGCCCACCGTCGTCCCGAGGACGCCCGACATGCCGCGAGCCACGAAGAGGTACCCGAGGCCGACCAGGCCGATCGTCCGCAGCGTGGCGAAGGTCACGTCGAGGGCCGCCTGGCGGCCGAAGCGATTGCGCCCGTTGAGGTACCCGATGGCCGGGGCGTACACGCCGTAGAGCAGCGCCACGCCGGCGAGCACCGCCAGCGGCGCGATGACGTCCTGCGCGTGCTCGAAGCGCGCGTAGATCGGGCCCGACGCCGCCATCACCGCCGCCACGAGCACGGCCAGCGGCAGGTGCACGCGCAGCGCCGCGCGCAGCGCCTCGTCCTCGTGCCCCGGCGCGCCGGCCACGACGCGGCTCACGCCCTGCGTCCCGCTCGACACGACGACGTTGTTCACCGTGTTGGCGACCACGAGGGCCTGGGCCAGGCCGCCGAAGTCGCCGAGGCCGACCGCGAGCCGGAGCAAGGGCTGCTGCACGAACCCGACGACCAGGAAGAACACCTTGGCGCCGAGCACGGCGATGCCGCCGCGCCCCGCCGTGCGGGCCTTGTCTTCGGTCGCCTGGCTCAATCGACGGTCAATCGACGATCCGCTCAGAACCCGCCGAGGAAACGGGCCCGCAGGCCGTCGTCGAACGTCGTGAAGAGGGCCGCGATCCAGAGCAGGACACCGAAGCTGCCGGTCACGATGCCCGTGATGGCCATGCCCGCGCCCGTATACGCCTGGGGCTGGCTCTTGATCTTCTGCATGCTCACGATCCCGAGAACGACGGCCGCGATCGAGAGCGGCGTTCCGACGAACGCGCAGCAGCACGCCGGGATCGACAGGATGCCGAGGACCATCGACGCGATCGCGAGCGGATTGACCTGAGGCCCCACCGGACCGATCGGCCCGCCCGGGGGCCCGAACCCGCCGGGAGGAGGACCGTAGCCACCGGGCGGCGGGCCGTAACCCGGCGGGCCGCCGTAGGGGCCACCCGGCGGTCCGTAGCCTCCCGGAGGGGCACCGC
>PLYU01000165.1 GCA_003153495.1 Myxococcales bacterium
CCTCTTTGCGAAGGTAGGGCTAGCCGCGCAGCGCCCGCCGTCTGCGGGCCAGGGCGTATGCCGCAAGTCCCGCTGCCGCCGCGATGCCACCCCCGACGATGGGGGTGCCGACGAGGCAGTCCACGATCAGGTCCCCGAGGTGCGCGACCGCGTCTCGCAGTGCGAGCGGCATCCAGTGGCCGGAGCGCAACCGGTGCCCGCTCTCGATTTCGCAAAACACGATGCCTGCGAACACCGGACCGACCGACAGGCGCGAGCCGATGAACGCCCAGAGGCGGTTGAGGCGGAGCGCCGTGGCGAGTCCCAGGGCGATCCACATGTGGAAACCGATGAACGGCGTGCAGGCCGAGAATACGCCCACCGCCACCGAGAGGCCCGTCTGCGGCGGGCTGGAGCGCTCGCTCTTCGCGAGCTCCCATAGCTCGCCGAGGCGCTCGCTGCGCGACGCCAGGCGTCGGAAGATCCTGCGCATCGGAAGCTCGGAGTGTACCGGACGAAAGCGCCGGGGAGGTGCAGCGGTCGCCGAACTGTCGACCCGACTGCCAGCGGTCTCCGCTGTGATGGGACGCTTGCGAGCTTCGCGCCCGCGGTCTCTCGCTTGGCGCCGTTGCGACACGCCTGCCGTCGAGGGGGCATGTCAGCCGCACCAGGCGGCGGTTCACCTACCCGCAACAGGCGCAGGCACTCGTCCCGCTCCGCCTCGGTCACCTGTACCTGTTCGGCGGGGCGCGTCGTAGAGCCGCGGATGATCTTGTGGTTGCGGTCACCTCGTCCGTGCCCCTGCCCGCACCCCGCCACGTGGTTCCAGTCGGTCTCACCGTGGCGGGCGAAGTAGAGGACACGGGGGGGGCTGCGGCGTGTATCGCCCTAGCGTCTTGCGGCGGGTCTCCACCCGCCCCGGGCCGCCCGCGCCATGCTTGCCCCTCCGCAAGGCGCGGGCGACGACGAACCCGAGCAGTGTCAGCAGTCCCTCGTTCGCTCGTGCACGGCTGCCTGGCGTGCTGCAGCCGCACCCGGAGCTGGCGGCCGGGCTTGAAGGGCTCTCCTGAGCTCCGGAAGAGCCCGAGCCACCCTGCCCGCCGAGGGCCCCGTCTCCTCCTGCGCTTGCGTCAGGTGCGCCGCCGGCACCGTCGATGGCGTTTGCGTCAGGTGCGCCGCCGGCATCGTCGATGGCGCCGGCGTCGGACGCTTCGGCTGTTGCGCTGTCGGGAGGCCACGGCGCAAACGTCATCGGTGCCGTCCCGCTCTTGGTGATCTTGAACGCGTAGACGGGCGATGGGTATGGGGCCGTGCCCGGCAACGTGACGTGCAGGCCCGAGCCGTCCTGCGTGAAGGTCAAGCTGGTCGCCGTGCCCCCGATGGTCGGAAACAGGAACACCTTGCCGCTTCCGACCGGGAACGCGCTCGTCGTTGGTGTCTTCAAGGTCAGTTGGCTGCCAGGCCAGCCCCCGACCAGTGCGTACACCGCATCGCTGTCCTGCGATCTGGTGTACCGGACGTCGCTTGCAGTAAAGGTCGGCAGGAACGTGGAGTAGCCGCCGCTGATCATGGTCGGGCCCTCGCAACAGTTGATCCACGTTCGAGTCTTGTAGATCGCCTCGCCATTTTGATGGAGGAACGACCCGAACGCGTTCAGGATGTCCTGCTGCGCCTGAGGAATCGTGCCGTCGGCGGTCGGCGCGATGTTCAGGAGGGCGGTGCCGCCCTTGCTCACGTGATCGACGAACGAGTCCAACAGCTCGTTCTCCGTGTAGTACGTCATGCCGTCTACGTAACCCCACGTCTGCGGGCTCACCGAGTCATCCGTCGACCAGTACGGAGTCTTGATGCCGCTCGTGCCACCCCGCTCGTAATCGTAGACTTGGCCCGGATGGGTGCCATGGTCGTCGACGAGGCCGTCCTTGCCGAGGATGACCACCTCTACGCCTTTGGCCACGGCCGCGTTGTAGTAATATGCACAGTATGCGAGAAGGTTGGTCTCGCTGATCCCGTTGAGACTCGCGTCATGGTAGGTGATGTCTGGCAAGAGCTCGTGGATGACCTCCTTCAGCTTTTCCAGCCAGATGGCCTCCTCCCGGTCCTTGGGGAGCTGCCCGAAGAGCTGCTGCAGCTTGGGATCGGTCTGAGGCGGCACGAATTGCCAATATCCCATGAAGTTGTATGCCGTGTGGAACGACATGTAGAACTTGAGCCCCTTCTTGCGAATGGCGGCCGCGTGCAGGGCCCCCAAGTTCAGCTTCGGTCCGTAGTCCACCGAGTTCCACGGGTTGACCTTGCTGTCCCACATCGAGAAGCCGTCGTGGTGCTCGGCGACCGGGCCGGCGAACCGCGCGCCCGAGTTGGCGATGAGCGTCGCCCATGCGTCCGGGTCCCATTGGCCGCCGTTCGTGACGAGCTTGGGGGCGAAGAGGGTGAAGCGCCCCATCTTGTCGTTCGCGCCGATGAGGAACTTCTGGTACGGCCAATCGCTGAACGGATCGCCGTACACCTGCATGTGGTGCTGATACACGCCGCCGCTATTGTTTTGCTTGTCATACATGTAACCTGGATACCACTCGCTATAGAACGCGGGCGTGCTGAACGCTCCCCAGTGGTAATAAATGCCAAACTTCGCGTCTTGGAACCACGTGGGCGCCGCGGTGTGCGAATCGATCGAGGCCCAGGTCGCAGTGTACGGAGTCGGCGCGGTCTGCGCCGCGGCGGTCGATGCCCACGTGATCCACGCGGCGAACACCAGCGGAGCCCGCTTGGACATGACGCGGGATTGGGCGGCTTTCATCATGGCGACCTCCAGATGTGATGTGAGTAGTGGGTCCAAACGGGCTCACGAAGTCAAGTCGGCTGGGATACTGATAAGGATGAGGGGGGCCACCTGGCCCCGCCCTGTCCTTCTTCCCCAGAGGTGAGCGATGCGTAACTCGACCCTCGGTATCTCCGCAGCGTCCCTGTTAGCCCTGGTGCCCATCTGGCTGTGCGGCTGTGGTGGCGACAGCGGCTCGGTCTTCGTCCCCGGCGGACCGGTCGATGGCGGCACCCCGGCCTCCAGCTCCGGCTCGAGCGACTCCGGGGGGTTCTTCGTCGACACCGGCTCCAGCGGCTCCTCATCGTCCGGGAGCAGCGGGAACAGCAGCGGAGGCAGCTCCGGCAGCAGCAGCGGGGGCGTCGTGCACGCGTGCACCGGCTGCTTCGATCTGAACGGCAAGTGCCTGGACGGGACGGCGGACAACCTTTGCGGTGCGCTCGGCACCACTTGCCAGGACTGTACGACCTTCGTTCCGGCGCAGTCTTGCCATGGGACGCAGGCGACCGGTGGAGCTTGCGGCGCTGGCGGTGCGTCCTCGGGCAGCTCCAGCGGAGCCCCGCAGGACGGCTCGACAGACTGATGGGTGACGGGCGCGGGAAAGTTGCTCCCCGGAGCGCTGGAACGTAACGCTCTCTGCGTGACGCTCGACGAGTCTCTAGCGGCGTTTCTCCAGCACCTCGAGGCCGAGCGGCACGCGTCGCCGCGGACGATCAGCGAATACGGGTACGACATCGCCGGGCTGGCCGAGTTCATGAAGGAGCGAGGCTCGACCGGGGCCGACGACGTGCGCCAGGTCGACGTGCATCTGCTGCGAACCTGGCTAGGCCTGCTCGCGCGCACGCACGCGGCGAGCTCGATCGCGCGAAAGGTCGCTGCCGTGCGGACGTGGATGCGGTGGCTCCGGCGTCGGGGGCTCATCCGGACGTGCCCGGCCGACGAGCTGGCGACGCCGAAGGTGAGGCGGGGATTGCCCACCCTCCTGTCGGTCGACGCGGCAAAGGAGGTCGTCGAGGCACCCCCCTCGGACACCCCCGTCGGTGCCCGGGACCGCGCCATTCTCGAGCTTCTGTACGGGTCGGCACTGCGTGTCAGCGAGCTTTGCGGGCTGAGGCTCGACGCCGTGGACCTCGCGGGGGCCAGCGCCCGCGTCCTCGGCAAGGGGCGCAAGGAGCGCCTCGTTCCGCTCGGGAGCAAGTGCGTGCAGGCGCTCTCTCGCTGGCTGGAGCAGCGGCCCCTGGTCGTCCATCCCAAGCGCAGGACGCAGGACCCGCACACGCTGTTTCTCACGGTCCGCGGCGCGCCGATCTACACGCGCGCGGTCTGGGAGGTCGTCCATCGCTACGGCGCGTCCGGTGCGGGGCGGGCAGACCTGCACCCGCACGCCCTGCGCCACACGTGCGCGACCCACATGCTCGACGGCGGGGCCGACCTTCGTGCCATCCAGGAGATGCTCGGTCACGCCACCCTGTCGACCACGCAGCGCTATGCGCACGTGTCGATGGGGCACCTGATGCGGGTGTATGACGCGGCGCACCCCCTGGCGCGCGCGAAGCGGTAGCGCCGGCCGTTGCACCGGGCGCCTCGACCCGCCGCGTCCCGGCGACTAGGTTTCACCCCGTGGTCCGCTCCATCGGTCGAATCATCTGGGGGCTGGGAGGCGCAGTCTTCGGTGCCGTCGGGGTAGCGTTCGTCGAGTCCCGGATGGCCGCGGTCGCCGAGGGCTCGTCGGCTCAGGTCGAGATGAGCGCGCTCGTGCTGGGCGAGCTGGGGGTGCTCGCTCCCCTTGCGCTGGTCGCGGGAGCGGCCGCCTCGGCCGCGTCGCTGTTCCTCGAGCCGCAAGGGCCCTTTGCGCCCTCCGAGTACCTGGCGCGCGCTCGCGGTGAGCCGTTGCTTGCCCGCTCGCGCACCGCTGCCCTGGCGCCTCTGGCAGCGGCGATCGCGGTGACGTGGCTCGTCGCGATCGCGTCCGCCGCGCGCCGCGAGCTTGCCCGGGGGGTTCCGGCCGAAGCCGGCGCGGCCATCGCCGTGACGTCCGTCGTGTGGCTCATCGCGCTCTGCGGGGGCGCGCTGGCCCTGTTGCCCGCTCTCCGGCGCGCGCTCGCGTCGGCGGCCTCCCGGTGGCCACGCGCCGTCGACCCCACGGTAACGGGGGGTGTGGCGCTCGGCCTCGCGATCGTGGTGGTCGCCGTCGGCGTGCGCGCTGGAGACACGGGTGGGGAGGGGATCGGCCCTCTCGCCATCTTCGGCGTGCTCAAGCGCAGCGAGCTCGATCTCCGCCCCGTCGGAGATCTGGCGGCCATCGTGGCCTGTGCCTGGCTGGCGCCCATCGCCTTCCGCGCAGCCAGCGCGCGCCGAGCGATGATAGCGGTGGGGGTGCTCGCGATTGCGGTGCCCCCGTACCTGACGGCGCACGAGGCCGTCGCGCTCGAGCGGGATCCCGCCGTCGCCCGGACGATCGAGCGCCATGCGCCGCTCGGGCGTATCGCGCTGGCACTTGCGCGGAAGGTCACCGATCGCGACCACGATGGGGCATCGCCGTACTTCGGAGGTGGCGACTGTAACGATCACGACCCCAACATCTCGCCGCTCGCGGTGGAGATCCCCGGTAACGGGATCGACGAGGATTGTTCCGGCGCGGACCTCCCGCTCCCGAAGGCAGTCGAACCCGTGGCCGCGACGGCCACGGTCCAGGCGGATCGAGACTACAACCTCATCTTCATCACGATCGACACGCTGCGTGCGTCGGAGACGGGGTTCCTGGGGTACGACAAGCCGACCACGCCGAACCTCGACGCGCTGGCGAAGAACAGCGTGGTGTTCGAGCGCGCGTATTCGCTGGCTTCGTACACGGGGAAGGCGCTCGCCCCGATGCTCATCGGCAAGTACCCGAGCGAGACGGTCCGCGACGGGGGGCACTTCAACAAGTACGCTCCGGGCAACACGTTCGTGGCCGACCGGCTCCGGCATGCGGGGATCTTCACCATGGGGGCCGCGTCCCACTGGTACTTCCGCGAGTCGTGGGGGCTGACCAAGGGGTTCGACGTCTTCGACCTCTCCGCGGTTCCGAAGACGGGCCAGGGCGAGACTGACACGAGCTCGACGAGCCCGGAGCTCACCGACGCCGCCATCAAGCTGCTCGACGCGCACGCCCGCGCGGGTCGCTTCTTCCTCTGGGTGCACTACTTCGACCCGCACCTTCAGTACGTCGCCCACGAAGGGGCGCCGGACTTCACCGACCCGGCACGCCCGCCTGGAGCGCGGATGCGGGCCGCGTACGACGGGGAGGTCTGGTTCACCGACCGGGCCGTCGGCCGTCTGCTGGACTACGTCGGGCGTCAGCCTTGGGGGAGCGACACCGTCATCGCGCTGACCAGCGACCACGGCGAGGCGATGAACGAGCACTCGATGGGCTTCCAGCACGGCTTCGAGATATGGGAGCCTCTGGTGCGCGTCCCTCTGCTCATTCGCGTGCCCGGAACGCGTCCTCACCGGGTTCCGGTCAAGCGCTCCGTCGTCGATCTCGTCCCGACCCTGCTCGACTTGATGCGCGTCTCGCAACCCGCCCCCGGCGAGCTCTCGGGCCGGAGCATGATGGCCGATGTGATGGCCAAGCCCGGTGAAGCCTACGAGGAGCGCGACGTCTACATCGACATGCCCGACGGACCGTACACTCACATGCGGCGGGGCATCATTCACGGTGCCACGCCGGGGATGAAGCTGATTCACCTCGGCGGAAGGCAGTATCAGCTGTACGACCTCTCGCGGGATCCCGGCGAGAGCGAGGACCTCGCGCGCGATCCCGGCAAGCTCGGACCGATGGTGGACGCGCTTCAGGCGAAGCGCGCCGCGCTTCGCGAGGTGTACGTCAAGGCTGACGTCCCGCCGCCGCAGTAGACCAAGGCTCCTGCTCCCGCGCGGCTTCGAGCAGGCTGCTCTCGCGGCAGCCTGCTAGCCTGGCGTCCTCACGATGACCGACCTCAAGCAACCCGGCTTGCCCGCGATCGACGTCCTGGAATCCGGCGGGAAGCGCGACGGCGCTCGTCAGACCCTGGACCGGCGCCTCTTCATGCAGCTCCTGGTGCTCGACGCGCCTGCGGGCCATCCGGCGGACGGCATGGTCAGTGAAGTCGCGGATGCCTGCTCGAAGGCGCAGATCCCCGCGGTGGTGTATGCGGACGGCATGTCGCCGCGCGGGCTCGGCCTGCTCACCTGGAGCCCCGATCCCGCCCACTTCGTGCGGACGGTGCGCCCGCTCTTCGCCACCGGTCCGCTCTCGAGCCTCGAGCCGCGCCCCGGCTGGTCGATGATCGGTCGCACGTACGGCACCGGACACGAACCGGATCTCGAGTGGGCTTTGCTGCGGCGACCCGTAGAGAACATCATGCACGCGGGCCACCCCTGGCACGTGTGGTACCCGCTGCGTCGCACCGCGGCGTTTGCGCGTCTCGAGCCCCACGACCAGTCCCAGATCCTGCGTGAGCACGCCCAGATTGGCATGGCTTACGGAGCGCAGGAGCTCGCGCACGACGTCCGCCTCGCCTGTTACGGGCTGGATGCCGGTGACAATGAATTCGTCATCGGCCTCGTGGGGCGCGATCTTCACCCGCTGTCCCACCTCGTCCAGGCGATGCGCAAGACCCGTCAGACGAGCGAGTTCATCGAGAAGATGGGGCCATTCTTCGTCGGGTATGTCGGGGCCCGACCTGGCGCGGATCCGTCAAGCACAACGAATGGATAGAGCGCTCGGCCGACCCCCGACGGCAGGATGCCGTGGGCGGTTCACGCGGCCGCGGTCTCCTGTCCGAGGGGGCTGCGCTCGAGAATCGTGCGCAGTCGGGAGCGCGCCCGGTGGAGGCGCGAGCGGACTGCGCTTTCTGTGGTCGACAGGCGGAGGGCGATCTCCTGCAGGCCGAGGTCGTGATTGTAATGCAGCGCAACCACGTCCCGGTAGTCGGTCGGAAGCTCTTCGATCGCGCGGCGCACGCAGGCGTCTCGCTGACTGGCCGCGGCGCTGGCGTCCGCTCGCTGCTCGACAGCCGCATCGTTCGCTGCCGGCAAGCTCCCCAGGTCCTCCAGGTCGAGGCCCTCGACGAGGCGAGCCCGGTGCCGGCGCTGGGCCCTCATCATCATCAGTGCCTCGTTGGCGGTGACCCGGAACAGCCAGGTCGAGAAGCTCGACTCGCCGCGAAAGGAACCGAGCCGATGCACGATCTGCATCAGGGTCGACTGCGCGATGTCGCGGCGATCCTCGTCCGACATCGGGTACCGCAGGAGCTGCTTCTCGATGCGGGGTCGCAGGGCCGTGACCAGCGTTCCGAGTGCCGCTGAATCACCGCGGGCTGCCTTTTCGAGCGTGGAATTGTCGACGGAGAAGGGCATGGTCGCTCCAGATGGGTCGTCGTGCGCGATGCTGGCGGGGGAACTCGCTGCGTGAAAGCCGTCACCGTTGTCTGCGACGCTCGTGCCGCAGAACCCGGGCCTGAAACCATTGAACATTCTGCCTCCGGGGGCTGTTGGATTGGCGACAGATGCAGTTTCACATGTCGGGAGCGGAAGCGGTTGACCGCACGAGCTCGATGTCGCTACCTCTCGCGCGAGAAGCCCATGCCCCCCCAAGGGACACCGCGTTCACTCGAGCATCCGCTCCCCGCCGGCATGCGCGACCTCCTCCCGGAGGAGGCGGCCGACCGGCGCGCGCTCGCGCGCACCGCTCTCGACTGCTTCGCTCTCCACGGATATGCCCCCGTGACGCCTCCCGTGTTCGAGTTCGCGGAAGTTCTCGAGCGGGGGCTCGGGACGCTCGATCCGGCCGACGTGCTGAGGTTCATCGAGCCGGAATCGGGCGAGGTGGCGGCGCTGCGACCCGACATGACGCCCCAGATCGCCCGGATCATCGCCACGCGCTTGCGTGAGCGACCGCCGCCGTTCCGCCTGGGCTACGAAGGAACCGTGCTCAGGAGACGGAGCGGACGAGCGCGCAAGCACCGACAGATTCCGCAGGTCGGTGTCGAGCTCGCCGGGGTGGCCGGACCGGACGGGGACCTCGAGCTGCTCGCGCTTGCGACCGACGCGCTCCGCGCCCTCGGCCTGGAGCGGTTCGCGGTCGACGTCGGCGACGCAGGAGTCGTCCGAGCGCTCCTCGCGGGGTTGTCGCCGGAGGCGCAGGAGAGGCTCTCGGGCGCCATATCGCGGAAGGACGACGCCGAGATCGCCGAGTCCTGCGCCGAGACGCGGCCCCCGCATGCGGAGGCGTTGCGCGCCCTCGCGGCGCTTCACGGCGGGCGCGATGCGCTGGTCGAGGGGGCGGGCAGGCTGGCAAGCACTCCCGCCCATGCCGCGGCGCTGCGGCTCCTGGCCCTGTTCGACGCAGCAGTCGCGCGAGGTCTCGGTCCGCACGTGACAGCCGACCTGGGCGAAGTTCGCGGTTTCGCTTACTACACTGGGACGATATTTCATGCCTACGCGAGAGGAACAGGCGACGCGGTCGGATCGGGCGGCCGCTACGACGAACTCCTGGCCCGTTTCGGGTTCGACGCGCCCGCGGCCGGGTTCGCTCTGGATCTGGACCGGGCCGGAGAGGCTCTCCACGCTGCCGGTGTGGTCGGTGGTCGTCCCACGCGAGTCGTGGTCGTGGGACCGCCCGACGATCCTCGCGTCCTTGAGCTCCGCGCCCGGGGGACGACGGCGGTCGCTGTGTCCGACCGTGTGAGCGCGCTCGCCTGGGCCCGAGCATGGGGATTCACGCATCTTCTCGATACGCCGGGCTGGGTCGACGCCACCAGCGGCGCTAGCATTGCGGCGCCGTTTGCCGAGGGAGAAAGAGGAACCAAATGACCGCCGTCGTCGTTGTCGGCGCGCAGTGGGGCGACGAGGGCAAGGGGAAGATCGTCGACATTTTCACCGAGCATGCCGACATGGTGGTGCGCTACGGGGGCGGCCCCAATGCCGGTCACACCCTCGTCGTCGGCGACGAAAAGCTCGTCGTTCGGCTGATCCCGAGCGGGATCCTGCGCACACAAACCGCGTGCGTTCTCGCTCAGGGCATGGCGATCGATCCGACGAGCCTGGTCACGGAGCTCGACGAGCTGGCACGTCGCGGTCTCGCGCGCGGGGCCGCTTCGCTCTCCGTGAGCGATCGTGCGCATGCGATCTTGCCGTACCACGTCCTCGTGGACGGGCTGCGCGAGCTCGGACCGGACGCGCTCGGCACGACCAAGCGTGGGGTCGGTCCCTGCTACGAGGACAAGATCGCCCGACGGGGCATACCCCTCGGCGCCTTCCGGGACCTCGCGAAGTGTGAGGAGCTGGTCGGTCGCGCGCTCGCATGCTGGGAGCCGACCATACGCGCGCTCGGCGGAGCGCCGCCCTCGGTCGCCGAGGTCATGGACCGGGTGCGCGCCATAGCGCCGCGCGTCGTTCCGCTTCTCGCCGAGACATCCAGGCTCGTCGAGCGAGCGGTGCGCGACGGGAAGCGTGTGCTCTTCGAGGGCGCGCAGGGGACGCTCCTGGACATCGATCACGGAACGTACCCGTTCGTGACGTCGTCGCATGCCACCGCGGGGGGAGCGTGCACCGGCGTCGGGGTTGGCCCGTCGCGCATCGACTCCGTCATCGGCCTGGTGAAGGCGTACTGTACTCGGGTCGGCGGCGGCCCGTTCCCGACCGAGCTCTCCGACGACCTCGGCGAGCGTCTGCGCAAGCGTGGAGACGAATACGGCTCGGTGACAGGGCGCCCGAGACGCACGGGCTGGCTGGACCTGCCGGCTCTCCGTTATGCCGTCCGCATCAATGGGCTCGACGGGCTCGCGTTGACCAAGCTCGACGTGCTGACGGGGCTGGACGAGGTCAAGATTTGCGTCGGGTACCGCACCGCCGGGGGAACGACGGACGAGTTCCCCATCGACGACGCCGTGCGGGCGACGCCGATCTACGAAGCGATGCCCGGCTGGAAGGAGGACCTCGCGTCGGCGCGGACCATGGCTGCGCTGCCCGAGGCGGCGCAGCGGTACGTTCAGCGAATCGAGCGCGACGCCGGGTGCCCGGTCGTGCTCGTGAGCGTCGGGTCGCGCCGGGACGAGACGATCGCCCTGAGAGATCCGTTCGAGGGTTAGACCGGTGCTGTCGCCCGCAGCGCTCGCCGTCAGCCTGCTCGCCTCGGGCGCCTGGTCGAGCGTGCGCCCGCCCGAGTGCGCGGACGACCATGGCCGGTCAGCCAACGTTTGGGAGCGCGCAAAACTCCCGGAGCTGCGCCGGTATTGCGACGCAATCGCCGGCTCGTCCTCCAGGCTGGCGGGAACCGCAATCATGGCGCAGTCAGCGCTGGAAATGGCGCGCGAGGCCGAGCGGCTGCTGCCCGGGCGAGCGGCTTCTCGAGTGCTCGAGGGCAGGGCGCTCGCTGCGCTCGGCAGACCCGACCTGGCTCTGGCGGCGCTCCGCGAGGGCAGGGCGCGCGACCCGCGGGCTCTCGACCAGCCCGTCGTCCTCCTGGTATGGGCTCGCGTCCTGGCAAGGACGGGGCATTCTGATGAGGCGGTCGAAGCGTATCGCGCCCTCCTCCCCAGAGCCGGCTCGCTTTCCATCGCCGAACGGGCCGCCGCCGCCCTCGAGGCCGGCCTGACCGCCATGGCGTGCGGACACGAGACGCTCGACGAGGCGGTGGCGGCGCTTCGCCTTGCGATGCGCTGGAGCCAGGACGACGTTGAGGCCGTCGCGGTCCTGGCGCTCGGCCTGGCGCTCGATCGCCGCGCCGAAGCGGCAGAGGCGCGCATGCTCCTGTCCGATCGCGCGCACGGGGATCCGAGAGGGGCGCTCGCCACCGAGCGCGCGCGCGAGCTGCTGGCTGTTGCCCCCGCCGAGGGACCGGCACTGGCGGCCATCGCCCTCGAGGCAACGGACCTCGGGGGAGCTCGCGACGCATGGCAGGAGTACCTGGACGGGGCATCTTCGAGCCCATGGGCGGCGCACGCGCGCGCTCACCTGGCCGCGCTCACCCGCGGCCGTCCGGCCGCGCGGCCGGGGCGATGAGGCGGGCGGTTGCACTCGGCGCAGGGCTCGTCGCCTTCGCGGCGTCTTCGCCGGGTCACGCGGACACCCCGCCGAACCTGTGGGAACTGGCCCGCGATCCGGTCGCGCGGGCTCGATGGGACCTGCACGTCCGCGTCGAGCGGCTCATGCCGCCCTACGCCGAGGCGAACCCCGACGCGGAGCTTCGGCTCGAAGCGGCGCGCGGTCTGCTCGAGGACGCGGGGATCGACGGCTCGCGAGGTCAGGACGTACGCCTCCGGCTCGACCTGGGGACAGTGTACGAGCGCCTCGCGCGCTCCCAGCACCGCGCCGACCTGCACGCCAAGGCGGCCGACATCCTCGCCCCCGCCATCGACGAGGCCCCCGACGGCGACGGGGCCACGTCGGCGCTCTCGGAGCTCGTCTACGCCTACGTGAGGCTGGGCCGCCCGCGCGAGGAGCTGGCGGCGTGGCGCCGTTACATCGCGCAGCTGGTCGACGACCGCGCGCGCATCGTGCCGCTGATCAACATGGGCGAGGCCGAGATGCGTCTCGGGCTCCTCGACGACGCCCTGGCGACGTTTCGACAGGCGATCCGTCTGTGCGAGGAGCTCTCCGGCTCGACCCCGGTGAACTCGACCTATGCGCTCGCGCTCTGGGACCTGGCCGTCGCCCAGGACCGGGCCAGCGATTCCGGCACCGCAGTGAAGACCGCCGCGAGAGCTCGCGCGTGGACCTGGTCCGAGGTCGTCACCTACGGACAGCGAATGACGACGCGTACCGTGAGCGGCTGGGACGTCATCCGCGACGACGAGGACGTGTTCTTCGTGCCCGAATGGGAGCGCGACTGGTACCTGGCACTCGGCTACGCTGCCGAGGCGCGCGCGTCGGCCGACCCGCGTGAAGCGGCCCGCTCCTGGGGCGAGGCTGAGCGTCACTGGGACACGTACGTGACCCGCTCGGCGGCGACCGATGGGCACGACCCGTGGCTCGCGATCGCGCGCGTGCGGCGCGACCGGGCCCGGGCGGCCCGCGAGGCGGCCGAGCGACTGGCCGCCAGGTCGCGGGTGCCCGCGGGGCTCCCGTGACGGGGCGAAAGGCCCCCCGGCGGGACGGACCCGTCAAGGCGGCGCTCGACTCCGTGCGCGAGCGCTGCGACACGGCGGCCCGGAGGGCGGCGGACCCGGTCTCGTTCGCGCACCGGTACGAGCACGATGAAGATCGGGAGCTGGTCGCGCTCGCCAGTGCGTGCGTGGCGTTCGGCAACGTCAAGACGATCCGCGCCAAGCTCGAGGACCTGCTCGCGCGTATCGGTCCGGTCCCGTCCCGCGCGGCGGACGACTTGCGAGGCCTGCGCAGGCGGCTGCGTGGCTGGAAACACCGCGTCTTTCTGGGTGAAGACATAGCGCGCTTGCTCGCCGGCGCGCGCCGGGTGCAGCGCGCGGACGGCTCGCTGGGGGCTCGGTTCGAGGCGGAGCTGCTCCGGAGCGACCGGGAGCGCGCGAGCGAGAGCGACGACGCGCGCCTGCGCGACGCCCTCGCCGGGTGGTGTGACGCCATTCGCGCGGCGGGGGGGCTCGGGCGGACCGGTCCCCGGCGGGGTCCGGCTCACCTCCTGCCCGACGTGCGCGGGCCGAGCGGAAATAAGCGTCTCCTGTTATTCTTGCGATGGATGATCCGTCCCGCCGATGGAGTCGACCTTGGGCTGTGGAACGTCGCCCCGGCGCG
Organism: Myxococcales bacterium; assembly: GCA_003153495.1. Lineage (GTDB taxonomy): Bacteria > Myxococcota_A > Polyangia > Polyangiales > Polyangiaceae > Palsa-1150. Next base: position 13,535 of record PLYU01000165.1, read on the forward strand.
GTTGCTTGTCCCCGTCGACGTTCACATCCACAAGCTCGCCCGGAACCTGGGCCTGTCGAGCCGCCCGAGCCCGTCCTGGCGAACCACCGTCGAAATCACGAAGGCGCTCGCCCGCTTCGACGCCCAGGACCCGACGAAGTACGATTTCTCCCTGTGCCATCTCGGGATGCTCCAGCGTTGCCCGTCGCGCCGGGATGCCCGTCGCTGCGACGGCTGTGCGGTCATGCCGGTGTGCGTCCATTGGCGAGACCGAGCCCGCAAGATCCACGATGAATGACCCGAAGCAACGCGAGTTCGATCTCGATGCGGTCTCCACCGACGGGTGGTTCGAGCGCATAGGCGAGGGGATCGGATCGTTTCAAGCCCTGTGCGAGATAGTCGGAGAGCGCTTCTTCGCGTTCTCCATCATCGTGGGCGCCCGCATCACAGCCCTCACCGTCGATCGACGAAGCCCCGACCAGTCGCTCGTCGACTTCGTCACCGGAGCCAGGGACTCGGAGGATGCCCTCGAGCCTCAGCGGCTCACCCTGGCCGACTTCCGGCGCCGGCTCGTGGGGGCGCTGCTCGTCGAGGACGAGAGGCGCGCCCCCGAGCCGACGCGAGAGCAGGACGTCGAGGTCATCCAGCTCTACATCGGCGTGCGGTACTTGCTGCTTGCACCGCTCTACGGGTATTCGCTTCGCAAGCTCAGGCTCGGCGAGCGAGACGGAGCGCAGCTCGTGGTGGCCTACGATGCCGCCGAGGAAGTGTACGAGCTGGACGCGTTCCGCGCCCGCATCCGTGCGCATGTGCGCGAGGAGATCGAGCGGGCCGCCACGGGCTCCCGCAGCGCGATCGACCTCTCCAGCGTGGCCGAGGCCGAGGCTGCGGCACAGCGCGACGACTGGGAGAAGGTCGTTCAAGTTCTCGGGAGCTGGCCGGCTCCCCTGGCCATCTTCCTGAGAACGCCTGAAGGGCAGCTCCTCACGCCTGACGCCCGCGACCTCATCGCCAAGGGGCTCGGGCTGCTCGGTAGCGCATGTGTTCACATGGGCGAGGTGGAGCAGGCCGAGGAGGTGTTCCGTATCGGGATCCAGTACGCCCAGGACGGGCTCGGGGCCGCCCAGCTGTTCTGGCGCCTGGGAGAGGCGTTGCTCCAGAGCGAGCGGCCCGGCGAGGCCATCGCGCCGCTCCGGCGGGCGCTCGCGTTCGGAGGCGCCCCAGCCGAGGTCATGCCATCTCTGGCCAGGGCCTTCATGCGTCGCAAGAAGTGGGTCGCGGCGTACGCCTGCCTGCGAAGCGCACTCGAGGCTGGTGTCGGGGAGCGCGAGCTCGCTGACGAGCTCCAGGCGACCGAGGGGGCGCTCGGCATCGCGCTGACCGCCTGGAAGGCCCGAATGGCGTCGCACTAAGCCCGCAATTGACACCCTAGGCCCCCGGGACTACAAAAAAATTCCGCATTTGCGCGGGGTGGCATGGGCCGGGCGCCTTTGCCCTCCAGACGCACCCTCCGCGGGCACGCCATGTCCCTGTTCGCTACTTACGCTCCGATGTTCCTCATGCTCGCGACCGCGGCCGCGCTCGCCTCCGTGTTCTATGGCGCTGCGACGTTCCTCGGCCGGCATAAGAAGCCCAGCCCGGAGAAGTACGCTCCCTTCGAGTGCGGCAGCGAGAGCTCCGGGGGACGGCACATCAAGTCGTCGGTGAAGTTCTACCTGACGGCGATCATCTTCGTGGTCTTCGACATCGAGGCGGTGTTCGTCTACCCGTGGGCGATCCATTTTCGCGACCTGGGCTGGCTCGGCCTCGGCGAAATGATGAGCTTCCTCGCCGTCGTCGTCGTCGCCCTGGTCTACATCTGGAGAAAAGGGGCCCTCGAATGGGAGACGTGACATCGCTGGCGCTCGACGGTAGCGAGCAGGGCTTCGCGACGACGCGCGTCGACGCTCTCCTCGGCTGGGCGCGCAAGTACTCGCTGTTCGCCTATCCGTTCGTGACGGCCTGCTGCGGCATGGAGTTCATGGCGCTCACGAGTCCGCGCTTCGATCTGGCCCGTTTCGGGGCGGAGGCGCCCCGGTTCTCGCCGCGGCAGAGCGACCTGCTGTGGGTCGTCGGGACCATCAGCCAGAGGCAGGCGCCTGTCCTCAAGCGCGTCTACGAGCAGATGATGGAGCCCAAGTGGGTGCTCGCGTTCGGGACGTGCGCCTCGAGCGGGGGATTTTACGACAACTACACGACCGTTGCCGGCATCGACAAGCTCATCCCGACGGACGTCTACATCCCGGGCTGTCCTCCGAGGCCCGAGGCCGTCCTCGACGGCCTGATGCTGCTGCAGGACAAGATCACGAGGAATGACCGGCGACCGGGTGCGGTCAAGCCGCGCTTCGACCCGGTACAAGAGGCCGACCGGCTGGTCCGTCTGCGCCGGTCCGCGAGCGACCCGCGAGACCTCGTCCCTGCGCTGAAGGAGCAAGAAGCCAGGGCGCGGGCGCTCGCCAGCGGGGGCGACCGGTGAGCATTCTCGTTCTCGACAAGCTCAAGGAGCGCTTCGGCGCGGCCATCCTCGAGACTCACTCGGCCTTCGGCGACGACACGGCGGTCGTAGAACCCGCGCAGTGGAAGGCGATCTGCACGTTCCTTCGTGAAGACCCGGCGCTCGATTTCGACATGCCGATCGACCTCTGCGGCGTCGACTACCCCGAGCGAACGCCGCGGATGGAGGTCGTCATGCACCTTTACTCCGTGTCCAAGGGGCATCGCATCAGGCTCAAGGCCCGCGTCGGCGACGACGAGATGAGCGGCGCCGAGCTCGATAGCGTGACGTCCGTCTGGCCCGGCATGAACTGGCTCGAGCGGGAAACGTGGGACATGAGCGGCGTTCGTTTCCGGGGTCACCCCGACCTCCGGCGGATCCTCATGTATCCGGAGTTCGAAGGGCATCCGCTCCGGAGGACGTACCCGGCGCAGCGCACGCAGCCGCTCGTCGCCTACCGCTCGGCGCACGAGGCGGGGGTGCCGGTGGACAAGCTCGCGCCGTTCGGGCCCGACGAAGGGATGCCGTTCGGTCGTCATCCGCACCCGCGAGCCGAGGACAACTGATCGATGGAACCATTGGACGTCGATCTCGACGAGAGCGAGCTGACTCTCCCCGCAGAGCCGATGCACCTGAATCTCGGGCCGTCGCATCCTGCGATGCACGGAACCGTACGCATCGTGCTCGAACTGTCCGGCGAGACGATCGTGAAGGCTGACGTACAGATCGGCTACCTGCACCGCGGCTTCGAGAAGATGTGCGAGCGAGGGACCTGGGCGCAGGTCTTCCCTTACGTCGACCGCCTCAACTACGTGTCGCCGATGCTGAACAACGTCGGCTACGCCCTCGCCGTCGAGAAGCTGTGCGGGCTGTCGGTGCCCGACCGGTGCCAGTGGTACCGGATGGCGCTCGGCGAGCTCGCGCGGGTCAGCGATCACCTGACGTGCACGGGGGCCATGGCGATGGAGCTGGGCGCCTTCACGCCCTTTCTATGGTTCGTCAAGGCGCGCGAGATGGTCTGGGACATCCTCGAGGAGGAGACCGGCGCCCGGCTGACTCACTCGTTCGGGCGCATCGGCGGAATGGCCCAGCCGCCCTCGCGCGACTTCAAGGCCCTCTGCCTGGCTGCCTTGCCCAAGATCGTCGATCTGGTCGAGGAGGGCGAGAAGATGCTCCTCAAGAACCGGATCTTCATCGACCGCCTCGAGAACGTCGGAACCATCAGCGGCGCCGACGCGATCTCGCTCGGCTGGACGGGCCCGTGTCTGCGGGCGACCGGCGTCGCCTACGACATCCGGAAAGCTCACCCTTACCTCAAGTACGACGAGGTCGACTTCGACGTACCCGTCGGGACCAAGGGGGACACCCTCGATCGCTTTCTGGTCCGCCTCGGCGAGATCCGGCAGTCCCGGCGGATCATCGAGCAGTCCATCGGCAAGATGTCGGACGACGGGCCGATCAACTGCGACGACCCGCGGGTCGTGCTCCCCGAGAAGATGGACGTCTACACGACCATCGAAGGGACCATCCAGCACTTCAAGCTGATC